>NZ_JBDPMF010000004.1:0-509927 GCF_039871645.1 Mycobacterium sp. B14F4 | reverse complement strand
GAGTTACGGCGGTCAATAGCGACAGGGAAACGCCCGGACCCATCCCGAACCCGGAAGCTAAGCCTGCCAGCGCCAATGATACTACCCAACACGGGTGGAAAAGTAGGACACCGCCGAACACAAATTAGGATTACCCCCCACAATTTCGTGGGGGGTAATTCTATTTCCTGCGAATTCCTTTCGAATTCTCACTTGTCGCGTCATCGGGTAGAAAGGCATACGTGGCTCAGGACAGAAGGGGCGGCGAGGAGCACCGCCCACAGCGTTCGGCGCCGCGCTCATCGGGCCCCAACCGGGCTCGCCGGTCGCAGCCGAAGCCCGATGCCGACGTGCGGCGGCACGAGGGTCCGCCGATACCGGAAGGTATTGAGGCTAAACAACTCTCACCCGAGATTCGCGGGGAGCTGACCACCCTCGACAAGTTCACCGCCGACTTCGTCGCCAAGCATCTGGTCGCGGCCGGCGAGTTGATCGAGGAGGATCCGCAGGCCGCGCTCGAACACGCCCGCGCCGCCCGCGCCAGGTCCGGCCGGATCGCGGCCGTTCGTGAGGCCGTCGGCATCGCCGCCTATCAATGCGGGGACTGGGCGCAGGCGCTGGCCGAGCTTCGCGCCGCCCGCCGGATGGGCAGCAAGTCGCCGCTGTTGGCGTTGATCGCCGATTGTGAACGCGGTGTCGGCCGTCCCGAACGGGCGATCGAGCTGGCACGCGGCCCCGAAGCCGCGCAGCTCACCGGGGACGATGCCGACGAACTGCGGATCGTGGTGGCGGGCGCCCGCTCAGATCTGGGTCAGCACGAACAGGCGCTCGCCGTGCTGTCGACGCCGCAACTGGATCCGAAGCGGACCGGGCCGACGGCCGTGCGGCTGTTCTACACCTACGCCGAAACGTTGCTCGCGCTGGGCCGCAGCCAGGACGCGCTGAAGTGGTTCCTCACCGCCGCCGCCGCCGACATCGAAGGTGTCACCGATGCCGAAGAGCGCATCACGGAGCTCACCTGACGTGAGCATGCTTGCGCTCGAACACGATTGTCTACTGCTCGATCTCGACGGCACCGTCTTCCGCGGCCACGAGGCCACCACGGGCGCCGTCGAGACACTGGCGGGCGTGCAGGCCCGGACCCTCTACGTCACCAACAACGCATCGCGCGGCCCGGCAGAAGTGGCACAGCATCTGCACGCGATGGGATTCGCCGCGGAACCCGACGATGTGGTCACCAGCGCGCAGAGCGCGGCCAATCTGCTGGCCGCCCAATTGCGGCCCGCGTCAATGGTTCTCGTTGTGGGCACCGAGGCGTTGGCCGCCGAGGTCAGGCGCGTCGGGCTCAAGCCCGTCCGGCGGTGGTCGGACGGACCCGTCGCCGTGGTGCAGGGCCACTCTCCGCAGACGGGTTGGGCCGACCTCGCCGAGGCGGCGCTGGCGATCCGCAGCGGCGCTCTCTGGGTGGCCGCGAACGTCGACCTGACGCTGCCGTCCGAACGCGGCCTGCTGCCCGGCAACGGCTCGATGGTGGCCGCGCTGCGCGCGGCCACCGCACACGAGCCGCAGGTGGCAGGCAAGCCGCAGCCGACCCTGCTCAACGACGCGTTGGCGCGCGGTCAGTTCGGTACTCCGCTGGTGGTGGGCGACCGCCTCGACACCGACATCGCCGGCGCCAACGCCGCGGGTCTGCCGAGCCTGCTGGTCCTCACCGGCGTCAGCACCGCCGAGGACATGATCCGCGCCGTGGCGTCGGAGCGGCCGGACTACGTGGCCGCCGACCTGCGGTCTCTGTACGCGCCGGCCGACTCGCTGCGCATCGGCCCGCACCCGGCGTGGCGCATCGACGTAGACCCGCAGTCGGTCTTCGTGCACTCCACGGGCCGAGATACCGACGACCCACTCTCGGTCATCCGCGCCACCGCCGGCGCGGTGTGGGACGCCGGGGTTGACGGCGCCGCGTTCACGCTGAGCGCCGGTGACGACGCCGCGCAACAGGCCTTGGAGCGGTGGTCCCTGGCTGGCGCGCCGAATCGACTAGCGTGAACACCGACATGACTACGGACCTCGATCAGATTCGCGCGCGTATCGCGGAGTTGCTGGCAGACCTGCCCGACCCCGCGCAGGAGGGCTCGGGTCTTGGGGACCTGGCCGACGCCGACATCGACGTCATCGCGGCACGGTTGGAAGAAGCCCACGACGTGCTGGTGCAGGCGCTCGAGTCGGTCGAGAAGGGCTGACCCGTGGCGCGGCGCGCGAGAGTGGACGCCGAACTGGTGCGACGCGGTTTGGCCCGCTCCCGGCAGCAGGCCGCCGAGTTGATCGGTGCCGGACGCGTAAGCATCGACGGGATGCCCGCGGCCAAACCCGCCACCGCGGTCACGGTCACCGCGTCCCTGACCGTCGAGGGCACCGACGAGCGCTCGTGGGTCTCCCGGGGCGCGCACAAGTTGATCGGCGCACTCGATGCCTTTGAGGTGGCGGTCGACGACCGCCGCTGCCTGGACGCCGGCGCATCGACCGGCGGGTTCACCGAAGTCCTGCTCGACCGCGGCGCCCGTGAGGTGGTCGCCGCCGACGTCGGCTACGGTCAGCTCGCCTGGGCGCTGCGCACCGATCCACGGGTGACGGTGTTGGAACGCACCAACGTGCGCGATCTGACCGCCGAGGCCGTTGGCGGTCCGGTCGATCTGGTGGTCGCCGATCTGTCGTTCATCTCGCTGTCCACAGTGCTGCCGGCACTGACGTCGTGCGCGTCACCCGACGCCGATATCGTTCCGATGGTGAAGCCCCAGTTCGAGGTCGGAAAGGACCGGGTGGGCGCCGGTGGCGTCGTCACCGATCCGGACCTGCGGGCCGACGCCGTGCTGACGGTCGCGCGCCGGGCCGACGAGCTGGACTGGCATACCGTCGCCGTCACCGCGAGCCCGCTGCCCGGGCCGTCGGGCAACGTCGAGTACTTCCTGCGGTTGCGCAGCCGCACCGAGGCACCGCTGCAGGGCGACCTGCTCGAGCAGGCGGTGCGCCGAGCCGTCGCGGAGGGGCCCCAATGAGCACCGTCCGCACCATCCTCCTCGTGGTGCACACGGGCCGGGACGAAGCAACCGAAGTGGCCCGACGAGTCCAGAAGGTGCTTGGCGACAACGGAATTCGCCTGAAGGTGCTCTCGGCTGAGGCCGTCGACCGCGGGCCGGTGCACCTTTCTCCCGATGATGTGCGCGCGCTCGGAGTCGAGATCGAGGTGGTCGACGCCGACGACCGGGCCGCCGAAGGTTGCGAACTGGTGCTCGTCCTCGGCGGCGACGGCACCTTCCTGCGCGCCGCCGAACTGGCGCGCAACGTCGAAATCCCGGTGCTGGGAGTCAATCTCGGTCGCATCGGGTTCCTCGCCGAGGCCGAGGCCGACAACATCGACACCGTGCTCGAGCACGTCGTCAAGCGCGACTATCGCGTCGAGGAACGCATGACTCTCGACGTCGTCGTGCGCGTCGAGGGTCGGATCGTCGACCGCGGGTGGGCGCTCAACGAGGCCAGCTTGGAGAAGGGCCCGCGGCTGGGCGTGTTGGGTGCCGTGCTGGAGGTCGACGGCCGGCCGGTGTCGTCGTTCGGATGCGACGGCGTGCTGGTCGCGACGCCGACCGGGTCCACCGCGTGGGCGTTCTCCGCGGGCGGCCCCATCGTGTGGCCCGACCTGGAGGCGATCCTGGTGGTGCCCAACAACGCTCACGCCCTGTTCGCCCGGCCGATGGTCACCAGCCCGGACGCGGCGATCGCGATCGAGGTCGAAGCGGACGGCCATGACGCACTGGTGTTCTGCGACGGGCGGCGCGAGATGACCGTGCCCGCGGGCGGCCGACTGGAGGTGACGCGCTGCGGAACGCCGGTGAAGTGGATCCGCCTCGACAGCGCGCCGTTCACCGACCGCCTGGTGCGCAAGTTCCGGTTGCCGGTCACGGGGTGGCGCGGACAGTAGTGCTATCCGAGATCCGCATCGAGTCCCTGGGGGCCATCAGCACCGCGACCGCCGAATTCGACCGCGGGTTCACGGTGCTGACCGGCGAGACCGGCACCGGTAAGACGATGGTGGTCACCGGCCTGCACCTGCTCGGCGGTGCACGCGCCGACGCGAGCCGGGTGCGCTCCGGCGCCGACCGTGCGGTGGTCGAAGGTCGTTTTACCACAACCGAACTCGTCGACGGGTCGGTCGTCGACGAGATCCTCGACTCGTCGGGCGCCGACCGCGACGATGACGGCAGCGTGATCGCTGCCCGCTCCGTGAGCCGGGAGGGCCCGTCGCGGGCGTACCTCGGCGGGCGCAGCGTTCCCGCGAAGTCGTTGAGCGGCTTCACCGCCGAACTTCTCACACTGCACGGGCAGAACGATCAGCTGCGGCTGATGCGCCCGGACGAGCAGCGCGCGGCACTGGACCGGTTCGCCGATGTCGAGACACAGCTGAAGCGGTACCGGACCGTGCGCGACGACTGGCTCGCGGCGCGCCGCGACCTGCTCGACCGCAAGCAGCGGGCGCGGGAGCTGGCCCAGGAAGCTGACCTGCTCAAGTTCGGGCTCAACGAGATCGACGCCGTAGCACCACAACCCGGTGAGGACGACGCGCTCGTCGCCGACATCCGGCGGCTGTCCGAACTCGACGCACTGCGGGAAGCGGCGCAGCTCGCCCGCGCCGCCCTCGCGGGCCCCGACGATCCCTCGTCCGACGCACTCTCGGCCGCTCACGCGGTGGCGCAGGCCAAGTCCGCGCTCGAGTCCGCGGATGACACCGCGTTGACGACGCTGGCCGAACAGCTCGCCGAAGCGGTCGCCGTGATCAACAACGTCAGCGGCGACCTCGGCACCTATCTGTCCGGATTGCCCAGTGACGCGAGCGCTTTGGAGGCCAAGCTGGCCCGCCAGGCCGAGTTGCGCGCACTGACCCGTAAGTACGCGCCCGATATCGACGGTGTTCTCGAGTGGGCGCGTGTATCGCGGGACCGCCTGGCGCAACTCGACGTGTCGGAAGAGACACTCGCCGAATTGGACCGGCGCGTCCACGAACTGGAGGCCAAGGTCGTCGCGGCGGCCGCCGACCTGACCAAAGCCAGGACCAAGGCGGCCAAGGGCTTGGCCAAGGCGGTCACCGCCGAACTGGCGGGACTGGCGATGGCCGATGCAGGGTTCACGGTGACGGTCAGCCCGCTGTTCGCGAGGGCCGACGATTCCGCGCCGGTCAGGCTGGCCTCCGGTGATGTCGTGCATGCCGGCCACGACGGCGTCGACAACGTCGAGTTCGGCTTCGCCGCGCATCACGGGACCGATGTGCTGCCACTGACCAAAAGCGCGTCCGGGGGCGAGTTGTCGCGGGTCATGCTGGCCCTCGAAGTGGTGCTGTCGGCTTCGGCCGAAGGTACGACGATGGTGTTCGACGAGGTCGATGCCGGCGTGGGCGGGCGCGCCGCGGTGCAGATCGGGCGGCGCCTGGCCCGACTGGCCCGCACCCATCAGGTCATCGTCGTCACGCATCTGCCGCAGGTGGCCGCCTACGCCGACGTCCATCTGGCGGTCGCCAGCGGGGGCAGAAGCAAGGCGAGCGGCGTGCGCCGCCTCGACGGCGACGAGCGGGTGGCCGAACTGGCGCGGATGCTGGCCGGGCTGGGGGAGTCCGACAGCGGCCGGGCGCACGCTCGGGAACTGTTGGAGTCGGCCCGCACCCTGCGCGACCAGGACGACTGACGCCTTCGGGCTCAGCCGTCGCTGCCCGCCTGACCATCGGTGTTGTTGCCGCCGCCGCTGGCGGTGCCACCCGCACCACCCAGGCCGCCGGGGGCACCGCCGCTGCCGCCGTCCCCGCCGAACGACGGGCCGTCGCCGGTGATGCCGTTGAGCGCATCGCCGCCGTCGCCGCCGTCGCCCCCGGTTCCGATAGGACCACCGTCGCCGCCGTCGCCGCCGTCGCCCCCGGTCGACACCGGATCGACCACCCCTGAGCCGCCGAGGAAGCCACCGGCGCCGGCCCGACCGCCGTTGCCGCCGGCACCGCCCTCGCCACCGACGTTGCCACTGTCGCCGCCATCGCCACCGCTGCCGCCGGTCGCGTTCCCGTCCGCGAACACGCCGGTGGTGAAGTCGCCGGTCTCCGATGCGGCGTCCCCGCCGTCGCCGCCGTCACCGAACGTCGCGTCGCCGCCGTTGCCGCCGTTGCCGCCCACTGCGTCGCCGGCGAAGCTGGTCACCGCGTGACTGCCGTCGCCGCCGTCACCGCCGTCACCGAACACGCTGTTGCCGCCGTCGCCGCCACTGCCGCCGGTCGCGAGTGCACCGGTGCCGGTGGTGGCCGCCTGCTCGCCGGCGTGCCCGCCGTCGCCCCCGGCGCCGACCTGCGTGCTTCCGCCGTCGCCGCCACTGCCCGCGGTGGCGTTGCCGACGGTGGTGGCGGCCGTGCCGCCGTCCCCGCCGTGGCCGGCGTCGCCCATCGACGAGCTGCCACCGGCGCCGCCGTCACCGCCGACCGCCGGCACGGCGATCGAAGCGTCGATCCGCCGCTCGCCGTCGAGGTAGATGCGGCCCGCGTCGCCGCCGTCGCCTCCGTTTCCGCCGGTGCCGTTGACCGCGTTGCCGCCGCTTCCGCCGTCCCCGGCAGTGCCGATCAGCGGGTCGGCGTCGCCGCCGTCGCCACCGTCACCGCCGTCGCCGCGGATCAACCCGCCCGAGCCGCCCCGTCAGCCGTCCTGGCCGAGCCCACCGTCGGCGCCGTCGCCGCCGTCGCCGATGAGCAGGCCGCCGTATCCGCCGTGCTGTCCGGGGGTGACGCCGTCTTCGCCGTTGCCGATCAGCAGCCCGCCGTGCGCACCGGCGGTGACGGCGTCGCCGATCAGCCACCCGCCCGGCCCGACGGCGTTCAGCGGATTGGCCAGGATCTGTGCCGGCGCCCCGAGCAGACGGGTGGCGATCAGGTCGAAGCCGCCGCCGACGAACGTGGTGGCGAGCGGACTCGACTGTCGGCTCACACTCGCGGTCCCCGGGACGCCGCAGCCGACGGTGGGAGAGGTGCACACACGGAACGGCGAATCGGCCGGAAGCGGCACGGCGTGGTCGACCAGGGCGACCGGCGTGGTGATCGCGCGCGGGGGAGTTGTGTCTCCGGGCGGCACCCATATCAGTGCGGCGCCCGCGGCCGCGAGCGCGCCGACAGTCATCGCCGACGCGACGAATCGCTTTTGCTCTGCTGACCGATTTGCGGAGTGGGCCATTTCGAAATCTCCTCGGAGGCTGGTCAAGGCTGCAGGTCGCATGAACCGATGCCCGATTCGTACCGCCTCGTAAAAGTGCCGGGTGGGGTAGTCGACTACCCCACCTCCAATTTGCTGCGGCGCAAATTCCGTGGCCCGGCGCTGCCTGGTGCGGATGTGACGAAAGGTACTTATGAGGCTGCTGTTACGGCGCGCCTCCGACGGATCACCACGCGATCTCGACAAAATCGGCGCATGAAGATGTCAGCGCTGCTCTCCCGCAATGCCAGCTCACGGCCGGGCGTCACCGGCACGGCCCGTGTGGACCGCGACATCGATCGACTGTTGCGACGCATCACCCCGGGAGACATCGTCGTGATCGACGTGCTGGATCTCGACCGGATCACCGCCGACGCACTCGTCGAAGCCGGCGTCACCGCCGTCGTCAACGCGTCGCCGTCGATCTCGGGGCGCTACCCCAACCTCGGTCCCGAGGTCCTGGTCGCCAACGGCATCACATTGATCGACGACACCGGGTCCGAGGTGTTCAAAAAGGTCAAGGACGGCGCCCGGGTACGGCTGCACGAAGGCGGCGTCTACTCCGGCGACCGACGCCTGATCCTCGGAGTCGAGCGCACCGACCACGAGATCCACGAGCTGATGCACGAGGCCAAGAGCGGTCTGGTGGCGCACCTGGAGGCGTTTGCGGGCAACACCATCGAGTTCATCCGCAGTGAGAGCCCACTGCTCATCGACGGCATCGGCATCCCGGACATCGACGTCGACGTCAACCGGCGCCATGTCGTGATCGTCGCCGAGGACGCCGACGCCTTCACCGACCTCAAGGCGCTCAAGCCGTTCATCAAGGAGTACCAGCCGGTGCTGGTGGGCGTGGGAACCGGCGCCGACGTGCTCCGCAAGGCGGGTTACCGCCCGCAACTCATCGTCGGCGACCCGGACAAGATCAGTGCCGACGTGCTGCGCTGCGGTGCTCAGGTGGTGCTGCCCGCCGACGCCGACGGACACGCCGCGGGGCTGGAGCGCATCCAGGATCTGGGTGTCGGGGCGATGACGTTCCCCGCCGCCGGGTCGGCCGCCGACCTGGCGCTGCTGCTGTGCGACCACCACGGCGCGTCGCTCATCGTGACCGCCGGTCACACCGCCAGCATCGAGGAGTTCTTCGACCGGTCCCGCCAGCAGAGCAACCCGTCGACCTTTCTGACCAGGCTGAAGGTCGGCGAGAAGCTCGTCGACGCGAAAGCCGTTGCCACGTTGTACCGCAGCCGCGTCTCGGGCGGCGCGATCGCGCTGTTGGTGCTGGCGATGCTGGTGGCAGTGATCGTCGCGCTGTGGGTGGCCCGGGTCGACGCGGCGCTGCTCGACTGGGTCATCGACTACTGGAACCGCTTCTCGCTGTGGATCCAGGGCTGGGTCACCTAGGACCACCGAGGGATCAACTCATGATTTCGCTACGCACACATGCGATCTCGCTCGCCGCGGTGTTTCTGGCCCTGGCCGTCGGCGTCGCGCTGGGGTCGGGGCTGCTCTCCAACACCGTGCTGTCCGGGCTACGCGACGACAAGCACGAACTGCAGAACCAGATCAACACGCTCACCGACGACAAGAACGCGCTCACCGAGAAGCTGAGCGCAGCAGGCGAATTCGATGCGCTGATGTCGCCCCGCATCCTGCGTGACGCGCTTCTCGACAAGTCCGTGGTGCTGTTCCGCACCCCCGACGCCGCCGACGATGACGTCGAGGCACTGACCCGATTGATCGGTCAGGCCGGTGGGACCGTGACGGGGTCGGTGGAGTTGACGCAGCAGTTCGTCGACGCCAACGCCGCCGAGAAGTTGCTGTCGGTGGTGAACTCGCCGATCGTGCCCGCGGGCAAGCAGTTGAGCACGACGTCGGTGGATCAGGGTTCGCAAGCCGGTGACCTGTTGGGTATCGCGCTGCTGATCGACAGGGATCCCAAGGTGCAGGCCGTCGACGACGCCCAGCGGGAGACCGTGCTGGCCACGCTGCGCGACACGGGCTTCATCACCTACGGCGACCAGCGCGTGGGCGCGGCGAACACGGCGATGATCGTGACGGGCGGGGCGCTCGGCGACGACGCCGGCAACCGTGGTTCGACGGTCGCGCGGTTGGCCGCCGGCCTGGCCCCGCACGGCTCCGGGACGGTCCTGGCCGGCCGTGACGGCTCCGCTTCGGGCACCGCGGCCGTCGCAGTGACCCGATCGGATGCCGCGCTGTCGTCGGCGGTGAGCACCGTGGACGACGTCGACAGCGAGTCCGGTCGCATCACCGCGGCACTGGCACTCAGTGACCTGATCAACGGCGGCCGGCCCGGGCAGTACGGCATCGGGCAGGGCGCGACATCGGTGACGGTCCCGCAATAGGGCCGCGATGCGGTCGCGCTCCCCGCGTACGCACGGCGCGTCAGCGACGCCTTGTCGGCGTCGGTGTTAGGGTGGGGTTCCGTGGGTCGGCAGGCCCCGAGCTAGGAATCGGCCTAGAAAAGTAAGCCCTGCCCGTCGTCACGGAGGTTGTTCTTGCCAGCGTTACGCAAGCACCCGCAAACGGCCACCAAGCACCTCTTCGTCACGGGCGGCGTGGTTTCCTCACTCGGCAAGGGCCTCACTGCATCGAGCCTCGGACAGTTGCTGACCGCGCGGGGCCTGCAGGTGACGATGCAGAAGCTGGACCCGTACCTCAACGTCGACCCGGGCACCATGAACCCGTTCCAGCACGGCGAGGTGTTCGTCACCGAGGACGGCGCCGAAACCGATCTCGACGTCGGCCACTACGAGCGCTTTCTCGACCGCAACCTGTCCGGATCGGCGAATGTCACGACGGGGCAGGTCTATTCGTCGGTGATCGCCAAGGAACGCCGCGGCGAGTACCTCGGCGACACGGTGCAGGTCATTCCACACATCACCGACGAGATCAAGAGTCGCATCCTGGCGATGGCCGCCGCCGATGAGGCCGGTCGACGGCCCGACATCGTGATCACCGAGATCGGCGGCACGGTCGGCGACATCGAGTCGCTGCCGTTCCTGGAGGCGGCGCGGCAGGTGCGCCACGAGGTTGGCCGCGAGAACTGCTTCTTCCTGCACTGCTCGCTGGTGCCCTACATGGCGCCGTCGGGCGAGTTGAAGACCAAGCCGACGCAGCACTCGGTGGCGGCGCTGCGCAGCATCGGCATCACTCCAGACGCGTTGATCCTGCGCTGCGACCGTGATGTGCCCGAACCGCTGAAGAACAAGATCGCGTTGATGTGTGACGTCGACGTCGACGGCGTCATCTCCACCCCGGACGCGCCGTCGATCTACGACATCCCCAAGGTGCTGCACCGCGAGGAACTCGACGCCTACGTGGTCCGCCGGCTGAACCTGCCGTTCCGCGACGTCGACTGGACGCAGTGGAACGACCTGCTCCAGCGGGTGCACGAACCGCACGAGACGGTCCGAATCGCGTTGGTGGGCAAGTACATCGACCTGTCCGATGCCTACCTGTCGGTGGCCGAGGCGCTGCGCGCGGGTGGGTTCAAGCACCGCGCGAAGGTCGAGATGCGCTGGGTGGCCTCCGACGACTGCGAAACCGACGCCAGTGCCGCCGCCGCGCTCGCCGATGTGCACGGCGTGCTGATTCCCGGCGGCTTCGGCATCCGCGGCATCGAGGGCAAGATCGGCGCCATCCACTACGCCCGCAAGCGGGGCCTGCCGGTGCTCGGGCTGTGCCTGGGCCTGCAGTGCATCGTCATCGAGGCGGCTCGGTCGGTCGGCCTGACGCAGGCCAACTCCGCGGAGTTCGATCCCCAGACGCCCGACCCGGTGATCTCGACGATGGCCGACCAGCGCGACGCCGTCGCCGGCGAGGCGGACCTGGGCGGCACCATGCGACTCGGCGCCTATCCGGCTGTGCTGGAAGAGGATTCGATCGTCGCGCGGGCCTACGGCGCGACGGAGGTGTCCGAGCGGCACCGGCACCGCTACGAGGTGAACAACCTCTACCGCGATCGCATCGCCGAGAGTGGCCTGAGGTTCTCCGGCACCTCGCCGGACGGCCACCTCGTCGAGTTCGTCGAATACTCCTCAGGCGCGCACCCCTTCATCGTCGGCACGCAGGCGCACCCCGAACTCAAGAGCAGGCCCACCCGGCCGCATCCGCTGTTCGTCGCGTTCGTCGGCGCGGCGCTGACGTACAAGGCCGAGGAGCGGTTGCCGGTCGAGATCCCCGAGCAGCGGTCCAACGGCGCCGAGCATCCCGACGAGGTCGGGCAACTGCTGCAAGAGCCCGCCACCCGTGGCTGAACACGAGTTCGAGACGGTCTCATCGGAAACGCTCTACGTCGGCAAGATCTTCGCGCTGCGCGCTGACGACGTGCGCATGCCGGGCGGCAATGTCGCGCGGCGCGAAGTCGTCGAGCATTACGGCGCGGTGGCCGTGCTCGCTATGGACGACCACCGCAACATCGCTCTCGTCTACCAGTACCGGCACCCGTTCGGCCGGCGACTGTGGGAATTCCCTGCCGGATTGCTCGACCTCGGCGGGGAGCCGCCGCACATCACCGCGGCACGCGAACTCGAGGAAGAGGCCGGGCTGACGGCGACCGAGTGGCGGGTGCTCGTCGACCTGGACTCCGCGCCCGGCTTCAGCGACGAAAGCGTGCGGATCTACCTGGCGACCGGATTGACCGAGGTGGGGCGGCCCGAAGCCCACGACGAGGAAGCCGACCTGATCGTCGAGTGGTTTCCGCTCGACGAGGCGGTTCGCATGGTGTTGTCCGGCGAGATCGTCAATTCGCTTGCCGCAGGCGGCATTCTGGCCGCCCGCGCGATGGGTGACGCAACGGCGCTACGGCCGGTCGACGCGCCGTGGAGCGACCGGCCCACGGCATTAGGCCGCCGCAGGGGTCACCCGTGACGACATTCAGACGCGCACTTGACGACCAGGTGCAGGGCTACCTCGACCACCTGACGATCGAGCGCGGTGTCGCCGCCAACACGCTGAGCTCCTACCGCCGCGATCTGCGCCGCTACACCGAGCATCTGGCGGCCCGGGACATCGACGACCTCACCAAGGTGGCCGAGGCCGACGTCAGCGAGTTTCTGGTCGCGCTGCGCCGCGGTGATGCCGAAGCGGGAACCGCGCCGCTGTCGGCGGTTTCGGCGGCGCGTGCGTTGATCGCCGTTCGGGGGCTGCACCGGTTCGCCGCCGCCGAGGGTCTCACCGAGGTCAACGTGGCCTCCGCGGTCAAGCCGCCCACGCCCGGCAGGCGGCTGCCCAAGAGCCTGACCATCGACGAGGTGCTGGCATTGCTGGAGGCGGCGGGCGGAGACAGCGAGGCCGACAGCGCGCTGACCCTGCGCAATCGCGCGCTGCTCGAACTGCTGTATTCCACCGGTGCCCGCATCTCCGAGGCCGTCGGCCTAGACATCGATGACGTCGACACCCACGCGCGGTCGGTTCTGCTGCGCGGCAAGGGCGGCAAGCACCGGCTGGTGCCGGTAGGTAGACCCGCGGTCACGGCGCTGGATGCCTACCTCGTCCGGGGCAGGCCTGATCTGGCTCGCCGCGGCAAGGGGACGGCGGCGATCTTCCTCAACTCCCGCGGCGGCCGGCTGTCGCGGCAGAGCGCGTGGCAGGTGCTGCAGGACGCCGCGGAGCGCGCGGGGATCACCGCAGCGGTGTCGCCGCACGTGCTGCGCCACTCCTTCGCGACGCATCTTCTCGACGGCGGGGCCGACGTCCGCGTCGTGCAGGAACTGCTCGGCCACGCCTCGGTCACCACGACGCAGATCTACACGATGGTGACCGTCAACGCGCTGCGCGAGGTGTGGGCCGGCGCCCATCCGCGGGCCCGCTAGCGTCGCGGCGGTCGCGGACGTCAGGACGCGATGTCGGTCTGCGCGCCCGGCACGTCGGCGACGACGACGCCCGCCGAATCGATGTAGCCCATGAGATCTTCCCGGGTCACGAACCCGAGCCGGACCTGGAGATCGGTGAAGCTGAGCCCGAACCGTTCCGCGATCTTGTAGAGCTCGTCGGCGTTGGGGAAGTCGTCCTGCTTGATCCGGCGGTAGTAGCAGCTGCTGGAGGTTCCGAGTGCCTGGTAAATCTGTTGATTCGTCACACGGCCGTCGAGGAGGTAGGTGAGCAACGCACCGAGTTGCCGTCCATTCTCATCTGTCCGGGGCACCGCATCACGGTAGCCCAACTCAGTAGCTATGTCAGCACCAGCGTCAATATCCTCCCGCCAAATAGCTGCTGGTCACACGTTGTGATCTTGATTACACAAAGGCCAACAGGGCCGGACAGTCTTCACAGCGATCGGTGATGCGGCCAGGCGATGTCGTTCAGCAAGCCGTACCGAATTTGCTTGGCACCCGTACGCGGACGCGCTGAACGATACGGTACGGCGGACCCGCGCCCCCGAACATCATGTTGCGTTCGCTTCCCGGTGGTCTGCCGGGTGATGTGCTCTCGCGACCGTTGTTTCGGGCGCCGGTCCGGCTCGCCGAGGCAGTGAGCAAGCGCGCACGCCGCTCTGGCCTCGGCTACCTCGGTGAGTTCGGGTTGCCGATTCCGGTCGACGGCCCGTTAGCGAGGGTCAAGCGTCTCGAACAGGCGCCCTCGCGGCTGGACCCGCACGCGATCGTGCTGGCAACCGGCTATCAGCGTGGCCTGGAGACGCTGGTCGGTCACCTCGGCGTCCTGGATGACGCCGGCAAGCCCGCAGCGCAGGGCGTTCGTGCCGCCGCCCCGGGTCTGCGCTTCCTCGGGTTCGAGACCCGCCCGTCGCTCATCGGATATATCGGGAAGCAGGCCGGGCGAATGGCCCGACGCATCGCGCAGGAACTGCGTTAGCCCAAGTATTCGGACTCGAGCACCAGGTCACCCAGCAGCGTCTGGTATTCAGCGTGGGTCTTGTGCTCGACGGTGTCGAACGACCTGCCCTGCTGCTGGCGCATGTACTGGCGGTACTTCGGGGCGCCGGGAATCTTGACGTTGTCCGCGACGACGATGGATCCGCGGTGCAGCCAACCGCGCTCGAGAATGCTCTGCAGGTCGGACAGGTAGGCGTTCTTGTCGTGGTCGAGGAACAGCACGTCGAGCGCTCCCGGCGCGAAGCCGTGCGCGCCGGCCAGCGCGTCGAGCGTGCGTCCACCGTCGCCGAGGGTGCCGACCACGCAGGTGACCCGGTCCTGGACCCCGGCGTGCGCCCAGATGCGCCGGGCGATCTCGGCGTTGGCCTGCGCCAACTCCACCGAGTAGACCCGCGCCGCGGGCGCCGCCCTGGCCAGCCGCAGCGCCCCGTAGCCGCAGTAGGTGCCGAGTTCGAGCACCAGCCGTGGATTCGCGCGCTCGACCGCCGCGTCGAGGATGGCGCCCTTCTCGTCGCCGACGTTGATCAGGAACGACTCGTCGTAGGCGAACCGGTCGATGGTGGCGATGACGTCGTCGACGTCGCCGCGGCGCGCGTTGGCCTCCACGTAGTCCGCGGCGGCCGCCTCACGACCGTCGCCGATCTGGCCGGTGGTGGAGATGTTGCGGGCGCCGACCGCCAACCGAAGGAACGACCACCGCAGCAGCGGTATCCGTTGCCTCAATCCCATGGCGTCACCATATGCCAGCTGATCGGCGCAAAGTTGCCCGCGGGTCTGGCAGACCTGGCAGGGGTGTCCCGTTAAACTTGCCCGGATGCCCGCCATGCCTTCGACTTGCCTGACCAGCGACGGTCGGGCATGACCGACCCCGGGGGCGACGCGGGCGCAAGCAAGGGGATGGCCGACGGCGCCGGCGGGGCGGAGCTGGGCCTGACGGGCCGTCCGCCGCGGAACATTCCCGAACCCCAGCCCAGAACCACGCACGGGCCCGCCAAGGTCATCGCGATGTGCAACCAGAAGGGCGGGGTGGGCAAGACCACGTCGACGATCAACCTCGGCGCCAGCCTGGCCGAGTACGGCCGCCGGGTGCTGTTGGTGGATCTCGATCCGCAGGGCGCGCTGTCGGCGGGTCTGGGTGTGCCGCACTACGAACTCGAGCAGACGGTGCACAACCTGCTGGTCGAGCCAAGGGTGTCGATCGACGACGTGCTGATCCACACGCGGGTCAAGAACCTCGATCTGGTGCCGAGCAACATCGACCTGTCGGCCGCGGAGATCCAACTGGTCAACGAGGTCGGCCGCGAGCAGTCTCTGGCGCGGGCGCTGTACCCGGTGCTGGACCGCTACGACTACGTGCTGATCGACTGCCAGCCGTCGCTGGGCCTGCTGACCGTCAACGGCCTGGCGTGCAGCGACGGGGTGATCATCCCGACCGAGTGCGAGTTCTTCTCGCTGCGCGGGCTGGCGCTGCTCACCGACACCGTCGACAAGGTGCACGACCGGCTGAACCCGAAGCTGTCGATCAGCGGCATCCTGATCACCCGCTACGACCCGCGCACGGTGAACTCCCGAGAGGTGATGGCCCGCGTCGTCGAGCGGTTCGGCGACCTGGTGTTCGACACCGTCATCACCCGCACGGTGCGCTTCCCCGAGACCAGCGTCGCCGGCGAACCGATCACCACGTGGGCTCCGAAATCCGGTGGTGCGCAAGCCTACCGGTCGCTGGCTCGCGAGGTCATCAACCGGTTCGACGCGTGACCGAGACGACGCCGGAGGAATCGCAGCACGCAGGTTTCCAAGTCCGACTGAGCAATTTCGAGGGCCCCTTCGACCTGCTGCTGCAGCTGATCTTCGCGCACCGCCTCGACGTCACCGAGGTTGCGCTGCACCAGGTCACCGACGACTTCATCGCCTACACGAAGGCGATCGGCTCGCAACTGGAGCTCGACGAGACGACGGCGTTTCTCGTCATCGCGGCCACGCTGCTCGATCTGAAGGCGGCACGGCTGCTACCCGCCGGCGAGGTGCACGACGAGGAGGACCTGGCGCTGCTCGAGGTCCGCGACCTGTTGTTCGCCCGGCTGCTGCAGTACCGGGCGTTCAAACACGTCGCCGAGATGTTCGCCGAACTGGAGGCCGCGGCGCTGCGCAGCTACCCGCGGTCGGTGGCGTTGGAGGAGCGGTATTCCGACCTGCTGCCCGAGGTGATGATCGGCGTCGACGCCGAGGCGTTCGCGCACATCGCGGCGGCCGCGTTCACGCCGCGACCGGTGCCGACGGTGGGCACCGACCATCTGCACCAGGTGGCGGTGTCGGTGCCCGAGCAGGTCGGTAACCTGATGGCGCTGCTGCAGACCCGCGGGATCGGGCAGTGGGCGTCGTTCCGCGACCTGGTGGCCGACTGCCAGGCGCCGATCGAGATCGTGGGGCGGTTCCTGGCGCTGCTCGAGCTATACCGCGCGCGGGCAGTAGCCTTCGAGCAACCCGAACCGCTTGGGGTGCTGCAGATTTCATGGACCGGCGAACGCCCGACGCACGAGCACCTGGCGGTGGAAGAAGACCAATATGGATGACGAGACCCACGAAGAGAACCCGGCCGACATCGGGCTCGGCATCGACGTCGCCGAACCCCCCGAGTTGGAGGACGGCGAACTCGGAGCTGCGCTCGAGGCCCTGCTCCTGGTCGTCGACACCCCTGCGCCCGTCGAGCAGCTCGCGGTGGCCATCGAGCAACCGCCCTACCGGGTGGCGGCCAAGCTGACCACGATGGCGCAGGAGTACGCGGCCCGCGACAGCGGCATCGACCTGCGGGAGGCCGGGGGCGGCTGGCGGATGTACACCCGCGCGCGGTACGCGCCGTACGTGGAGCGGCTGTTGCTCGACGGGGCGCGTTCGAAGTTGACCCGCGCGGCGCTCGAAACGCTTGCCGTGGTGGCCTACCGGCAGCCGGTCACGCGCGCCCGGGTGAGCGCGGTGCGCGGCGTCAACGTCGACGCCGTCATCCGCACGCTGGTGGCCCGCGGCCTGATCACCGAGGCCGGCACCGATCCGGATTCCGGCGCGGTGACGTTCGCGACCACCGAGCTGTTCCTGGAGCGGCTGGGGCTGACGTCTTTGGCCGATCTGCCCGACATCGCGCCGCTGCTGCCCGACGTCGATGTCATCGACGATCTCAGCGAAAGCCTCGACGAGGAACCACGTTTCATCAAGCTCAGCGCCGCCCCGGCGCCCGCGCAGCCGACGGCGTTCGACGTGGACACCGATTCGAATGGCTGATCCGGAAGGTGTGCGGCTGCAGAAAGTGTTGTCGCAGGCCGGGATAGCGTCGCGCCGGGTCGCCGAGAGGATGATCCGCGACGGGCGCGTCGAGGTCGACGACCGGGTGGTGACCGAGTTGGGCACCCGCGTGGACCCGAGCGTGTCGGTCATCCGGGTCGACGGCGCGCGCGTCACGCTGGACGACACGTTGGTGCACCTCGCCATCAACAAGCCCAAGGGCATGCACTCGACGATGTCCGATGACCGCGGCCGGCCGTGCGTCGGGGATCTCGTGGAACACCGGGTGCGGGGGAACAAGAAGCTGTTTCACGTCGGTCGGCTCGACGCCGACACCGAGGGTCTGATGCTGCTGACCAACGACGGGGAGCTCGCCCATCGGCTGATGCATCCGTCGTTCGAGGTGCCCAAAACCTACCTGGCGACGGTGGAGGGCACGGTGCCGCGCGGATTCGGCCGCAAGCTGCGCGACGGCATCGAGCTGGACGACGGCCCCGCGCGCGTAGACGATTTCGCGGTGGTGGACAAGGTGCCCGGAAAGACCTTGGTGAAGGTGACGCTGCACGAGGGCCGCAAGCGGATCGTGCGCCGGATGCTGGCCGCGGCGGGGTTCCCGGTAAAGGAGCTCGTGCGCACCGACATCGGAACGGTCTCGCTGGGCGACCAACGGCCGGGCAGCATCCGGGTGCTGACGCAGAAGGAGCTGGGCGAGCTGTACCGGGCGGTGGGGCTGTGAGTGCGATGGTGATCGCGGTGGACGGACCGGCGGGTACCGGAAAGTCCACGGTGTCAAGGGGTTTGGCCCGCGAGCTGCACGCGCGCTACTTGGACACCGGCGCCATGTACCGGATCGCCACGCTGGCGGTGCTGCGTGCCGGTGTCGACCTCGCCGATGCCGACGCCGTCGCCGAGGTGGCGAACCGGGCGGAGTTGAGTGTCGGGTACGACCCGGACGAGGACCGCTCGTACTTGGGCGGTGAAGACGTCTCGGTCGAGATCCGCGGCGACGCGGTGACCAAGGCGGTGTCCGCGGTCTCGGCCGTGGCCGCGGTGCGTACCCGGTTGGTTGACGTCCAGCGGTCGCTGGCATCGGGGCAGGGCAGCGTCGTGGTGGAAGGCCGCGACATCGGCACGGTGGTGCTTCCCGATGCCGACGTCAAGATCTTCCTGACCGCTTCGGCCGAGGTGCGCGCGCGACGGCGCAACGAGCAGAACATGGCCGCCGGCCTACGTGACGACTACGAGGCGGTGCTCGCCGACGTCAAGCGCCGTGACCATCTGGACACGACGCGGCTGGTGTCGCCGTTGCGGCCCGCCGACGACGCGGTGGTGGTCGACACCAGCGAGATGGCGCAGAGGGACGTGATCGCGCATCTGCTGCGCCTCGTGCACGAGCGTGAGGGAGCGCAGCAGTGAGTGACGACGGCACCTGGGTCGACGAAAGCGACTGGGAGCTCGGCGCCGAAGAGGTCTCCGAGGCCATCGAGGAGGCGGCCGCACCACCGCCGGTGGTCGCGGTGGTCGGGCGGCCCAACGTTGGCAAGTCGACGTTGGTCAACCGCATCCTCGGCCGTCGCGAGGCTGTCGTGCAGGATGTGCCCGGCGTGACGCGCGACCGGGTGTCCTATGACGCCCTTTGGTCGGGTCGGCGCTTCGTGCTGCAGGACACCGGCGGCTGGGAGCCCGACGCGAAAGGGTTGCAGCAGTTGGTCGCCGAGCAGGCGAGTGTCGCGATGCGCACCGCGGACGCGATCATCTTCGTCGTCGACGCCGTGGTCGGCGCCACGACCGCCGACGAGGCGGCCGCGCGGCTGCTGCAGCGCTCGGGTAAGCCGGTCTTCTTGGCGGCCAACAAGGTTGACTCCGAACGGTTGGAGGCCGACGCGTCCGAATTGTGGTCGCTGGGGTTGGGAGAGCCCCATCCGATCAGCGCCATGCACGGCCGCGGTGTGGCAGACCTGCTGGACAGGTTGATGGAGTCGCTGCCCGCGGTATCGGAGCTGGCCTCCGGCGGGGGAGGACCGCGACGGGTCGCCTTGGTGGGCAAGCCGAACGTCGGCAAGAGTTCGTTGTTGAACCGATTGTCCGGGGACGAGCGGTCGGTGGTCCACGACGTCGCGGGGACGACGGTGGACCCGGTCGACTCGCTGATCGAGATGGACGGCAAGCTCTGGCGATTCGTCGACACGGCAGGCTTGCGACGCAAGGTCGGACAGGCCAGCGGTCACGAGTTCTACGCGTCGGTCCGCACGCACGGCGCCATCGACGCCGCCGAGGTCGCGATCGTGTTGATCGATGCGTCGCAGCCGCTGACCGAGCAGGACCAACGGGTGCTGTCGATGGTGATCGAGGCGGGCCGGGCCCTCGTGCTGGCGTTCAACAAATGGGATCTGATCGACGAGGATCGCCGCTACCTGCTGGACCGCGAGATCGACCGCGAACTGGTGCAGGTGCAGTGGGCCCCGCGGGTGAACATCTCGGCCAAGACCGGACGCGCGGTGCAGAAGTTGGTGCCTGCGCTGGAGAAGTCGCTCGAGTCGTGGGACACCCGCGTGTCGACCGGCCGGCTCAACACCTTCCTCAAGGAGGTCGTCGCGGCGCACCCGCCGCCCGTGCGGGGCGGCAAGCAGCCGCGGATCCTGTTCGCCACCCAGGCGACGGCGCGCCCGCCGACCTTCGTGCTGTTCACCTCCGGCTTCCTCGAGGCGGGTTACCGGCGGTTCCTGGAGCGACGGCTGCGCGAGACGTTCGGCTTCGAGGGCAGCCCGATCCGCATCAACGTGCGGGTGCGGGAGAGGCGCGGCGCCAAGCGACGTTGATTGCGGTTTCGGCGCTCTTCGACACGCTGGATATGCGACCGGGGTCACGACCGCAGGGCCTCCGCAGCCATGGATGCAATATCCGGACCGCGAGAACCCACGACTAGCGTTGACCCGGTGCCCGTCGTCGACATGATCCTGATCGCGTTGGCCGGCCTCGGGGCGGGCGCCGTCAACACCCTCGTCGGATCGGGCACCCTCATCACCTTCCCCACGCTGGTCGCGCTCGGCTATCCGCCGGTCACCTCGACGATGTCCAACGCCATCGGCCTGGTGGCGGGCGGGGTGTCCGGCACCTGGGGATACCGCCGCGAACTGCGCGGCCAGTGGGACCGGCTCAAGTGGCAGATCCCCGCGTCGTTCGTCGGCGCGGCGCTGGGCGCGTGGCTGCTGCTGCACCTTCCGGAGAAGGTGTTCGAACAGGTGGTGCCGGTGCTGCTGGTCGCCGCGTTGGCGCTGGTGGTCGTCGGACCTCGGATCCAGGAGTACGCGCGGAAACGGGCCGAAGCAGCCGGTCGGTCGGCCGACCATGTCTCGGCGGGTCGGATGGCGGCCTTGGTGGCCGCAACGTTCGCGGTCGGCGTCTACGGCGGCTATTTCACGGCGGCGCAGGGCATCATGCTGATCGCCGCCATGGGCGCGCTGCTTCCCGAGGACATGCAGCGCATGAACGCGGCGAAGAACCTGCTGTCGCTGATCGTCAACGTCGTCGCGGCGGTGGCCTACATGGCAGTCGCGTTCGACCGCATCAGTTGGCCGGCCGCGGGGCTGATCGCGGTGGGTTCGCTGGTCGGCGGGTTCCTCGGCGCGCACTACGGGCGACGGCTCTCACCGAACGCACTGCGCGCGTTCATCTTGGTCGTGGGAATGATCGGGCTCTACCGATTGCTGACTTTGTAGATCCGTTCGGTAAGGTGGCGTGACACGTCGTGACTAGGTAAGGGGAGACGGGTGGCCGAACGCCGGTTCCGCACCGCACCGTCGGCCCTCTGTGCGCTCGAGCCGTTCTGGCCGTCGCGACGGGTCATCGCCTTCGACGAGTGGTGTCGCGCGCGCATCTGATTTCGCGCCCACTGTCCGTCCGGTCGGCCGCCACGCGGTGACCACCCTTATTCGAAAGCAGAACGTATGCGTTCGCTGCTGATCTTCACGCTTGTCGGTGTCGGGGCGCAGCTGGTCGACGGTGCGTTGGGGATGGCGTTCGGCGTCACCGCCACCACGCTGCTGGTCCTAAGCAGTGTCGGCGCGGCCCAGGCCAGCGCGGCCGTCCACCTGGCAGAGGTCGGCACCACCCTGGCATCGGGGTTGTCGCACTGGCGGTTCAAGAACATCGACTGGTCGATCGTGTTGAAGCTGGGCGCGCCCGGTGCGATCGGCGCGTTCGCGGGCGCGACGGTGCTGTCGTCGCTGTCCACCGAGCACGCCGCGCCGCTGATGGCGGGGATCCTGGTGGTGATCGGTGCCTATGTGCTGCTGCGCTTCTCGCTTCGCAATCCTCCGGTGCTGCGGCACGGGGAGACCCCGCACTCGGCGAAGTTCCTCAGCCCGCTGGGGTTGTTCGGCGGCTTCATCGACGCGTCCGGCGGCGGCGGGTGGGGGCCGGTCACCACGAGCACGCTGCTGTCGCGGGGCAAGACCGCGCCGCGCACGGTGATCGGTTCGGTGAGCGCGTCGGAGTTCCTGGTGGCCGCCTCGGCGTCGGTGGGCTTCGGGATAGGCCTGCGCGAGGAGTTCGTACAGAACCTCCCGATCGTGCTCGGTCTGGCGATCGGCGGGGTGATCGCCGCGCCGATCGCGGCCTGGCTGGTCAGTCGGATCAACCCGGCGCTGCTGGGCAGCGCCGTCGGTGGGGTCATCGTCCTGACCAACAGCCAGAAGCTGGTGCACTACTTCGGTATCGAGTGGCCGTGGTCGACGGCGCTGTACTCGGCGATCGTGATCGCCTGGGGTGCACTCGTTTTCGTGGCCTGGCGGACGTCGCGCGCACCGAAGTCGGTGCCGGCCGGCGACGACGTGGAAACGGTCGTCATCAGTCGCTGAGGTTCAGAACGTGTTGCGCGTCCGCTCCTGCTCGAGGACCTCGTCGAGATCCTTGAGCCCCTCCATCATCGACACCGAGCGTTGCGTGCGCCGGTTACGCGCGAGCAGATCCCGGTGGCGGTGCACGAAGGTCCAGTACCCCGCGGTGAAGGGGCACGCGTCGTCGCCGAGCCGCTTCTTGGGGTCATAGGCGCAGTTGCCGCAGTGGTCGCTCATCCTGTTGATGTAGGCGCCGCCCGCGGCGTATGGCTTGGTGGCCAGTGCGCCGCCGTCGGCGTGCTGGCTCATGCCGATGACGTTGGTGGGCATCACCCAGCGGAAGCCGTCGACGTAGGCCGTCCCGAACCATTCGGTCAGCTGACGGGGTGAGTAGCCGCGCTGCAGCGCGAAGTTGCCCAGCACCATCAGGCGTTGGATGTGATGGGTCCAGCCGCGGTCGCGCACGCCCATCAGCGCATGACGCAGGCATTCGGCGGTGACGGCGTCGGCGTCGAGGTCGGCCCACCAATCGGGCAGCTTGGTACGGGCGTCCAATTTGTTGTTGCGGAGGTAGCCGGGGCCGAAGTGCCAGTACAGATGCCACATGTACTCGCGCCAGCCCAGGATCTGACGGATGAAGCCCTCGACGGCGGCCAGGGGAGCGGCGCCGGTTCGATAGGCCTGCTCGGCGGCGTGCACGGCGTCGAGGGGGTGCAGCACGCCGAGGTTGAGCGGCACCGACAGCAGCGAGTGCGACATCGCCCAGTCACCGCCCATGATCGCGTCCTCCCAGCGGCCGAAGGTGGGCAGGCGGTGCTCGACGAAGCGCTTGAGCGCGCGCCGCGCCTCGGCGGGGGTGACCGCGAACAGTCGTGGGCCGTCGGCGCCGACGGTGTCGACACCCATCGCGTCGAGGTCGCGGCGGACCTGCTGGTCGATGTCGTCCTCGCGCGGTTGGTAGGGCTTGGGCACACCGAGTGTCGACTGCTTCCTCGGTGGTGACTCGCGGTTCTCCTCGTCGTAATTCCAGCGGTGGCCGACGGGGTCCAGACCGTCCATCAGCACGTCGAAGCGGCGGCGTTGGTCGCGGTAGAAGTTCTCCATGCGGAATCGGCTGCGGTTGCCCGCCCACTCCTGGAAGTCTTTGCGCGACAACGCGAACATGGGGGTCGGAAGGATCTCTGCGACGAGGCCCCGCTTCTGCAGGCGATGCACGAATCGTTCGGCGGTGTGCGACGTCGGCTGGTGTACGAGCACGGGGCACCCGAAGCGTTCGAGAGCCTCGGTGTAGGTGTCGGCCTTGAGCAGGGTGGCGCGGTCGCCGAGGTCGCGGCGGGCATGGCGCAACGCCGAGAGCACCAGGTGCAGTTTCTGGCGGTGGTAGCGGTGCTTGCGCAGCGCCACGTCGGACTCGATGAGCAGGACCTCGCGGTGGGCGTGCTCGCCGCCGTAGAAGGCTGGGCCGAGTTGATCGGCGAAGAGCCAGAGCGGGGTGTCGTCGCGTCCGGTGCCGGTCACCGCACGGGTATACCCCGCACGGCGGTTGAGACGGTGACGCTTGGCTGCGGTAGCATTTCGTCCGCTGCCGGCGATCCTGGCGGCACCGCGGGCTGTGGCGCAGTTTGGTAGCGCACTTGACTGGGGGTCAAGTGGTCGCAGGTTCAAATCCTGTCAGCCCGACCAGGTCAGAGGCGGTTTCGGAGCGATCCGGCACCGCCTCGATTGCGGTGAAGCACCGATGGATAGCACCGTCACCACGATGGTCCAAGCGGCCGGCGCATATCCACGATGAGTCTGTCGTCGCCTCCAGGTCTACCTTTCGACCGAGACCATCGACATCGGGAGCAAGGCATGGGCCTCATCCACATCGAGTTGTTCGCAACCCTTGACCTCGTCGGGCAGGCGCCGGGCGGCCCCGACGAGGATCCGGCGGGGTTCCCGTTCGGCGGTTGGCAGGCGCCCCTGCTGGACGAGGTGTCCGGCGCACAGGTCGGCGCTGCGTACGAAGGCACGGACGCTCTCCTGCTCGGCCGGCGGACGTATGACATCTTCGCCGCCTACTGGCCGCACCAGGACGGCGGCCAGGACAACGAGATCGCCGCAAAGTTCAACAGCGTCCCCAAGTACGTGGCCTCCCGCGGCAGGCCCGACCTTTCATGGGCAGGGTCAACGCAGCTCGGTCCGGATCTGGCCGACGCGGTGCGCGAGATCCGTGACCGGCACCGGCAGGTGAGCGTCGTCGGCAGCCTGAACCTGGTGCAGACCCTTCTTCGCGAAAAGCTCTTCGACCGTCTCGACCTATGGGTGCACCCGATCGTGCTGGGCGTCGGAAAGAAGGTGTTCGACGGTGGCGCGGTGCCCACCAACCTCACGCTTCTCCAACCGCCGCAGGCCGGTCCGACAGGCACCGTGTACCTGCGCTATGGGCTCGCGGATGGAACTCCGGGAACGGGAGACATGGGTGCACCCGATCGCGGTGTCCGGCGTCACGACTAACACGACCCCCGCCGGGCGTCTCCGCAACTCATCGCTGACCCGGGGATGCGCTCAGGAGTTGCGGTCCGAGTCATCCTTGTCGTCCGAGTCGTCCGAGTCGTCCTTGTCGTCCTTGTCGTCCTCTGAGTCTTTATCGTCCTCTGAGTCTTTATCGTCGTTCGAGTCTTTATCGTCGTCGGAGTCCTCGTCCGAGTCCTTGTCGTCGTCCGCCGACTCATCGCCTGCAGCCGGGCCGCCTTCGTCGGCCGACTCCGCCTTGTCCGCGAACTTGTTCAACAGCGCCGCGAGATCCCGCGCCTCCTCGGGTTCCAGCCGGTCGCTGAAGAGCTGCTCGTCGTCCTCGCTACGCCGTTCGAGGTACACCGCATCGCCTTTGAAGCCGACGTCCCACCGGCCACCCTCACCGTTCTCGTGCCGAACCATGAACTGCTGCCTCCCCCGATGACTGTCGGATACCAACATGTACCCATCTCCGCTCGGACCGAATCGGCGACAACGTTATTGCGGTGGTGAGGGGGTGAGCAGTGAGAGCTACACGTCGTACGGACCGCGACTATCCAATACGACGGCCCGCCCCGCCAGGTGGCGGGACGGGCCGTCGTTCTCCATCACCGGCTCAGGTGCACGGAATCCCGTGTGGGCCTCCGGTCCAGTGACCCGGCGGATTGCCCGGGCACAACGTGTTCTTGATCTGGCCTGGCGGTGCGGGGTTCCAGTCATCCCAGTGGTCAATCCATGGCACCCATGGCTCCCACGGTGTCCAATCGTCGGCCTGCGCCGTACCCGCGCCGAAACCGAGCGCCGCGGCGCACAGCGCGCCGGCGAGGGTGGCGGTTCCTAGCAGCTTCTTCATGTTCTGGTCCTCCTCACGCACTCCCATTCCGGTCTCCGGATGACCGATCTCCGGAATGGACTACCGCATTGCGCTCTGCAGTTGGTACCTGATTATCTGACCCTGATACGACCCTGTCTCTGGCTACCCTGGGATACCTGGGTCCTAAACCCTCGATGGCTGACCGCTGGCGAAGATTCTATGGAGCTGATTTCTCCATCTCCGGCTGCCAGAGCGGTGGCCGAACTGCCGTCGGAGCGGCGCAGCACCGGCACCCCTGAGCCGGGGTTTCCACCCCTCGTGCGCTCGCGGAACAGTAACTCGAGGTCGGCCATCGGCCAACTCTCTCAGGTGACTTCGTCCAGGTCCTCGAGACAACAACACGTACGGCAACCAGCAAACGCCCCTGCGACGCCTGCGTTTTCCCTGAACTGACGTCTCACAAGAGGCCGCCTCCGGTCGGAGTCAGCGGCATCGGTCATCCGGACGCGCTTAGAGCCGAGGATGACGTCGTCGGAGCCGCGTTCTCGGCAGCGATGCTTGCCGGCCGGATAGGAAAATCTTCCCTTCCCGGCCGTGAATTCTGGCTTCGCGGGCGATTACGCGGAAGCCGCTGCCGCGGAAGTATTCCTCTCAACAGCTCGACCACCCCGAGAGGAAATCCAATGACCACCACCCGCAAGCTCACCCGCATCAAGGCCGCAGCGACGCTCTTCGGCGCGCTCTCGGTTCTCCTGCTCGCCCCGGCGACCGCCTACGCCGTCGACAACGAGCCGACGCCCGGCGGCGGCGGCGGCTGCACCTACGCCGACGCCGACGGCTACGAGATCCCGATCGACGACGGCCAGACCGTCTTCGTCGACGGCAAGCTGGTCACCTGCAAGGGCGGGCAGATCACTGTCACCACCGCGCCGAAGCGCAACGTCATCCAGCGGCCGATCTTCGATCGGAACGCACCTGTGCTCACCGTGGCCCCCTGACCCCCTCCCAGTCGGCCCGTCACCGCGGCGGTGGCGGGCCGACCCATGTGCTAAAAGCACATGTGCGACCGCGGGGACCAAAGCCGAGACCCCTACGTACCAGAAGGCTGGCGCTCGTCAACCAAGTTCGTCCTGTTGAGTGAAGGCCGCATCCGCGACGTCATTGGGTTGTTCGCCAGTTGCTTCCGTCTGGCACTGCTTCAGCCCGTCCTCCGAGATCGCGGACGCGATGGGTGTTTTCATCGGAACCATCGGGATCGGAGTCATCCGCCCGCGCCTCTTGAGCAGTGATGCGAGTTCCATCACCCGCGGGATGGCGTCTTCTAATCCCGAAGCCAGCCGAGCCGCTGTAATCGGATCAATCTGGGCAGGCAGCGAATCACCCAACGGGGTTTGTAGGTCCTGCCCGGTCGGATAATCGGCGTCGTCGTCGCAGAGCCTACGGCCGATACAGCAGATGCCCTGCACATAATCGCGAATTGTTCCTGAGCCGTCGTCTTGCTCCGCGGCTCGGTGTCTCGCGGATCGAACGCGGTCCGACGGGCGCTCCGCGATCGGCGTGTATCCGATGTACCGGCCGTCTCCGAAGCGGGAACGCATCCAGGCGTCGCCGACGGGCACCGGGCCGCTGGACGCCGGATATGTAACGGTGTTGGAGCTACGATTCCGACGCCGGTAAGCCTTCTGGCGGCACGCCGTGGAGCAATACCGCGCATCCTTGCGGCCATGAAAATCACCCGCACAAATGGCACAGGACAAACGGGCCGCCGGCATAGGCGTAGCGTAACAGTTAGTCGTCGCGTTGTGAATAACCGTCTCGTTATGCTTGCTCGGCGAGAGCGCATCTTCGGATCCCCACGGCGACGGTAATGAATCGTTCACGAGCATCACCTCCTCGCATCCCTAACGCGTAGTCCTACTCATCCGGTCGGGCCCGCGGCACGGCATCCTGGACCCATGCCGCTCGCCAAACCCCTGTCCGGCGCCGACAAGCTCGCCGCGAACACCCCGCGCGACCGCGACCGCGCTGTCGACGTCGCCCGGCTCGGCGCCCTGCTGGTCGTCATCTTCGGCCACTGCGCACTGCTGCTGGCCACCATCGACGACGCCGGCGTGCGCATCGGGAACTCGCTCGGTGAGTTGCCCGCACTGGCCCCCATCACCTGGGTCGTCCAGGTCATGCCGCTCTTCTTCTTCGCCGGTGGCGCGGCCGGGGCTTACGGCTGGCACCCAGGCTCGGCGTGGGGGACATGGCTCGTCAGGCGCGCGCAACGGCTGTGCCGGCCGCTGTTCTTCTATCTAGCCGCATGGTCCGTCGGCCTCGCCGTGGTCCGGTTGACGCTCGGCGCGGGATCCGCTGCCGATCTCGGCCGCGAAAGCGTTGCGCTGCTGTGGTTCCTGGGTGTGTACCTCGTCGTGCTGGCCTTCGTCCCGGCGCTGACCCGGCTGTCCTCGGCACGCACGGTGATTGCCCTCGTCGCCGCCCTGCTGGCCACCGCCGCCGCCATCGACGCGGTCCGTATCGCGGTCGGCAACGACATGTTTGGTCTCGCGAATTTCGTTGTGGTGTGGCTGATTCCGATGGTGATCGGGGTGGCCTACGCGCGCCGTCTCGTCAGCCTGCCCGCCGCGATCGCCGGTGCTGTGGCCGCCTTCACCGCCCAGGTACTGCTCGTGGTGAGCGGACCGTACGAGGTCGCCCTCGTGGTGACCGGCACCGAGCAACTGTCCAACACCTCGCCGCCTACGCTGTTGCTCGCCCTGCACTGCACCTGGATGTCCTGCCTCTTCGTGGCCGCTGCCGGTCCCATCCGCCGCTGGGCCGAGCGGCCCCGGGTGTGGTACGTCGTCGCCACGGGCAACGGCGGCGCCATGACGCTCTACCTCTGGCACATCGTCGCCATCGCGGTCGCCGCCTTCTCGCTGCACGCCGTGGGACTCGACGCCTACGACGTCCACGCCCCCGACTTCTGGGCCATGCTGGCGCTGCGGGCGGTCGCGTTCGCGTTCGTGATGACCGTGATGTTCCGGCTGCTGTCCCCGCTGGAGCACCGGCGCCTGCCGTGGTGGGACGCTGCGGTGGACGCGACAGGTGCCCGCTCCGCCGTCGCGGGTGCGCTGATCGTGTTCGCCGGTGTCGCACTCACCCTGCTGGCCAAGCACGGGCTGACCGGCGCGACCGGCTGGGCGCTGCTCGGCTGCTTTACGGCGTCGGCTGTCGCGGCGAGGGCCACGGCACGGGTTTCGGTCGCGGCCTGACGTTCTGCGGCCACCAGAACCACTTGCCCATCAGCGCCGCGATCGACGGCGTCATGAACGCGCGGATCACCAGCGTGTCGAACAACAGGCCCATGCCGATCGTCGTGCCGACCTGCGCGACGACGGTCAACGAACTGACCGCCATCGAGATCATGGTAAACGCGAACACCAAACCCGCTGCGGTGACGACGGATCCGCTGCCGCCCATCGCCCGGATGATGGCGGTATTGATGCCGGCGGGCAACTCCTCCTTCAGCCGCGCCACCAACAGCAGGTTGTAGTCCGCACCGACGGCCAACAGGATGATGACGGCCATCGCCATCACCATGAACTGCAGGTCGATGCCAAGGATGTGCTGCCACAACAGGATCGACAGGCCGAACGACGCACCCAGTGAGAGCACGACCGTCCCGACGATCACCGCGGCCGCGACCACGCTGCGGGTGATGATCAGCATGATCGTGAAGATCAGCGCCAGCGCGAGGATCGCCGCGATCATCAGGTCGTAGGCGTTGCCCTCCTGCATGTCCCGGAACGCCGAGGCGGTGCCGCCCACGTAGATCGTCGAGCCCTCCAACGGCGTGCCCTTGATCGCTTCCTTGGCGGCGTGCTTGATGGCGTCGATGCGGTCGATGCCGTCGGTGCTGAGCGGGTCACCCTCGTGTTGGACGATCATGCGCACCGCGTGACCGTTGGGCGAGATGAAGTTCTCCATGCCGCGCTTGAACTCTTCGTTCTCGAAGATCTCCGGCGGCAGATAGAACGTGTCGTCGTTCCACGAGTCGTTGAAGGCGTCACCCATCGCCGACTGGTTCTCCGACATCGCGGCCTGCTGATCCTGCATGCCGCCCTGGGTGGCGTGCATGGTCAGCATCATCGTCTTCATCGTCTTCATCGACTCGATCTGCTCGGGCATCAGCGCGATCAGTTGCGGCATGAGCGCATCGAGCCGTTCGAGATCCGGAACCAGCTGCTGGATGTCGTCGGTCATCGTGTTCAGACCGTCGATGGTGTCGAAGACCGACCGCATCGCCCAGCAGATCGGGATGTTGAAGCAGTGCGGTTCCCAGTAGAAGTAGTTGCGGATCGGCCGGAAGAAGTCGTCGAAATCGGCAACGTGGTCGCGCAATTCGGCGATGTCGATGGTCATATCCTTGGTCTTGGCGACCATGCTGGACGTCGTCGCCGACATCTCACCCATCAGCGACATCATGCGCGTCATGGTGTCGATGGTGGTCTGCATCTCGTCGGCCTGGACCAGCATGTCGTCCATGCGGTCCTCCAGGTACTTGCGGTTCAGGTCCTGGTTGACGCCGCTGAGGCTGAGCTGGGCGGGAATGGTACTGAATTCGATCGGTTTACCGCTCGGCCTGGTGATCGACTGCACCCGGCTGATACCCGGCACGCGGAAGATGGCCTTGGCGACCTTGTCGATGACGATGAAGTCCGCGGAGTTGCGAAGGTCGTGATCGCTTTCGATCAGCACCAGTTCCGGATTCATCGTAGCGGGCGAGAAGTGCCGTTCGGCCGCGGCGAAACCCTGATTGGCGGGCAGGTCCTGCGGCAGGTAGTTGCGGTCGTTGTAGTTGGGCCGGTAGCCCGGTAGGGCGAGCAGGCCGACGAGGGACAGCGCGATCGTCGCCAACAGGACCGGACCGGGCCACCGCACGATGGCGGCGCCGATCTTGCGCCACCCGCGGATGCGCATGGCGCGCTTGGGCTCGAGCACCTTGCGGAAGCGGCTCGCGACGCTGATGATCGCCGGCCCCAGCGTCAACGCGACCAACACCGCCATCGTCATTCCGACCGCCAGCGGGATGCCCAGCGACTGGAAGTACGGCAGGCGGGTGAACGACAGGCAGAACGTCGCACCGGCGATCGTCATGCCCGAGCCCAGCACCACGTGCGCGGTCCCGCGAAACATGGTGTGGAAGGCCAACTCGCGATCCTCACCTGACGTCCGCGCCTCCTGGTAGCGCCCGATGAGGAAGATCGCGTAGTCGGTCGATGCGGCGATCGCCAGCGTCACGAGGAGGTTGGTGGCGAACGTCGACAACCCGATCAGCTCGTGGTACCCCAGAAACGCCACCACGCCGCGCGTGGCGCCCAGTGCCAGGACGACCATCACCAGCGTGATCAGCATGGTCACGATCGAGCGATAGACCAGCAGCAGCATCGTGATGATGACGGCGAACGTGACGTATTCGATGATGCGCACGCTGCGGTCGCTGGCGATCTGCTGGTCGGCCACCAGCGCCGACCCGCCGGTGACGTAGACCGTCACGCCCGGTGGGGTAGAAAGGCCGTCGACGATCTGCTGGACGGCCTCCACCGACTCGTTGGACAGGGCCTCGCCCATGTTGCCGGCCAGGTAGGCCTGTACGTAGACGGCCTTGCCGTCGGCGCTCACCGCGCCGGCCTCGGTCAGGGGGTCGCCCCAGAAGTCCTGAATGTGCTCGACGTGCTCGGTGTCGGCTTCCAGCCTGTCGACCAGTTCGGTGTAATACCGCCGCGCATCGTCGCCCAGCGGCTGTTCGCCCTCCAACACGATCATCACCGCGCTGTCGGACTCGAACTCCTCGAAGACCTCGCCGACGCGCTTCATCGCGATCACCGACGGCGCTTCGGACGGGCTCATCGACACCGAACGCATCTGGCCGACGACCTCGAGCTGCGGCACCGTCGTGTTCAGCAGCCCGATGAGCAGCACCCAGCCGACGATGATCGGAACGGCCAGCCGGCGGATCCACTTGGCCAGGCCGGATCGCTTCGCGGGCTCGGTCCGCGTGCCCGGCTCCAGGGTCGGAGCGCTCACCAGGCAGTCACCTCGGCGGAGCTCCTCCCTACGGTGTTAGGTCCGCCTTAGTCCTACCAGATCGACGCCGCCGAGCGCGAACGCTATGTCCGGCCGGCAGCGAACTCGGCAGCCTGGTTAACCATTCCAGTGCTTACGTACGCGCCGTGGGCGCCCATGTCCCGGCCTCCCTCGAAGCAGATCGGGTCGTTGGGGACGCAGAGATCAATGGTCTTGGCGACGTAGGGCAGCCCGATGCGGGGCAGCGGGCCAGGCGACAGCGTGTCGGCGAAACTGCTGCGCGGCCCGCCGAACAGCGCCACTGCGGCGACATGGTCAGCAACCGCCGGCGGCAGGCCGGCGGTGGCCACGTCCATCACTCCGGCGCCCTGCGAATAGCCGCCCAGCACCATCCTGGTGCTCGGGCAGTCGACCGCCATCCCTTGAACGTGCGCAGCGGTGTTGTCCGCGCCGGCGCGGGTGCTCCTAGCGAAGTCCCTGCTGGCGGGGTAGTCGACGGCGTAGACGCCCAGGGACCGCCCGTCCAGCCGGGACCGCAACGCATCGACGAACGCCTGTCCGATGCCCCCCACCCCGGGGGGTTCCGTCGTGCCGCGGGCGAATACCACCTCCACATCGGGACACGGCGCCGCGGCGGCGGCAGGAGGGCGCAGCGGGGAAGCCGAGAGCCCGACGGCGGCCAGTGCGACGGCCAGGAGGCGCGCGATTGTCGTCATACTCCTTCGTCGCACAGGAAGGTCGAGATGTCACACGGACGCCTCGAACAATTAACCCTCGCGTTAACCACGCTCTCCTTGAGCAAACTAGGGCCACCGTGACGGGACGGGGGCCATCGGACGTGCGGCCGGACAGCGCATCGTCGCGGGGACTCGAGCGGTGATCGGGCTGCCGACGGTGCTGGCCCACGTGCGCGCGAAACCGGACGTCTCGGCGGTCAGTCCCGCAACTTGAGTAACACCTGCCCCAACAATGCGATATCCGGCATAGCGCCGGGGCTGCGTTCGGCTTCCAGCGTGCCCCCCGGGGCCGAGCAAACTATGCTCGGTTCGCCGACGGTTCGGCTGCACAAGCAGTGGGCGGCATCAGGTTGGCTCGACGAAGGTAGGGCAGCATGGAGACGGTACTGGGGCTGTCGATGACCTCGAACAGTATCGGGTGGGTGCTGTTGGACGGCGCTGACGCCGACGCCACCACACTCGACCACGACCACTTCGACCTCGTCGCGGACGCGGCGATCGACGGTGACATCGCCAAGCATCAGTCGGCGGTGCGCGGGGCCCAGGCCATCGCGGCCGCCAGCGGCCATCAGGTGAGCTCCATCGCCGTGACGTGGACCGACGACGTCGACGCCAAAGCGGCACTTCTTCTGAAGTCGTTGCCGGACATGGGGTTCGAGAACGTCGTGGCGGTGCCGCTGCCCGAGGCGGCCCGTCTGTGGGCCGGGGCCCACGGCCGGACACTCGGCTTCGACCGGTACGCGGTCTGTGTGGTGGAGTCCTCAGCAGTGACCGTGGCGTCGGTCCTCTACGACACCGCTCGCACGGCACGCACCCAGATGCGGGAGAGCGCCGACGGCCTGGGGCGCTGGCTGGGCGAGGCTTTCGAGAGCCTTCGCGCCCAACCCGAGGGCCTCTACCTGATGGGATCGCGTGGGGACCTCGAACTGATCGCGGGCCCACTGGAGGAGGCATTGCGCATCCCTGTCGTCGCATCCGACGACGCCCAGCTGGTGCTGGCGCGCGGAGCCGCGCTCAAGGCAGGCGCCGCGCCCACCCCGTCAGAAGCCGAGGGTCCCGCCACCCGCCCGGTCAAGTACCGGCCTCGGCCGGCACGCCGTTACCGGTTCGGGCCACACGCCCGCGCCGCCACCGTGCTGACGGCCGGAGTCATCGCCCTGTTCGCCTTCGGGCCCGAACTGGCCGGGCAGTCGGAGTCGGCTCCGCCCGAGAACCGGCCGTCCGCCGATGCGTCCGCCCTGTCGGCGGCGTCGAACTCCTCAACGACGTCGGTCAGGGTCCACGCCGTCCCGTTGCCCGCGGCGGTGCCCGCCGCCCCGACCGCGCAACCGCTGGCCGTCGTTCCCGCGCCGCCGCCGGAGACGTTGCCGGTCGACGACATCGCACCCGTGGCCCAACCGGAGGTCGTCGAGCAACCGATCGTCGAACCGGCCGCTGCCGTCGAGGAGACGGTGGAGGCGGTCGAGGCGCAACCCGCCGTCGCGCCACCGACACCGGTCGTCCAACCCGTCGCGGCCGTGCCCGCGCCACCGGCACCGGAACCCGCCGCCGCGGCGCCGGTCGCCGTGCCCGGGCCGAATCCCGTTGCGCCGCCGGACCCGATCGCAGCGGCGCTCAGCCCGATATTCGGCGGCCTGCCCTGACGACCCGCCGAGCTACCAGGTCCAGACCGAAGGCTGGCTCGGCGGGTAGTTCATGCACACGTCGGTGCCGTGCGCCGAGACGCCCTTGTTGTTGAAGAACAGCTTCGCCCAGTTCGGCCACCGGAACGCCATCTGCTCGTAGTAGATGTCCGTGGCGATGTTCTCCGAGTACTGGCGCCGGCCCGCGTAGTCCATCGAGAAGAACCAGTAGATGCGGTCACGCGCGCCCTGCTGCACCTGGGGCGACTTGTTCTTGTAGTCGATCATGTACCGCTCGTAGTACACCGGATCGGTGTCGCGCACGGCCGCCATGTACTGGTCGACGGTGCACGTGGTCTTCAGCATCCGGTTGGGGATCGGGTAGTCGTCGGTGGCATCTGCCGCCGCGGTCAGCGGGGACGCCATCGCCGCACAGCCCAGCGTTGCCAAGACGATCGTTGCTCTACGAAACACTTCTCGACTCCTCGCTATCGCGCTTGGTCCAGGATCGGCAGCAGGTCGGGGCAGTAGTAGCGCAGCGCAGCGGCCAGGAACTGATAGGACCGTTCGGTGGTGTCCTGGCCCTTCTGCAGTTGGGCCTGGATGAATCGGGCCGAGGCTTGGACGTCCTTGTCGACGCCGTTGCGCTGGCGCTTGCAGGTAATCTTGCCGATCCAGGCGTTGTAGTCCTTCTGCCCGTAGATGCCGTAGCTGTGCAGCTCCTTGGCGAAGTCGCTGTCAGGATCGGCCCGTGCCGGCGAAGCGAACACCAAAGCCGCTGCCACCGTTACGATTCCGGCGATCACACGTTTCATGACTGGCCTCCCTCCTGACTGGCCGGTGTCAGTTCCCTCGGCTTGGGCCACGGTGCGGGGATGGGCCGTTCCCGCACCCGCTGAGGCCACCAGAACCACTTGCCCATGAGCGCCGCGATGGACGGTGTCATGAACGCCCGGATCACCAGGGTGTCGAAGAGCAGGCCCAGACCGATGGTAGTGCCGACCTGGCCGATCACCGTCAGTTCGCTGACCGCCATCGACATCATCGTGAACGCGAACACCAGGCCCGCCGACGTCACGACCGAACCGCTGCCACCCATCGCGCGGATGATGCCGGTTTTGATGCCGGCGTGCAGTTCCTCCTTCAACCGCGACACCAGCAGCAGGTTGTAGTCCGCGCCCACGGCCAACAGGATGATGACCGACATCGCCATCACCATCCAGTGCAGCTCGATGCCGAGGAGGTGCTGCCAGAACAGCACGGACAACCCGAACGAGGCCCCGAGCGAAATCACCACCGTGCCAACGATGACCGCGGAGGCGACCACGCTTCTGGTGATGATCAGCATGATGATGAAGATCAGTCCGAGCGAGGCGATGGCGGCGATCAAGAGGTCGTAGTTGCTGCCGTCGGCCATGTCCTTGAACACCGCGGCGGTGCCGGCGAGGTAGATCGTCGAACCCTCCAGCGGGGTGCCCTTCACCGCTTCCTTCGCGGCCTGTTTGATCGCCTCGATCTTCTCGATGCCCTCCGGCGTCATCGGGTCGCCGTCGTGACTGATGATGAAGCGCACGGACTTGCCGTCGGGGGAGATGAAGTTCTCCATGCCCTTCTTGAACTCCTCGTTCTCGAAGACCTCGGGCGGGAGGTAGAACGAGTCGTCGTTCATCGACGCGTCGAACGCGTCGCCCATGGCAGTCGAATTCTCCTGCAGGGCGGCCATCTGATCCTGCATGCCCTTCTGGCTGGCATACATGGTCAGCATCATCGTGCGCATCGTGCGCATCGTGTCGATCATCGGCGGCATCAGCGTGACCATTTGCGGCATCAACTGATCCAGCCGCTCCATGTCGGGCATCAGGTTCTGGATGTCGTCGGTCATCGTGTTGATGCCGTCGAGGGTGTCGAACACCGACCGGAACGCCCAGCAGATCGGGATGTTGTAGCAGTGCGGCTCCCAGTAAAAGTAGTTGCGGATCGGCCGGAAGAAGTCGTCGAAATCGGCGATGTGGTCCCGCAACTCGGCGACGTCGACGGTCATGTCCTTCATCTTGGCGACCATGCTGTGCGTCGTCGCCGCCATCTCCGTGGTGAGCGCGGACATCCGCTCCATGTTCTCGATGGTCTTGGCCATCTCGTCGGCCTGCACCAGCATGTCGGCCATCCGGTCCTGCAGATACTTCTGGTTCATCTGCTGGGTGGTGCCCTGCATGCTGATCTGGAACGGGATCGACGTGTGCTCGATCGGTTTTCCGTCGGGGCGGGTGATCGCCTGCACGCGCGAGATGCCCGGAACCCGGAAGACCGCCTTGGCGATCTTGTCAATGACCAGGAAGTCCGCGGAGTTTCGCAGGTCGTGGTCACTTTCGATCATCAGCAGTTCCGGGTTCATCCGGGCTTGCGAGAAGTGCCGGTCGGCGGCCGCGTACCCCTCGTTCGCCGGCAGGTCGGCGGGCAGGTAGTTGCGGTCGTTGTAGTTGGTGCGGTAGCCGGGCAAGGTCAGCAGGCCCACCAGCGACAGCGCGATCGTCGCGACCAGGATGGGGCCGGGCCAGCGCACGACGGCGGCGCCGATCTTGCGCCACCCGCGCACCCGCATCGCCCGCTTGGGTTCGAGCAGATTGCCGAACCGACTCGCGGTGGCGATGATCGCCGCGCTGAGCGTCAACGCGGCCAGCACACCCACCGTCATGCCGATCGCCAGCGGGACACCGAGCGACTGGAAGTAGGGCAGCCGCGTGAAACTCAGGCAGAACGTCGCGCCCGCGATGGTCAGGCCCGACCCGAGCACGACGTGGGCGGTGCCGCGATACATGGTGTAGTAGGCCGATTCTCGGTCCTCGCCGGCCTCGCGCGCCTCCTGATATCGGCCGATCAAGAAGATCGCGTAGTCGGTGCCCGCCGCGATCGCCAGCGTCACCAGCAGGTTGGTTGCGAATGTCGACAGCCCGATGATCTCGTGGAAGCCGAGGAACGCCACGACACCGCGGGCCGCTGCCAACTGCAGCACCACCATCACCAGCGTCAGCACCACGGTGACGATCGACCGGTAGACCAGCAGCAGCATCACGATGATCACCGTGAAGGTGAGCGCCTCGATCATCCGCATGCTGCGGTCGCCCGCGATGTGCTGGTCGGCGGCAAGGGCCGCCGGGCCGGTCACGTACGCCTTGACCCCTGGCGGCGGTTGCAGGCTGTTGACGATGTCCTGGACCGCCTCGACGGACTCGTTGGCCAACGCCTCGCCCTGATTGCCCGACAGGTACACCTGGACGTAGGCGGCTTTACCGTCGTTGCTCTGTGCGCCGGCGGCGGTCAGCGGGTCGCTCCACATGTCCTGCACGCTCTGGACGTGCTTGGTGTCGGCCTCGAGCTTGTCGACCATCTGGTCGTAGAAGGCGCGGGTGTCGTCGCCGAGCGGTTCCTGCCCCTCGATGACGACCATGGCCGAGCTGTCGGAGTTGTACTCCTCGAAGACCTGGCCGACGCGCTTCATCGCGATCATCGACGGCGCAGACTCCGGGCTCATCGACACCGCGCGCATCTGGCCGACGGTTTCCAGTTGCGGCACAACGACGTTCAGCAGCGCGATCAGGGCGATCCAGCCGATGATGATCGGGACGGCGAACAGGCGGATCGCACGCGGGATGAACGGCCGCTTCGCGTGCCGGACCGGCGGGAAGGCTTCGGTCGCAGCCTCGCTCGTCGGCGTGCTCATGCGGACTTCACGAAGCAGAAGGTCTGAGCGCTCACGCCGGTGGAGGTTCTCTCGTCCTTGACTTCGTCATCGACGGTGATCCGGCAGGTGATGCTTCCGCCGTCGCCCTGGGCGACGATGTTCGGAGCCGCCGACGGCGCCGTGGTCTGCAGGGTCAGCGACCACGGCAGCGCGGCGCCGTCGATGCGCTGCGGGCGGGCATCGAGGTCCAGGTAGTTGATGTCGGCATAGGAACCGGTGCCGAAGATCTCGTACGTGACGACCTTCGGGTCGAACGGTTCGGGATCCTCTGCGAACACCTTGGGGGTGACGATGACGCCCTCGGCGCCGAAGAAGGTGCGGATGCGGTGGACGGTGAACCCGGCGATGGCCACCACGATCACGATGACGAGCGGGATCCACACTTTTTTCGCTAGTCGGAACACACCGACCGCCCCGACCCAATGCCACCCATGTATTTGCGCCCTCGAGTTTCGTATCCGTCGCTGTGGTTTAGCTGTGCGTAACTTAGCCCGTATAACTTCTCACTGAGCCATAGGTTAGCTCAAGTCATCGTGCTGCTGGTCACCAGCGCGGCGGCCCTGTGACCCGGGTCACTTCGAGGGCATTTCGAACCGGTTGAGGTAGCGCTCGATGAACGCTTCGGCCTCGGCGTGACCTCGGGTGATGCCGAGTCCGCGCTCGAGCAGAACGATGCGGGCCAGACTGGTGACGATCATAGACATCACGACCGGCGGAAAGGCCTCCACGTCGGCGCCGTGGGCGCGCATCGCCAGCGTCACGACGCTCTCTTCGACATCGCCGAAGCGCTCGGCGTACGCGGCGATCTCGCTGCGGATCGCTTTGCGGTGATTGGCCAGCGCCATGAACTCCATGAACAGCCGCGCCCCGTGCGTGCTGTTGAGTTGCCACAGTGCGTGCAGCGGTCGGTCGGCGGCCACCGCCTCGCGCTGGCGGGCCAGGTTCGTCTCGGCGCCGGCGCGCAGCACTGCCAGGAACAGGTCGTCCATGCTCGGGAAGTAGTAGTGCACGAGCGCGGGCTTGACCCCGGCCTTGGCCGCGACCCGCCGTGAGGTCGCCGCGGCGTAGCCCTCGTCGAGCATGACTTGGGCGGTCGCCTCGATCAGCGCGACACGCGTGGCCGACTCGCGTCCACCCCTTGACCCCTCCTCGACAGGGCTGCTAGACATGGCGCCAGCTTAGGTGTTGGGCGATCGCCCAACAAGCGAGGGGAGCGGCGTCGATGGCAGGTCGGGTAGAGGGCAAGGTCGCGTTCGTCACCGGAGCGGCCCGCGGCCAGGGCCGCAGTCACGCCGTGCGGTTGGCGCAGGAGGGGGCCGACATCATCGCCGTCGACGTGTGCCGGCCGTTCGCCGACTCACCCGCGGAGGGCTCGACGCCGGAAGATCTCGCGCACACCGCCGACCTGGTCAAGAATCTCGATCGGCGCATCGTCACCGCCGAGGTCGACGTCTGCGACTTCGAGGCGCTCAAGACCGCCGTGGACGGAGGCGTCGAGCAACTCGGGCGACTAGACATCATCGTCGCCAACGCCGGGATCGGGACCGTCGGCACCAAGCTGCACAAGATGCGCGAGGACATCTGGCAGGAGATGATCGACGTCAACCTCAGCGGAGTGTGGAAGTCGGTGAAGGCCGGCGTTCCGCACCTGCTCTCCGGCGGGCGCGGCGGGTCGATCGTCTTGACCAGTTCGGTTGCGGGACTGAAGGCTTACCCCCACACCGGGCACTACACCGCCGCCAAGCACGGAGTGGTCGGGTTGATGCGCACGTTCGCCGTCGAACTCGGCCGGCACTCGATCCGGGTCAACTCCGTGCACCCCACCCACGTCAACACGCCGCTGCTGATGAACGAGCAGACCTACCGGATGTTCCGCCCGGACCTGCCGAACCCGGGGCCCGACGATCTCGCCCCGGTCTGCCAGACCTTCCACATGCTGCCGATCCCCTGGGTCGAGGCCGAGGACATCAGCAACGCCGTGCTGTTCCTGGCCTCCGATGAATCACGTTATGTCACAGGTGTTCCGCTGCCGGTCGACGCCGGCAGCTGCCTGAAATAGGGAAGAGACAATGGCCATCCTCAACGACAGCACCGTCTACTACGACCCGTATCGCGTGGACATCGTCGCGGACCCGTACCCGACGTATGCGCGGCTGCGCGAGGAAGCGCCGCTCTACTACAACGCGGACTACGACTTCTGGGCATTGTCCCGGCACGAGGATGTCGAGCGGGCGCTGCTCGACTGGCAGACGTTTTCCAACAGCCGCGGCGACATCCTCGAACTCATCCAGTCCGAGTTCGACATGCCCAAGGGCGTGATGATGATGGAGGATCCGCCCGTCCACACGATGCTGCGGGGCCTCATGTCGCGGGTGTTCACCCCGCGCCGGATGGCCGAGATCGAGGACCAGATCCGGCAGTACTGCGTCAACTGCCTGAACCCGCTGGTGGGCGTGGACCGCTTCGACATCATCGCCGAGCTCGCGTCGATGATGCCGATGAGGGTGATCGGCATGCTGCTCGGCATTCCCGAGTCCGAGCAGGTATCGGTACGCGACGCCAACGACGCCAGCCTGCGCACCAAGCCCGGCTCCCCGATGAAAGTGGTGCGGGCCGACAAGATCGCCGACGGCAGCATCTACGCCGAGTATGTCGACTGGCGGTCCAAGAACCCCTCCGACGACCTGATGACCGCGCTGCTCAACGTCGAGTTCACCGACGAGAGCGGGGTGACGCGCAAGCTCACCCGCAAGGAGGTCCTGCACTACACGCAGGTCGTCGCGGGCGCCGGTAACGAGACGACGGGCCGGCTCATCGGCTGGCTGGCCAAGGTGCTCGCCGAGCATCCCGACCAGCGCCGCGAAGTCGTCGAGGACCGGTCGCTGCTCCAACGCGTGGTGGACGAGACGCTGCGGTTCGAGCCAACCGGCCACAACGTCGCCCGTTTGGTCACAAGGGATTTCGAGGCCTACGGACGCACCGTGCCGGCGGGCAGTGCGATGCTGCTGATGTTCGGGTCGGCCAACCGCGATCCGCGCCGGTACGACCGCCCGGACGTGTTCGACATTCACCGCGACAACATCAGCCACATCACCTTCGGCAAGGGAGTGCACTACTGCATGGGTGCCAACCTCGCACGCCTGGAGGGGCGCGTCGCACTAGACGAGCTGCTCAACCGCTGGCCCGAGTGGGGCATCGACTACGACACCGCCAGACTGGCGCCGACGTCGACGGTCCGCGGATGGGAGCGCCTGGATGTCGTGCTGTCCTGAGGGCCCGGACCGCCGTCCGATGGTTTGAAACTCGTGCGGTGGGGCAAGATTCAGTCATGAGCAAGATCATTCGGCGCGCGGTGCTGGTGGCCGCCGCCTCAGCACCGATCACGGCAGTCGCCCTCATGATGTCGGCATCCGGTTCAGCGCAACCCCTCAACTGCCCGAACGGGTGGTGGGATCCCGTCGCCAACGTGTGTCGAGGGCCGGTGGCAACCGTCCCGCTGGCCTGCGCACCCGGCGAATACTGGAATCCGATCTCGAACGTCTGCCGGCCGCTCGGCCAGTACTAGCGGCCGCGGCGACCGCCCTGGGTCCCGGGCGGGGGCCACGCACCGCACTGCGCTGCCAGCAACTCGCCGACCGGTGTCGGCACGGAAGCCGCGGGGACGCGGCCGGGGCCCGTTTCGCCTGGAGATGTGACACGCGCATCGAATGCGCGACTTTTTCGCGCCCGATCGCTTAGTTTTGGCAAACATCTATGCGAATCATTGATGCCGATGGGCACGTCGCCGAAGGTGCATCGCTGGCGGTCGAGGCGATGCAACGGTGGCCGCGGCACATCGCGCCGCGTACCGACGGCCTCGGCCTGGTGATCGAGGGGCGTAACTACCCGGAATCCTCCGGATTCGGCGCCGGGTGCCCCACCGAGCACGGGCTCAGCTCCTCACCCGGACTGAACTGCTATACCGCCGACGGGGTGCTGGGCGACGCCGAGCGCGACCACATCGACACGATGGTCCTGTATCCGAGCCTCGGGCTGTGCACACCGACGCTGCGGGATCCCGAGTTGGCCGCCGGCTTCGCCCGCCTGTACAACCGGTGGATCGCCAACTACTGCGCATCGTCGAACGGCCGGTTGCGCGGGATCGCGGTCACGCCGATCGAGCACGGCCGCACCGCGATCGACATCATGTGCGAGGCCAAGGAGCTCGGCCTGGTGGCCACCCACATCCCGCCGGCCCTGAAGACCCGCAACCTCGACCACCCCGACCTGGACCCGTTCTACGCCGCGGCGGTCGACCTCGACATGCCGCTCGGCGTCCACGGCGCGCCGGGCATCCACATGCCGAAGATCGGCGTCGACCGGTTCACCAACTACATCCAGGTGCACTGCGTCAGTTTCCCGTTCGATCAGATGGTCGCGATGACGGCCCTGGTCTCGGGCGGGGTGTTCGACCGGCATCCGCGACTGCGGATCGCGTTTCTCGAAGCAGGCGTCGGCTGGGTGCCGTTCTTCATCGATCGCCTGCACGAGCACTTCGAGAAGCGCGGCGACTGGATCGACGGTGGCTGGCGGCGTGACCCGCGGGAGTACCTGGCGTCCGGAAACATCTGGGCGACGTGCGAACCGGAGGAGCCGATCCTGCCCGCGGTGATCGACGTCCTCGGTGACGACTTCATCATGTTCGCCAGCGACTACCCGCACTGGGACGGCGAATGGCCGCGGAGCACGGAGCCCTTGCGCACCCGCACCGACATCGACGAGAAGAGCCGCGCGAAGATCGCGGGCGCGAATGCGGAGCGCTTCTACGCGCTGGCCTGACTCACCACGTCACCGGCAGTTCGTGGATGGTGTAGATCTCCTGCTCGTCGGCGAATCCGAGCTCGTCGTCGGGGACCGCCAGGCGCAACCCCGGCAGGCGGCGCACCAGAGTGGCGAGTGCGATCTGCAGTTCGACGCGGGCCAGGTTCTGCCCGATGCACTGATGGGCGCCGAAGCCGAACCCGAGGTGCCCGCGCGGGTTTCGGTCGATATCGAGGACGTCGGGGTGATCGGCGAACGCCGCGTCCCAGTTCCCCGCGGGCAGGTTCATCAGCACGGGCTCGCCCGCGCGAATCAGCTGACCGTTGATGACGAGGTCCTCGAGCGCCACCCGGTCGACCTGACTGTGCACGATGGACAGGTAACGCATCAATTCCTCGACGGCGTTGGCGATCAGCGCCGGATCCTCGGACTCCCGCAGCCGCCGCAGTTGTCCGGGATGCTGCAACAGCGCCACCGTTCCCAGCGAGATCATCCCCGCAGTGGTCTCGTGACCGGCCTGCAGCAGTATCGCCCCGTTCATCACGGCGGTCTCGCGGCTCAGTTCGCCGTTGGCGACGTAGTCGGTCATCAACCTGCTCATGAGGTCGTCGCCGGGCTCGCGTTCCTTGCGCGCCGCGAGCTTCCACATGTAGTCGAACATCGCCCCGATCGCCGCGGCCTTCTCCTCGGGCGTCGATCTCGCATCGAGGCCCTTGGTGCTGTGGTGCTGAAAGAAGTCGTGGTCCTCGTAGGGCACGCCGAGCAGCACCGAGATGACGAGCGAGGGCACCGGCAGGGCGAACGAGGAGACCAGGTCGGCGGGCGGTCCGCCGGCGACCATGTCATCGAGGAACCCGTCCACGATGGCCTGGATCTGAGGCCGCATGGCCTCGGTCCGCCGGTAGGTGAAGTGGCGGGTCATCATGCGCCGCAACCGGTTGTGCTCGGGATCGTCGATGCGCGCGAAGACCACCGGCACGCTGTCGTCAGCCGCCCGGGCTCGCATGTTCTCGGGCAGCGTCTCGGCCGAGAGGCGGGGGTCGGTCAACGCCGCCTTGATGTCCTCGTACCGGCTGATCACCCACGTCGGCCGCCCGCGCCAGAGCGCCTGTGCCAGTCCGTCGGACGCTCGCCATTGCGCGAACACCGGGGGCGGCCGCAGGGGGCACCCCCTCTCCCGGGGTACCGGCACGACCGGCAGCTCGTCGGGGTCGCTTCGCATCGAAGTCGTCATTGCCGCTCCCGTAATCGGCAGTCTGCTGCCACTTGGACGCGACTCTAGAGTCCGCCTTACTGGCAGTCAACTGTCAGTTAGAGTGGGCGCGTGGCACTGGCAGCCGATCGACCACTGCGCGCAGACGCCGCCCGCAACGCCGAGCGGATCCTGCGGGCGGCCCGTGTGGCCTACGCCGAACTCGGGCCGGATGTCCCGATGGACGTCATCGCCCGGCGCGCCGGGGTCGGTGAGCGGACCCTGTACCGCAGATTTCCCACCAAGGGCGAGTTGGCTCGAGCCGTCATCGACGAGAGCATCGCCGAGCACCTGACGCCGGTGATCGAGCGGGCCTGCCGGTACCGCGACCCGCTGCGGGGCCTGACCGAGCTGATCGAGGCGGCGATCGCCCTGGGTGCGCGCGAGCACCACGTGTTGGCCGCAGCGTTGAAAGCCGGCACGCTCACCGACGTCTCCGTACGACTCGACGACGCACTCGAAGACCTGACGACGCGCGCGCAACAAGCCGGGCTCGTTCGCGCAGATCTGGTGCCCGCCGACCTCCCCCGGGTGATCGCCATGCTCAACGGCGTGTTGACCACGATGGATCCGGCCTCGGACGGCTGGCGGCGATACGTCCATCTGATTCTCGATGCGATGACCACCAGGACACCGCGCAGGCTGCCGCCGGCGGCGGCACTGCAATACCAACCGCGCGTTGAGGATTGGCCACGATAGTGAGAGAACTCCGGTTCGACGATCGAGTCGCGGTGGTCACCGGGGCGGGCCGCGGGCTGGGCCGGGCGTACGCGCTGCTGCTGGCCTCGCGGGGCGCCCGTGTCGTCGTCAACGATCTGGGCGGTTCGGTGACCGGCGACGGATCCGACAGCGAGACCGCGCATACGACTGCGGCGGCGATCACCGCCGACGGCGGCGAAGCGATCGCTGACACGCACAGCGTCGCAACACCCGAGGGTGGTCTGGCGATCATCGAGACGGCGCTGCAGGCGTGGGGGCGCGTCGACGTTCTGGTCAACAACGCGGGCACGGTCCGTGACGCACCGTTCGACAACATGTCGGACGACCTCGTGACCCCGTTGCTCGATGTGCATCTGCGGGGTGCCTTCTTCGTCACGCGGCCCGCATGGAAGGCCATGCGCCAGCGCGGTTTCGGCCGGATCGTCAACACCTGCTCGGCGGCCGGGATCCTCGGCGCACCGAGGATGAGCAATTACGGCGCCGCCAAGGCCGGGCTCATCGGGCTGACCCGCGTGCTGGCGGCCGAGGGCGAGCATCTGGGCATCAAGGTCAACGCGATCGCCCCGATCGCGGCGACCCGGATGCTCGACCATTCGATCGGCAGCGTCGCCGAACTGGCCGACCCGGCGGCCGCGGCGGCGGCCGAGGAGGTGATGCGGCCTTTCCTCGCCCGGCTGGATCCCGCGTTGGTGGCCCCGGTGGTGGGCTATCTCGCCCACGAGAGCTGTCCGGTGTCCGGGGAGATCTACACGGCGGGCGCAGGCCATGTGGCGCGGTTCTTCATCGGCAGGACGCGCGGTTACCACCATCCCGCGCTGTCGATGGAGGACGTCGCCGCGCACCTCCGCGAGATCCGCGACCGCACGGGTCATACCGAGCCGTCCGGGCCCGCGGACGAGATGGCCGAACTGGGCTGAGACTGCGCGTTCTGCTGTCTTGCTATTTTTGCTATTTTAGAGCGGCCAGACTCCCGAACTCCGTGTCAGGACGGTGCAGCCGATGGACGCCCACTCAGTGGACTGGACACCGCTTCCGGTGCCGTGGGCGGTTCAGGCCGCCGACCGCATCCCCAAACAGCGGTATTACGACCAGGATTTCTACGCCCTGGAGACCGACAGGTTCTGGCCCCGCGTGTGGCAGATGGCGTGCCGGCTGGAGGAGATCCCGACGCCCGGCGACTTCGTCGAATACGAGATCCTCGACCAGTCGGTCATCGTCGTCCGGGTCGACGGGTCCACGGTTCGGGCGTACTACAACTCCTGCCGTCACCGCGGCATGAAACTCGTCGAGGGCCGCGGTTCGCGGCGCAGCTTCGTCTGCCCGTTCCACGGTTGGTGCTGGGGTCTCGACGGCGCCAGCACGTTCGTGTTGCGGGCGGAGGTGTTCGACGAAACCAACCTGTGCGCAGAGGATCTCGCGCTCGCCTCGGTGCGGTGCGAAACATGGGGCGGCTGCGCCTGGATCAACCTCGACGACGCCGCGCCGCCGCTGCGGGACTGCGTGGAGCCGTTCGCGTCCCGCCACGACGAGTGGAAGGTGGAGGCACTGCGCACCGAATGGTGGAAGTCGTGCCTGCTGCCGGTGAACTGGAAGCTCGCGACAGCGGCATTCATGGAGGGCTACCACGTTCCGCAGACGCATCCGCAACTGCTTCCGTCGTCGTTCAGCCCGGAGTCGGAGTCGGTGCATCCCGTCGTCCAGGCCAGCCTGCACTTCATGCGGACGCTGGGCTCGGGGATGGGCGGCATGACGCACGAGAACGACGTGCGCGTCGCCGAGGGCCTGCAGGACATCGCGCTGCCCGACGATCCGGCCGAGGCGATGGCGGCGTGGCGCGGCGCCGTCAACGACGCCGTCACCCGGTGGCACCGGGCGCGCGGCTGCGATTTTCCCGACCTGAACGATCTCGATCGCCGCGGCGTGATCGATCCGATCGGCTTCTGCTTCCCGCACTATTTCCTGCTGCCGCAGTACAGCAGCGCGTCGTCGTACCGAATCCGTCCGCTGGGGCCGGAGGAGACGTTGTTCGAGATCTGGTCGCTCACCCGATATCCCGGTGACCGGTCACCGGGCCGGCCGACACCTCCCGAGCCGTTGGCGCCCGACGATCCGAATTGGCCGACGATCCCCGGCCAGGACTTCGCGAACCTGCCCCGTCAGCAGAAAGGGCTGCACGCAAGGGGATTCGAGTACATGCGGCTGTCCAACCAGATCGAGGGCCTGATCTCCAACTTCGAACGCGTCATCGACGGCTTCTTGGCGGGCCTGCCGTACGAGCGGCTGACACCTGCCATCCAGAAGACCAACACCACCATCGACGTGCCGATCGTCGACCTCGGTCTGACGGAACGGGTTCCGGCGTGGTGACCTGGGACGAGTCCGTCGACCTGCTCATCGCGGGCAGCGGCGGCGGGGGGATGGTCGCGGCACTCGCGGCACTGGACGCGGGCATCGAACCACTGGTGGTGGAGAAGCAGGCGCTGATCGGGGGATCCACCGGCATGTCGGGCGGCATGATCTGGTTGCCGGACAACCCGCTGATGCGCGCCGAGGGCATCCCGGATTCCCGCGAGGACGGGCTCGCGTACTTCGACGCGGTCGTGGGAGACATCGGTGAGGTCTCCACACCCGCCCGCCGTGAGATGTTCCTCTCCGCGGGCTACGACATGGTCGACTTCCTGCTCCGCAAGGGTGTCCGGTTGGTGAGGTGCCCCGGCTGGAGTGACTACTACCCGAACCACAAGGGCGGCAACGAGACCGGCCGCTCGGTCGAGGGGGTTCCGTTCGACGCCGCCGCGCTGGGCGCCTGGGCTGACAGGGTCCAGCCGTCGATGGCCAAGAACTACGGTTTCGTCGTCATGACCAACGAGTTGCGTGCGGTGCAGTACTTCAACCGTTCCCCACGCGCGTTCGCCGTCGCGATGCGGGTGTTCGCGCGCACAAGGATCGCCAAGTTGCGGCGCCGCGAGCTGATGACCAATGGCGCATCGCTGATCGGTCAGATGCTGAAGGTCCTCCTCGATGGCGCCGGCGAGCCGCCGGTGTGGGCGAATGCTGCGATGGAAGACCTCATCGTCGAGGACGGCCGCGTCGTCGGCGCACGGATCAGCCGCGACGGCGCCACGGTGAACGTCCAGGCCCGCAGGGGAGTGCTGCTCGCCGCGGGCGGTTTCAGCCGCAACGCGGACATGCGTCGGCGTTACAGTGCCGATCAGCCGAACGACGGGAAGTGGTCGATCGCCAACGCCGGTGACACCGGTGAGGTGCTGCAGACCGCGATGGCTCTCGGCGCGAAGACCGATCTGCTCGACGAGGCATGGTGGCTTCCCATGGTTTTCCTCGCCGACCCGGGCGCGGCGTCGCTCGGGTCCGGACGGCAAAGACCGGGCGCCATCTACGTCGACCAGAGGGGCAGGCGCTTCTGCAACGAGTCGAATTCGTATGTGGAAGTCGGCAAGGCGATGTACGCCAACAAGGCCGTACCGTGCTGGCAGATCTTCGACCACGGGTACGTCGGTCGCTACGTGTCGGGCGCCAACCCGTTGAGGAAGCGCACGCTGTCCGACGAGTTGATCAGGCAAGGCGCGGTCAAACGGGCCGACACCGTCGCCGGCCTCGCACACCAGATCGACGTGCCCGCCGGCGATCTCGAGCGCACGGTCGCGCGCTTCAACCAGTTCGCGGTCGAGGGCCTCGACCCGGACTTCGGCCGCGGCCAGTCCGCGTACAACCGTTGCCTCGGCGACCCCGGTTTCCGGCCGAATCCTGCGCTGGGTCCGCTGGATTCGGCGCCGTACTACGCGACGCGGGTGTTTCCCGCCGACGTCGGGACGTGCGGAGGACTGATCACCGACGAGCACGCGCGGGTGCTGGACGAGCACGACCGGGTGATCGACGGCCTCTACGCGACCGGCAACATCACCGCGACGGTGATGGGCCGCAACTATCTCGGGGCCGGGGGCAGCATCGCCAACACGATGATCTTCGGCTACGTCGCGGCGCGCCACGCGGCCTGCCGCTGACATTTCTCTAAGCGAGCAGACGCAACGCTGACCTTTTCGGGCCGGCGGTTTTACGTCTGCTCGCGGGAAGAAGGTGGGCTGTCCTCGATGAAATCGCGTGGCGTGCGGCCGGATTGGATGAGCTGGGCGCGACGTTCCTGGACGTCGGTCGCCGCGCCGACCATGTTCGTCAGGATGTGGCTGACCTGAAGGTGCACCCGCATGCCCATCAGCTCGTAGGCCCGTTTGACGTTGTTCTTGACGGCCATCAGCGTGGTCAGGGGGATCTGGCCGATCCTGCGGGCCATGTCCTCGACCGTGTCCTCCAACTCGTCGCGGGGCACGACCTTGTTGAGCAGACCCCACTCCAGCGCCTCCTGCGCGGACAGCGTCGGCGCCAACAACAGCCAGTCCATCGTCCGGTGCCAGTTCATCAGCAGCCACGGCTCGATCATGGTGTGGCCGCCGGGCTCGCCCAGGCTCTGCGCGAGCGGCATCTGGAAGTACGCGTCGTCGGAGGCGACGCAGAAATCCGTCAGCAGGCCCAGATAGATGCCGCCGCCCATGCAGTAGCCGTGGATCGCAGAGATGGTGGGCTTGGGGAACTCCCACAGGTACAGCGTCGGCCACAGGAACAGATCGGCGGTGCCCTTGTAGAGATCCTCGAAGGTGGTCCCGAAGTCGGGGTAGGGGTTCTCGTCGGGGCCCCAGCGCGCGACGTGCCCACCGCAGAACCCCTTTCCGTTGGCCTTGAGGATGACGACCTTGATGTCCTTGTCGCGGTCGGCCTCCCGCAGGCACTGGTCGACCTCCTGGACCAGGGCGGCATCCTTGGTGTTGGCCTTTTCGGGCCGATTCAGGATGATCCGCGCGACCGGTGGCTCGCGCTCGTAGATCACCGCGCCCAGCTCGCGTCGCTCAGTCATAGGATCGCGCCGCGGTCCTTGGCCGCCGAGATGTCGTCCCAGTCCAGATCGAGCTCCAGCAGGATCTCCTCGGTGTGCTGGCCGTGCTCGGGCGCCCGTGCCGGCGTGGGGGGCGTCTCGTCGAACTGCACTGGCGCCGCGACGATCTGGTAGTCGTTGCCGTGGTCGTCGACGTTGCCGACGACGTAGCCGTTGGGCCGGACCTGCGGATCGTTGAGGGTTTCCCTCGGCGTCGCGAGCGCCGCCCACACCCCGGGCTCGCCGGCGAGCGCCTCCTTCCAGTGGGCGAGATCCTCGGCGGCGATGCGGTCGCCGACGAGCTTGCACGCCTGCTCGGCGTTGGCGATGAGGTTGGCCGACGGGACGAACCGCTCATCGGTGGCGAGTTCGGGCAGTCCGATGCGTTCGCAGAAGCCGGCCCAGAACCGGTCCGGCTGCAGGAAGACCAGTTGGATCCACCGCTCGTCACGGGTCTTGTAGCGGTTCACCAGCGGGTTGATCGCGAGGCCGGGTGGGGCGCCCGGGATGCCGTCGATGTCGAAGAGGTCGGCCACGGAGATCGACGGCGCGATGCTCCACATCGCCTGCGCCAGCAGCGATGAATCGACGATCGACGGTTCGCCGGTGCGTTCGCGGTGGAACAGCGCGGCGCAGACACCGCCCGCAAGGGTGATGCCGCCCTGCAGATCTCCGAATCCGGGGCCCTGCACCGCGGGTGTCTCGGTACCGAATGGCGTCATGGTGTAGGACACCCCGCCCCGCGACAGGTACGTCGCGGCGTCGAAGCCGCCCTTGTTGCGATCCGGCCCGCGGACTCCGGTGCCGGTGCCGCGGGCGATGATGATGTCCGGATTGAACGAGCGGATGTCGTCCACGGTGAGCCGGGCGCGTTCGAGTGGGCCGGGCAGCCAGTTGGTCAGGAACACGTCCGCGGTCGCGAGCAGCCGGCCGAAGTACTCGCGCCCGGTGTCGGACTTGAGGTCGATGGCGATGCTGCGCTTCCCGCGGTTGCCGATCTCCAGGATGAAATCCACCTTGGCGCGGGCGGCCTCTTTGGTGAATCCGCCGATCACCAACGCCCGCCCGGGATCGCCGGCCTTCACGTCCTCGACCTTGATGACGTCGGCTCCCCAGTCCGCCAACGCCGCGCCGGCGGACGGCACGTAGGTCCAGGACGCCAGTTCGACGACGCGAATGCCGTTGAGTACCCCTGTCATAGCGCATCTCCTCTTTCGTCGCGCCCGGTGGCCGACGACACCAGCCGCCTGCCCACTTCCTCGAGGTGGCGGTCGGTGCCTCCGGCCATGGCGTCGAAGCTCAGCAACCGCTTGAGGTAAAGGTGTGCGTCGTGCTCCCAGGTGAACCCGATGCCACCGAACACCTGGATGGCGGTGTCGCCGACGGTCGCGAGTCGACCCGCGAAGGCTTTGGCGCCGATGGCGGCCAGATGGCGTTCGGCGGGCCCGGCCGCGTCGGCGGCCCACATGGCGTACACGACTCCGCTGCGGGCGAGTTCGACGGTCTCGTACATGTCGACACAGAGGTGCTGCACCGCCTGGAAGCTGCCGATGGGCTTGCCGAACTGCCTGCGTACCTTTGCGTGGTCGACGGCCAGGTTCGTCACCGCGTGTGCCGCGCCGAGCGCATCGGCGGCACAGGCGGTGAGCACGTCGTCGCGTAACGCCTGAACCGCGTCGTCGGCCGTGGCGGCGACGGGCTGCGCCTGCGCGTCGTCGAAGTCGATGTCGAACAGCTTGCGGGTCGGGTCGATGTGCGTGCGGGCCGTGACGGTGACGGCGTCGGACGGTGAATCGACTGCATAAAGCGCTGCACCGTCGGCCTTTTCGGCCAACACGAGCAATACGTCGGCCGCGGCGGCGGCCGGCACCGCGGCGGCAGAGCCCCGCAATACGGTTCCCCCCGCGGCGGACAGGGCTTGCGGGCGGGTGCCCTCGAGCCCGGCGACCGTCGCGATCGTCGAACCATCGGCGATCGCTCGCAGAAGGTGGGCCGCGTCGCGTTCGGCGCCCATCCGCAGCAGCGCGCGCGGCGCCGCGACGGCCGAGGAGAGCCATGGACCCGGGTTCAGCGCCGCTCCGAGTTGTTCGGCGACGATGCCGGCCTCGACCATCGTCGCACCCGCACCGCCGTGGTCCTGCGGAACCAGGAGGCCGACGACACCGAGATCGACCAGTCCCTTCCACACCGCATCGGTGGTGCCGGTCTCGTCGTCGAGCATCGGACGCACATGTGTTGCGATGGAGGCCTTCTCGCTCAGGTAGCGCTTGACCGTGTCGCGCAGGCTGAGCTGCTCGGCGGTGAGTTCCAGGTTCATCCGGATAATCCGTCTCCCTGCCCTTCGGGCGGGTGGTGCCCCCACTTCGCGCAAGCGCTCATCGCCGCGGCAACCCCAACACGCGGGTGGCGATGATGCCCTTGTTGATCTGCGTGGTTCCGCCCGCGATCGTCAGCGAGCGCGACGACAGCCGCTGGTCGGCCCACCGGTTGCTGCATCCGCTGCTCGCGCCTGGGCCCAGCGGTCCGAGGATGTCGTAGGCGAGCGCGGCGAGTTCCTGCCCCGCCTCGGCCCAGACGCTCTTGGCGAGGCTGGCCGAGCTCAGCCCGTCGCCGCCGTGCAGCGTCGTGGAGATCGCCCTCTTGCAGAGCATTTCGAGAAAATCGATGCGTACCGACAGCTCACCCAGGCGGCGCAGCACCGACGGGTCCTCGACCACCGGGCGACCTGCGACGGTCACCCCGGCCAGGTCGGCCACCAGGTCCCGCAACTGCAGTTGCAGTTGGGCGTACAGCCGTGCCGCACCGGCCCGTTCGTGACTCAACGTCGTGGTCGCGACCGCCCAGCCACCGTTGAGAGGGCCGAGCAGCGAGTCGGCCGGGACGCGGACGTCATAGAAGAAGACTTCGGCGAAGTCGGCGGACCCGTTCAGGGTGACCAGCGGACGCGCCTCGATTCCGGGCAGCGTCATGTCGACGATCAGGCACGAGATGCCCTTGTGCTTGGGTGCGTCCGGATCGGTGCGAACATACAACTGGCACCAGTCGGCGCGATGGCCCAGCGACGTCCAGATCTTCTGCCCGTTGACCACGAAGTGCTCACCCTCGCGCACCGCGCGGGTGCGCAGCGCGGCCAGGTCGGATCCGGCATCCGGCTCCGACATGCCCTGGCACCAGATGTCATCGGCACGGACCATTCTGGGCAGCAGCTCGCGCTTCTGCGCCTCGGTGCCGTACTGCATGATCGCCGGTGCGATGTTGTTCAAGCCGATCACGTTGAGCGGCACGGGAGCTCGCGCACGCGTGGTTTCCTCGGCGTAGGCCAGCTGCTCGAGCACCGTCGCACCGCGGCCGCCGTACTCGGCGGGCCAGGAGACAGCGCCCCAACCCGCATCCGCGACGCAGGCGTCCCACGCCCGCAGGATGTCGAACGCATCGGCGTCGCGGGCGCGTCGACGACCGGCGGTCACCACCTCGTCGGCGAGGTGCGCGGCCAACCAGGCGCGCAGTTCCTTGCGGAACCGCTCCACGTCGGGAGGGTCGGAGAAGTCCACCGGGGTCCTGTCGGATCATACGGGCTTTTTATCTATTTTTATGAGTATAGCTAGTTGAGGCCTTAGAGTTGGCGGGAACCACAGGAGGCAACGATGGGCAGGGTCGCCGGCAAAGTGGCGCTGGTCAGCGGCGCTGCGCGAGGGCAGGGCCGCTCGCACGCCAGGACGTTGGCGGCCGAGGGCGCCGACATCATCGCCGTCGACATCTGCGCCGACATCGAGACGAACGAATACCCGCTCGCACGACCGGAGGACCTCGACGAGACCGCGCGCCTCGTCGAGAAGGAGGGGCAGCGCGCCTACACCGAGATCGCCGACGTCCGCGACCGGGCGGCGCTGGCGGCGGCGATCGATCGCGGGGTCACCGAACTCGGGCACCTCGACATCGTCGTGGCCAACGCGGGCATCTGTCCGCTGACCGCGGGCCTGCCGCCGCAGGCGTTCGTCGACGCGGTCGACGTCGACCTGGTCGGCGTCCTCAACCTCGTCCACGCGAGCATGAAGCACCTGCAGGCCGGCGCCTCGATCATCGCGACGGGATCGGTGGCGGCGTTCATGGCATCGATGAACACCAGCGGCATCGACGGGGGACCGGGAGGGGCCGGCTACGCGTTCGCCAAACAGGTGATCGCGCACTACGTCAACGATCTCGCGCACGTACTGGCGCCGAACAGCATTCGCGTCAACGCCATTCACCCGACGAACTGCAACACCGACATGCTGCACAGCCCGCCCATGTACCGCGCGTTCCGGCCGGACCTGCCGAACCCCACCCGCGAAGATGCCGAAGTCGTCTTCCCGGTGATCCAGGGAATGCCGATTCCCTACGTCGAGCCCGAGGACATCAGCGAAGCGGTGCTGTTCCTCGCCTCGGATGCGGCCCGCTACATCACCGGGCAGCAGCTGCGTGTCGACGCGGGCGGGTTCCTCAAAGTCAAGCCGTGGTCGGGCGCGTAGGAAGGGATGAGCGTGCCGAGAGGGATCATGTATGTCGAGACCATGCCGCCGTCACCGGACAGGGAAGCCGACTACCACACCTGGTACAACGAGACGCATCTGGCGCAGATCCTCTCGGTCGAGGGCATCGTGTCGGCGCGGCGGTTCGCGCCGACGGACGGCACCGGCCCGTTCATCGCGATCTACGAACTCGACTGCGACGACCTCGAGGCGACGGTGGCCCGACTGGGCGAGCTGGGCGCCCGCGGTGAGCTGACCGGGATGGAGAACCTGGGTATGGACCCGCCGCCAGTGCCTCGGGTGTATCGCGAGATCGGTTCGCTCGGGCCATGACTCAGCCAGATGACGTCCAGCGGCGCCTGTATGCGTCGATGACGCTGATGAAGGCCGCCGACGACCGGCTGAGCAAGGGCATCGGCACCGGCGAGTTCATGTGCGTGTACTGGCCGTCGCGCGGCCAGGAGGCGATCGCCGCCGCGATGGGTGTCGTGCTGCGCGTCGACGACCAACTGGTGACGACGTATCGGGGGCTGCACGATCTCATCGGCAAAGGCGTTCCGCTCACCGAAATCTACGGCGAGATGATGGGGCGCACCGTCGGCGCCGGCCGCGGCAAGGGCGGGACCATGCACATCGCCAAGCCGGACCGGGGTGTGATGCTGTCGACCGGCATCGTCGGCGCCGGGCCGCCCGTCGCGGTCGGCCTGGCGATGGCGGCGCGGCGCAAGGGCCTGAACCGCGTCACCGTGGTGAGCTTCGGCGACGGCGCCACCAACACCGGTTCGTTCCACGAGGCCGCGAACATGGCGGCGCTATGGAACCTGCCTGTGGTCTTCCTCTGCCAGAACAACCTGTACGCGGAGATGACCCCCACCGCCGACACCATGAAGCTCGACCGGGTGGCCGACCGGGCCGCCGGCTACGGCATGCCCGGCGTCCGCGTCGACGGCAACGATCCGCTCGCCGTCACCGCCGCACTGCAGGACGCCGTCGAAAAGGCAAGAGGCGGTGAGGGTCCCACACTGCTCGAGTGTGTGACGTTCCGGTTCCGCGGCCACTACTTCGGCGACCGGATGCCCTACATCCCGGCCGAGCAGCTCGAGGCGGCCTTGGCGGCCGACCCGGTGCCGCGGTTCCGTCGCCACCTCCTCGACTCGGGGGTCTGCACCGAGAACGACCTCGAAAGCCTCGAACGCGAGGCGGTCGACGAGGTCGAGCGTGCGCTCGCAGCGGTACTGGAAGCCGGTCCGCCGTCGGCCGACGAACTCGACCGCGACGTCTACGCGACCCCGATCCGCTATCCGGTCTGAGGACGACACATGGACGAACGAGAGATGTCGATGCGCGAGGCGTTGCACCTCGCGCTCGATCAGGCGATGGCGGCCGACGAGCGGGTGTTCCTGCTGGGGGAGGACATCGCCGACCCCGGCGCGTCCGGGCCGACCGCCGGCCTGTCGACGAAGTACGGCCACGAACGTGTGCTCGACACCCCGATCTCCGAAGCCGCGATCGTCGGCGCCGCGATCGGGGCCGCGATCGACGGGCTGCTCCCCGTCGCCGAGATCATGATCATGGACTTCATCGGCATCGCCGCCGACCAACTCATCAACAATGCGGCCAAGCTGCGGTTCATGACGGCGGGCCGGACCACCGCACCGATCACCGTGCGCACCCAGGTGTACGGCGGCCTCGCGACGGGCGCGACGCATTCGCAGAGCCTGGAAGCGTGGTTCATGCATATTCCCGGGATGAAGGTGATCGTGCCGTCCACGCCACGTGACGGCAAGGGACTGCTGACGTCGGCGATCTTCGACGAGGACCCGTGCCTGTTCGTCGAGACCATCCGCCTGCAGGCCCAGAAGGGCTTGGTGCCAACCGATCCCGGGTTCTCGATCCCGCTCGGTGTGGCAGACGTCAAGCGCGCCGGCTCCGACGTCACGCTGATAAGTTACGGGCGCAGCGTGCATGAGGCGCTGGGCGCCGCGGCGGTGCTCGACGAGCGGGGCGTCAGCGCCGAGGTGATCGATCTGCGCACGCTCGTGCCACTCGACGTCGACACGATCGCCGAATCGGTGCGCCGGACCCGACGCGCCGTGGTCGTCCACGACGCGGTGCAGTTCGCCGGGCCGGGCGCCGAGATCGTCGCGACGCTGCAGGCCGAGTGCTTCGACGAACTCGCCGCCCCCGTCGAACGGGTCGCGGCGCGGTTCGTTCCCACGCCGGCGGCCCCGGCGCTGGAAGCCCAGCTCTACCCGTCGGCGGCGCGCATCGTCGCTGCCGCGCAGCGCACCCTCGACAAGGTGGGTCTGCGTGCCTGACTTCGTCATTCGAATCCCGCGCGTGTCCGTGGCCGTCTCCGAAGCCGAACTCACCGAGTTCCTCGTGGAGGCGGGCCAGCACGTCGAAGAGGGCACGCCCCTCTACACGATCGCCACCGAGAAGACCGAACAGGAGATCGAGGCCGGGGCCTCCGGCACCGTGCACTGGACGGGCGAGGTCGGCACCACCTACGACATCGGCGCCGAGATCGGTGTGATCACCACATAACGAAAGAAGGAGACGAGTGGACCTCAACGAGACACGCGAGAGAATCATCTACCAGAAGGACGGGCCGATCGCGCGCATCATCCTCAACTGGCCCGAGAAGGCCAACGCGCAGGACCAGAAGCTCGCCGAGGAGGTCGATGCGGCCCTGCTCGACGCCGACCGGGACTACGACATCAAGGTTCTGGTGCTGAAGGCCAACGGAAAGGGCTTCTGCTCCGGACACGCCATCGGCAACAACGCCGTCGACTACCCGGCGTTCGTCGAGGGCGCGATGAGGATGGGCCACCCGTGGAAACCGCAGTCCGACCTGTTCGTCAAGCCGACGCTGAACCTGTGGGAGTTCTCCAAGCCGACGATCGCGCAGGTGCACGGCTACTGCGTCGGCGGCGGCACGCACATGGGGCTGATCACTGACATCGTGATCGCCTCCGAGGACGCCTACTTCTCCTATCCGCCGCTGCAGGGCTTCGGGATGCCGTCCGGCGAATGCTCCATCGAGCCATGGGTTTTCATGAACTGGCGCCGGGCGGCCTACTACCTCTTCCTGGCCGAGGTTATCGATGCGCGCAAGGCGCTGGAGGTGGGTCTGGTCAACGAGGTCGTCAAGCGCGAGGATCTCGACGACCGCGTCGAGGCGATCGCCCGTCACATCGCCCGTGCGCCGATGACGACACTGCTGGCGACGAAGGCCAACCTGAAACGGGCATGGGAGTTGATGGGCATGCGGGTGCACTGGCAGAGCTCCAACGACCTGGTCGCGCTGGCCTCGATCAGCAAGGACGTCCAGGAGCTGATCCAGACCGTGTTCCGGGACAAGATCCTGCCCTCGGAGATGGCACAGCGGCAGGCCGCCGCGTCGACCGATGGCGCCGCCACGTAGGTGTACACCGCCGCGCCGGATGCGCCCGCACTGATCGAGGCCGACGGCGACATCGTCAGCTACGGCGAACTGTACGAACGCTGCCAACGCGTTGCCGCACTGCTACACGACGCGGGACTGCGCCGCGGTGACGGCGTCGCACTGGTGCTGCCGAACCGCCGCGAATTCCTCGAGATCACCTGGGGCTGCCAACTGTCCGGGCTGTACTACTCGGCGGTGAATACCCACTCCACCGCGGAGGACGTCGCGTACGTCGTCGGCGACTCCGAGGCCAAGGCGGTGTTCGTCGACGCCTCGCTGGCCGGGCTGGCCGAGCGCGTCGGCGCCGTCGACCTCCGGATCTGTGTCGGCGGCGAGATTTCCGGGTGGTGCGCCTACGGCGATGCGCTCGCCTCGGCGGGTACGCCGCCACCGCGCTGCGACGGGTCGGAGATGCTGTACTCGTCGGGAACCACGGGGCGGCCCAAGGCGGTGCGCCGGCCGCTGCCGGCGGGCGGCGAAGGGTCGTGGGGGCAGAGCGTTCTGGAAAACGCTCTGCGCCAACGTTATGCAATGACGAGCGACAGCGTGTACCTCTCGCCGGCCCCGCTCTATCACGCGGCGGGCGTCAACTACACGATGGCGGTGCAGCGGGTCGGTGCGGCGACGGTGTTGATGCGCAAGTTCGACGCCGAGACCGTGCTGCGGCTGATCGAGACGCACCGCGTCACGCACGCCCAGTTCGTGCCGACCATGTTCGTGCGCATGCTCAAGCTGCCCGAGGAGGTGCGGGAGTCCTACGACGTCTCCAGCCTGCAGTGCGTGATCCACGCAGCCGCGCCGTGCCCGGTCGACGTCAAGCACCGCATGATGGACTGGCTCGGGCCGGTCGTCCACGAGTACTACGGCGGCACCGAGGGTTTCGCCGGATCGACGATCGGCCCTCAGGAATGGCTGGCGCATCCGGGTTCGGTGGGTAAGCCGTACACGCCGGTGCATGTGCTGGGTGAGGACGGCAGGGAGCTGCCCACCGGAGAGGCCGGCGAGTTGTTCTTCGAAGGCGGACCCGAGTTCGAGTATTTCAAGGATCCGCAGAAGACGGCGTCGGTGGCCAACGCGCGGGGGTGGCGATCGCTGGGCGACGTGGGGTATCTCGACGCGGACGGCTACCTGTACCTAACCGACCGGTCGACGTACATGATCGTCTCGGGTGGGGTGAACATCTACCCGCAGGAGGTGGAGAACCTCCTGGTCATGCACCCAGAACTGGTCGACGCGGCCGTGTTCGGTGTGCCGAACGACGAATTCGGCGAGGAGGTCAAGGCGGTGGTGCAACCGCGCGACGGCGTGACGCCGGGACCTGCACTCGCCACCGAGCTGATCGACTACTGCCGGGCACGTCTCGCCGGCTACAAGTGCCCGCGCACAATCGACTTCGACGCCGCCCTGCCGCGCGACCCCAACGGCAAGCTGTACAAACGGCGCATCCGCGACCGCTACTGGCAGGGTCGCGCGTCACGCATCGTGTAGCCGTCCGGGCGAGCCTCCGATCACTTCAGCCCGAAATCGATCACCCCGCGGATGATCTCGCCGTTCATCTGGTCCCGGTACCCGTCGTTGATGTCCTCGAGCCGGTAGCGCCGGGTGATCATCTCGTCGAGCCGGAGAAGGCCGGTCTCGTAGAGCCGCGCGAACCGGGCGATGTCGACCCTCGGGTTGCACGACCCGAACACCGTGCCGACGAGGTTCTTGTTCCAGAGGATGAAGTCCTGCAGGTTGATCGCGATGGAGCTGGTGGTCTGCCTGGTCATCCCGGTCAGCACGCAGGTGCCGCCCTTGCGCGTCAGGCTCAGAGCGGCCTGGACGTCGGGCTCGGTGATCAACGACGGTGCGACGACGACACTGTCGGCCATCACGCCGCTGGTCAGATCGCGAACCAGGTCGGCGGCCTCCTCGGTGGTCGAGGCCGTGTGTGTGGCGCCGAATCCCAGCGCCGACTTCTGTTTGAACTCGACGGGATCCACCGCGACGATCTGCGCGGCGCCGTTGATGCGCGCGCCCTGGATCGCTGCGGTGCCGATGCCCCCGACGCCGATGACGACGACGGTATCGCCGGTCCGCACCTTGGCACGGTTCTCGGCGGAGCCGTAGCCGGTCGGGATCCCGCACGACAGCAGCGCCATCGGCAGCAACGGCAGGTGCGGATCGATCTTGACGATCGAATCCGTTGACACCACGGTGTGTTTCGAGAACGCGCCCACCTTCGACAGATGCCCGAGCTGACGGCCGTCGGCGGTGTGATGGCGGAAGGTGCCGTCGGTCGGCATACCGGGCACCATCACCTGTGCGCCCATATCGCAGATGTACTCCATCCCCGAGTTGCACCACCGGCAGCGGCCACACACCGCGACGAAGGTCGTCACCACATGGTCACCCGGCGCGAACTCGGTGACACCACGGCCGACGTCGAGCACGACGCCGGCGCCCTCGTGCCCGCCGATCATCGGGAACATCGACGGCAGGCCGTAGGCCTCCATCACCTCATTGGATGCCGACATGTCGCCGTTGCGGATGTGTTCGTCGGAATGACACAGCCCGGCGGCGGCCATCTCGACGAGCACCTCGCCGGCCTTGGGCGGATCGAGCTCGAAGTCTTCGACGGACCACTGCCGGCCCACGTCGTGCAGGATCGCCGCGCGACTCCTCATGCGACCGGACGGAAGGTCACGGGTAGGTGCCTGGGGGAGCGGAACGGCATGCCCGTGATCTTCGTGTCCTCGTCCTCGAGGAGCGCAAGGTCGGTCACCCGGTCGAAGAGGCTGTTGAGCATCGCCCGCGTTTCCACTCGCGCGAGATGCATGCCCAGACAACTGTGGATCCCGCCGGCGAACGAGATGTGCGCGCGACGGGGCCGATGTATGTCGAACACATCGGGGTTGTCCCACCGCTTGGCGTCGCGATTCGCCGAACCCATGCACAGATTGACCTGCGCGCCCGCCGGGATCGTCATGCCGTGCATCTCGACGTCGCGAGTGGTATTGCGCGCCACCAGCACCAGTGGCGTCTCATACCGGATACCTTCCTCGATCGCCGCCGGGATCAGGTCCCGATCACGCTGCAGCGCCTCCAGTTGATCGAGGTGGGTGAGCAGCAGCGCCAACAGGTTGCTCGACGAGCGATACGTGGTCTCCAATCCCGCGGGCAACAGCAGGCGCAGAAACGAGATGATCGCCTCGTCGGTGAGCTTCTCGCCGTCGATCTCCGCGCGGACGAGATCGCCGATCACGTCGTCGGTCATCTTGCTGCGACGCTGGTCGACCTGTTCCTGGAAGTAGGTGCCCAATTCGACCGAGGCCGTCAGACCCGCCTCGATGTCCTCGGTGATCGAGATGAGGTCCAGCGAGAGCCGGCGGAACATGTCGAGATCGTCCTGCGGCAGGCCGAGTAGCGCCGCGGTGACCCGGGTCGGGAACTCGAACGTCACCGCCTTTATCAGATCGACTTCGCCGTCGTCTTTGAACTCGTCGACCAGTTGGTCGCAGATCGGATCGATCACCTCGGGTTCCCACTGTGCGAGCGCGCTCTGCCGGAAGGCCTTCGACACCAGGCTGCGGTGGTCGTGGTGCTGTTTGCCGTGCATGCCGAGGATCGTGGGCCCGAAGACGAGCCCGATCGTGTTGTTGTACATCTCCGAGGCGAACACGGTGTCTTCCCGGAATGCCCTGAAGACGCTTTCGAAGTCGAACAGCACCCAGTTCTCGGAGGTCTTGAGTTCCGGCGGCATCAGATCGCTCTCCATCAGCGTTCCGCGCCACACCGGTTGCGTCCTGCGCATGTATTCGAAGAACGCGTACGGATCATCGGCCACATCGGGGGCAAGCTGGTCGTTCGAATCGGTGCTGATCGTCACCTTGCCTCCTGGGCAGCAGGTAGCGGCTCTCTGCGGCTATCTTTACTATTTTAGGTATTCTAGGTCAAGGAGACCGAGGGGACGTGATGCAGCGCCGACCGGTGTGTGCGATCGAGGACCTGCCGCCCGGGAGCATGAAGCTGGTGCCGGCGGGCCAGTTCGGCGTGGGCGTCTACAACATCGGCGGGTCGCTGTACGCGATCGCGAACTACTGCTCGCACGAAGGCGCCCCGCTGTGCGAGGGGTACGTCCGCGGCACCACCGAGTACGCGCCGGAGATGCCGGACGGCATCAGGCATGTGCGCGACGGCCAGATCGCGCGATGCCCGTGGCATCAGTGGGAGTTCGACATCACCACCGGCCTCAACGTCGCCGATCCCACGAAGCGGGTCCGCACCTACGAGGTCGACGTCGCCGACGGACAGGTCTACGTGATCGCATGAGAACACCAGTGATCGACACCTGCGTCCAGCCGCACTTCCGGTACAACAGCGAAATCCGCCAATACCTGGCGGCCCCGCACAAGCTGCGCGCGATCCCCGACGTCGAACAGCAGTGGTACCAGGCGCCCGGCGGCGACTACCGGGCCGATCTCTACGGCAACGGATATCCGGGGTCGGACCCCGAGACCGTCGCCCGGCATCTGTTCGGCGAGGGCGGCGTCGACGTCGCGATCCTGAACCCGTTGACCCGCGGCAACATCGCCGACTACCTGCTCAACAGCCGTATCTGCGCGGCGGTCAACGACTGGCTGCTCGATCGCTGGCTCGAACCCGACACCACCGGCCGGTTCCGCGGCACCATCCGCGTCAACCCGGAGGACGTCAGAGGCGCCGTCGCCGAGATCGAGCGACTGGCCGGGCACCCGAAGATGGTCCAGGTCGGTGTGCCGCTGCAGTCGCGGGAACCGTACGGCAAGCCGATGTTCGAGCCGATCTGGGAGGCCGCCGCCGCGCACGGCCTGCCGGTGGCGGTGCACATCAACGGCGGCAACGGCGTCGACCACGCCCCGACGTTCGCCGGTCACGCCCATACCTATCCCGGATACGCGGCGTTCATGCCGCTGAACTTCTTCGTCCACCTCGCGACGTTGATCGTCGAGGGAATGTTCGGCAGGCATCCGGGGCTGAGATTCGTGTTCACCGACGGGGGCTACGACATTCTCACCCCGCTGATGTGGCGCCTCGACACGTTCTGGATGTCGATGCGCGACCAGACCCCCTGGGTGGACCGCTATCCCAGCGAGTATCTGCCGGATCACGTGCGGTTCAGCTCGTCGGCGTTCGACGGGCCCACCGACACCGGGCAGGCCGAACGCTGGCTGGACTTCACCGACAAGGCGGACCTGCTCATGTACGGCTCGAGCTATCCGCACTGGTCGACAACCGGCCCCGATGCGGCCGTGGCCGGACTCAACTCTGAGCAACGCGACAAAGTGCTGTGGCGCAACGCAAACCGCTTGTATGCGCTGGAGTTCGAGGTGGAGGGCAGCATGCAATGACGACGATCGAGAGGCCGGCCGTCACCCAGGACACCGCGGTGACCATCGTCGACACCGATGTCCACCCGCTTCCGGTTTCGGCCGAGGTGCTCAAGGACTATGCGCCCGCAGAATGGCGGGACAAGCTCTGGCCGACCGGCAACGCCGTGGCGCCGTTGCCCCACTTCTACGACACACCGGACTCGTACAAGACCATGTCACTGCGCGTCGACGCCAGCCCGCCCGGCGGTGGGATCGCGGGCAGTGACCCGGAATTCGCGGCCAAGCAGTTGCTCGTGGACGCGGGGGTGAGCATCGCGGTACTGGAACCGATGTGCGACGCGCAGCTGCCGCAGGCCGAGCACGTCCTCAAGGCCACGCACAACGACTGGCTGGCCGACGTGTGGCTGTCGGACAACAACTGGCACGGGCGGTGGCGCGGCGCGATCAGCGTCACCGCCCAGGATCCGCACGCCGCGGCCGCAGAAGTCGAGCGGTGGGCGGGCCATCCCTACATGGCCGAGGTGCTGATCACCCCGCAGACCCGCGGAATACCGTTCGGCAGCCCGCATTTCGATCCGCTGTTCCAAGCCGCCGCACGCCACGGACTGCCGGTGGCCACGCATCTGATGGGGCAGACGCCGTTTGAGCTGATCCCCATCTATCCGGTCGGCAACCCCGCGCACTGGCACGACTTCTTCGCGTCCTGGCCGCTGCTGTACGTCTCACACCTGATGAGCCTGGTCTTCGACGGCGCGTTCGACCGCCATCCCGGGCTGCGCGTCGTGTTCGTCGAGGGCGGGTTCACCTGGGCGCTTCCGGTGATGTGGCGGATGGACCGGATCTGGGAGCGGCGCAGGGCCGACCTGCCGCACGTCAAACGCAGACCCTCGGAGTATGTCCGAGAGCACGTCCGCTTCACCACGCAGCCGCTCGAAGAGGTCAACACCAGGGTGTACCGCGAGTACCTGGACATGATGGACCTCGGCGACAACCTGATGTTCTCCACCGACTATCCGCACTGGAGCTACGACTCGCCGGACTGGGCGATCCGGCGCTTTCCCGCCGAACAGCGTGAGCGGATCATGCGCGGCAACGCGACCGCGCTCTACGGCCTGCCGTCGACCGTGAAGGCACTGCCGGGCGAACTCTGAGGCGGAGTCACTTGACGGCGCGGCGCTCGACCTCGAGCGGGACCACCGGCGGCCGGGCCGACGGGCCGCGCGTCATCGCGTGCAACCGGATCTCGGGCACGTCCACGGACGGGTCGAGGGTGTCGAGCCAGACGACGGCGTCGGCGACGTCGGCGGCACGGATCGCATACATCTCGAACGGCACGTCCTGCAGCATCTCGGTCTCGACCGGGCCCGGCGTGACGATGTGCACATTGATGCCGTCGCGGTCGACCTCCTGGGCCAGTGCGCCCGCGAACGCGTTCATGCCCGCCTTGGCAGCCGAGTACGCGGTGCGCGCGCGCATCGGTTCGTGCGCCGCGGACGATGAGATGAACACGAAGCGGGAACCGGCCGTCATCCGCGGCAGGGCCGCCGATGTCACCACGAAGCACGAGTCGAGATTGGCCGAAATCGTTGCCCGCCACTGCTCGAACGTCTGCTTGCGCGCGTACGTCCCGCCGAGGATGCCGGAGGCGTGAACGAGGAGGTCGATGTCACCAGCCGCCTCGACGGCCGGCTCGAACGTCGACGGCCGGGTGGCATCGGCGACGACGTAGCGCGCGCCCATCTCCTCGGCTGCCGCCCGCAGCGGCGTCTCGCGCCTGGCGGTCAGGACGACGTCGTAACCGCTTTCGACCAGCCTGCGGCCGCAGGCCTTGCCGATACCCCCGCTACCGCCGGTGATGAGCGCCGTTCGCACCTGGCACCTTTCAGCGCTGGCGCTGCGCCAGTGCCTGCGGCGACAGCGCGACGATGCGTTGCTCCGGGTCACCCGCCAGCAGATAGGACTGGGTGTCGGCGACGTGCCTCGCGGCCAGCTTGCGGGCCCGTTCGGCGTCACCGGAGTCGATGGCGTCGGTGATCTTCTGGTGCACGCTCAGCGCAATCCGGCGCTTGCTCATGGAGGGATATTCGCCCTTGGCCGCCGTTTCCTCCGCCCACCAGTTCAAGTGGCCGGTCCACAGCGTCTCGAGGCTGCCCACCACCGCGATCATCGTGTGATTGCCGCAGCCGCGCACGATCTCGTCGTGGAACTGACCGCCGATCTCGGTGAACCGCGCGCCGTCCTCGATGTGTTCGGCCATGGCGTCGTTGAGTTCTTTGAGTTTCGGGATCAACGTCTTGCCGCGCTCGGGGTGGCGCGCCGCCAGCGCCGCGCACATGGGGTCGAGTTCCTGAAGGGCGGTGCCGAGATCGGCAAGCGGGACATAGTCGCTCTGGAGCAACAGCCCGAGCATGTAGGCCGCGCTGGCCTTGGCCGGAGCGTGCACCACCGCACCGCCGCGGTTGCCGCGACGCACCGACACCAGTCCCTCGGTCTCGAGGATTCGCAGCGCTTCTCGCAACGACACCAGGCTGACGTTGAACTGCTCGACGAGGATCTCCTGGCGCGGAAGCAGATCACCGTCGGCGAGTTCGCCCTCGATGATCTGGCGGCGCAGTTCGTCGGCGACGATCTCGGCGGTTCTGCGTGCCCCCAACCGACGCCGCGCCTCGGGGCCAATTCCCAGTGTTGTCATGACTTGGCAATATTAACAGTGATAAGCCGTTCACCTGGGACGTACCGGTTCGCCAACTGACAATAGTTACTAAGATGGCAAAGAAACGCCGGTCGGCTGTCGGAGAGGGAGTCTGTGGGTTCTGCGGACAGGGCACCCACCCCGTTGGATGACCTACGCGTCGTCGAGGTCAGCGACAGGATCGCCGGCGCGTACTGCGGCAAGCTGCTCACCGACGCGGGCGCCGACGTGGTCAAGGTCGAACCCGCCGACGGGGACCCGCTGCGCCGCCGGACCATGACGGGCGCGGCGCTCGACGGGACCGACTCGCCGCTGTTCAGCTACCTGAACGCCGGGAAGCGCAGTGTCACAACGTGTTCGACCGACCTACTGGCCGGCGCCGACGTCGTCGTGGTGACCGCGAACCAGTCCGGCGCACGACGAGTCGGCATCGACCCGGACGTTCTCATGGCGACCGCGCCCGGGTGCGTCGTCGTCACGATCTCGGACTTCGGCTGGACGGGCCCGTGGGCGGAGCGCCCCGCCACCGAGTTCACGCTGCAGGCCGCCTCCGGCCTCACCGGGTTTCGCGGCGACCCGGCGGGTCCGCCCATCTCCGTCGGCGGTGACCTGGGGGAGTACATGGGTGGCGCGTGGGCCGCCCTCGGCGCGCTGGCGTTGTCTCACCGGGTGCGCGCAGGCGGCGCAGGCGGCCACCTCGACATGTCGATGCTCGAGGCGGTGACGCTGATGCAGAGCGGCGAATGGCTGCATTCCGCGCTGCTGCGGGTTCCCCCCGTTCGGCGCTCGATCGAGGTGCCGTCCATCGAGCCCGCCAAGGACGGCTACGTCGGGATCAGCATGGTCACGGGTCAGCAGTGGCTCGACTTCGCCGCAATGGTCGAATGTCCGGAACTGACCGAGATCGACCAACTGCAGTTCCAGATCGGCCGCTGGGACTACCGCGACTGGATCCGCGAACGCATCGACCCGTGGATGCGGGAGCGCACGGTCGCGGAGATCGTCGAACTCGGTCAGCTGTTCCGACTCCCGTTGGCGCCGTTGGGCAACGGCGCGACGATCCCGGACATGGACCACCTCGTGCAGCGCGGCGTGTACGTCGACAACCCGGCGGGCTTCCGCCAGCCCCGGCCGCCGTGGCTGATGTCGCGGGCCCGTCCCGCACCGGTCCGGCCGTCGCCCCGCATCGGCGACGCCGACGGCCAACCGCTCTGGGCGCCTCGGCATCACAAGGTCCGCACAGAACCAGGTGGTCTTCCGTTGGCCGGCCTGCGGGTGGTCGACTTCACCGCCTTCTGGGCCGGCCCGGCGGCGACGCACGCCCTGGCGGCGTTGGGCGCGGACGTGATCAAGATCGAGTCGATTCAGCGGCCGGACGGCATCCGCTACTCGGGTGGGATGCGCAAGGATGTCGACGACTGGTGGGAGTACGGCTGGGTCTTTCACGCGATGAACACCAACAAGCGGTCCGTCACCCTGGATCTGCAGTCCGACGAGGGCCTCCGCCTCGTCAAGCATCTGATCAGCCGGGCCGACGCCGTGGTCGAGAACTTCTCGCCGCGGGTGATGGAGCAGTTCGGCCTGGGGGCCGAGGAACTGCTCGAACTCAACCCGCGCCTGGTGATGATGCGCATGCCCGCCTTCGGGCTCACCGGGCCGTGGCGCGACCGGGTCGGTTTCGCGCCGACGATGGAGCAGATCGCCGGCCTGGCCTGGGTGACGGGCCTGCCCGACGGTCCGCCCATCGCGCCCCGCGGCGCGTGTGACCCGCTGGCGGGGGCGCACGCCGCGTTCGCGTTGCTTGCCGCGCGGCAGTTCAGCGACCGCACCGGCCGGGGCCAGCTCCTCGAAGTGCCCATGATCGAGACCGTGCTGAACGTAACGGCGGCGCAGACAATCGAATACGAGGTGTTCGGCCGGGTGATGGAACGGCGGGGCAATCGCGGTCACACCGACGCGGCGCAGGACATCTACCGGTGCGCCGGCGAGGATCGGTGGATCGCGGTCACCGTCGGCACCGATGCGCACCGCGCCGCGCTGGGCGACATCACCGGCGGCGCCGACATCGACGCCTGGCTCGCGACCCGAGACGCCGAGGAGGCGGCCGAACAGCTTGTCGCTGCGGGCATCCCGGCGGCGGTGGTGATCTCCCCGTCGCTGGTGACCGACAACCCGCAGCTGCGGCACCGGGGCTTCTTCGAACCGCTCGAGCATCGGCGTACCGGCGTGAACCTGTACCCCTGCCCGCCGTTCAGCCGCCTCGACGGCGCGCAACGCTGGCTGCTTCGCACCCCGCCGACGCTCGGCGAGCACAACGCCGAAGTCCTCACCGGGATGTGCGGGTTGACCGGCGCCGACGTGGAGCGCCTGGCCGCCCACGGCGTGATCGGGACGCGGCCCAAGGGGCTTTAGCCGTCAGCGCGGCCGCAACGAGATCGGCATCTCATCGAAGATGGTCATGTTGTTGGTCAGGTTGGGATAGGTGACCTTGGCCGGGCCCAGGCTGATGTCCTCAGCGCGGCAGAGCAATTCGTCGAGCACGGCCCTGATCTCGGCACGGGCCAGCATAGCCCCGAGGCAGTGGTGCGGCCCACCGCCGCCGAACGCCACATGCGGATTGTCGGCGCGACCGATGTCGAAGGTGAAGGGATCGGCGAAGACGTCCTCGTCGCGGTTCGCCGACCGCAGCATCGACACCACCCGCTCACCGCGCGGGATCGTGACACCGTCCATCTCGACGTCGACCTTGGTGGTGCGCGTCCAGAACGCGACCGGCGTCGCCCACCGCAGCACCTCCTCGACCGCGCTCTGCCGTACCGATTCGTCGGTGCGGTAGCGGTGTATCTGCCCGGGGTTGGCGACGAACTCGCGCAGCCCGTACGCGAGCGCGTTCTTGGTGGTGTCGCTGCCCGCGAACGCGATCACGAAGAAGAAGATCTCCATCTCGTTCGCGGGGATGGACAGCTGCTCGCCGTTCTCGTCGGTCACGACCGCCGAGGCCAATGTGCTCCAGATGTCGTCGGCCGGGTGGCGCCTCTTGTCGGCGGTCAGTTCGAGCGCATAGGCGAAGATCTTGCTGAACAGCTCGAACTGCTCCTGCTCGGTCAGTCTCGACTCGGGCGAATTCGCCTGCAGGATACGGTCGAACGTGTCGAAGATCTCCGGTCGGTCAGCCTCGGGGATCCCGATGATGTCGCCGATCACCGACATCGGCAGGACGTCGGCGACGTCGCCGATCCAATCGCCGCGGCGCGCGGCCAGCAGGTTGTCGATCATCGCGGCGGCGCGGGTGCGGATGCCGTTCTCCAGCTTGCCGATGGCCTTCGGCGTGAAGGCGTGCGACATCACCCGCCGCCGCTTCACCAGATCGGGCGGATCCATGTTGATGATGGTGGGGAACGATCCGACGACGCCGACGCCCTGGATGAGGGGGCCGTCCGCCGCGGTGAACGAGTCGGTGTCGCGGTGGATGCGATGGGCATGGTGAAGCCTGGTCGCCACCCAGAAGTCGCGCTTGACCGTCGCGGCCACGCCCTCGGTGAGCTCGTGATGGAAGATCGGCCGGTCCCGGCGCAGCTCGGCGAAGAGCTCGTCGGGAAACCCGTTCTGCCACAACGCGGAATCCGACAGGTCGACCGGCGTGGTCGTCGGCATGTGTCCTCGGTGCTCCTCGTGTCCGACCCGGGCGGGGCTGTCCTTGACCTAGAATGCCTAAAATAGTAAAAATAGGCAACAGGCCGGTCCGCTGACCTGGACCGTTGCGCGCGTGGATGGAGCTCAGATGACGGAAACGGTCGACGACCCCACCCTGGATCCGTCCGAACGCGAATTCGGCCCCGGCGGCATCAGCCTGTCGACCTACCGCTTCCCGACCGGGTGGTTCATCGTCGGCTTCACCTCCGACCTGGCGCCCGGCCAGGTCAAGCGCGCCCACTATTTCGGCGAGGAACTGGTGATCTTCCGGACCGCCTCCGGAGCCGTCAAGGTGCTCGACGCGTACTGCCTGCACCTGGGCGCCAACATGGGCGTCGGCGGCACCGTCGAGGGCGAGCACATCGTCTGCCCGTGGCACGGCTGGCAGTGGCGGGGCGACGGCACCAACGCGCTCATCCCCTACAGCAAGATCGGCTGCAAACAGAATGTGCGCGTCAGGACCTACCCCAGCATGGAGTGGTACGGCTTCATCCTGGTCTGGCACGAGCGGCACGGCCGGGCGCCGTACTGGCAGCCGCCCGTGCTGCCCGAACTCGAGACCGACGAGTACTACCCGTTGCACCCGCACACCCGGATGGTGAACCGGGTCAAGGTGCATGCGCAGATGATCATCGAGAACGCCGCCGATCCGTACCACGTCCAGTACGTGCACAAGGCGGCCAATCCGGCCAACACGGCGTCTTTCGAGGTGTCCGGCTACCACCTGCACGCGACGGTGAACGCGAATTTCGGTGGGGGACGGGCGAAGACCTGGCTCACGCCCAACGGGCCCGTCGACGCCAAGATCATCTACGACAACTACTCGCTCGGCCTCGGCGTGGTGCGCTTCCCGTCCGAGTTGGTGGCGACGGTGCAGGTGACCGGTCAGACACCGGTCGACGAGGACTACACCGACTACTTCTACACCCAGGCCTCGATCCGCGAACCGGGCGACGACGGGGATGCGCCGACCGGTCGCGCCGCGAAGTTCCTGCAATTGCAGCAGGAAGTCATCAAGCAGGACTTCTTCACCTGGGAGAACATGAAGTACCTGGAGAAGCCGAACCTCGCCCCGGAGGAGGCGCGCGACTACGCCGCGTTGCGGCGCTGGGCGCACAGGTTCTATCCGGCCACCGAGCCCTCACCCGTCGACTTCGGGTACACCGCCGACGGCCAACCCGACCCGGCCGCAGCAGGGGTGTGATGCCCTGCGGCCGGGCGGCGGGTGCTTGCGAGCCGGCGACGTTCGGGGTCGACAGCTTCACGGTGCCGCAGGTGCTGGACCGGCGCGCCGAGCAGTTCCCCGAGCGCGTGATGATGTCGATCGCCGGCACGCCCGTGACTTTCGCGCAGATGCGGGACCGGTCGTGCGCGGCGGCCAACGTACTGCTGGACCGGGGCGTCGCACGCGGCGACACCGTCGCCCTGTTCACCGCAACGTGCCCGGAGTGGGTGTACTTCTGGCTGGGCGCGGCGCGGATCGGCGCGGTGTCCGCGGCGGTGAACGCCGCGAGCAAGGGTGACTTCCTCGCCCATGCGCTCACCCTGTCCCGGGCCAAGCTCGTTCTCACCGATGCCGCCCGCGTCGACCGGCTCGCCGAGGTCGCCGACCCGATCGACACGTTGAAGACCGCTGTCACGCTGGGCGATTCACTGACACGCCAGCTGGCCGACGCCGGGACCGAGGTGCTGCGGTCGACGCCTGCGAGTCCTACCGATGTCGGTGCGTTGTTCTTCACCTCGGGAACCACCGGCGCGTCCAAGGCCGTCGCGACCACATGGCACTACCTGTTCACGGCGGCCGCAACGGCCGCGGCGGCGTGGGAGTTCGGCGCGCAAGAGGTGATCTGGACGGCGATGCCGCTGTTCCATCTCAGCGCCGCGCCGACCGTACTCGCCCCGATGCTGGTCGGCGGCACCAGCGTGCTCGCCGAAGCGTTCCATCCGACCGAGGTGTGGGACCAGATACGCGACTGCGGCGCAGTCGGTTTCGCCGGCGCCGGTGCGATGGTGGCGATGCTCTGGAACCTGCCCGCCGAACCGCGGGACGCCGAGCTCGGGCTGCGGTTCATCTCTGCCGCGCCGATCCCCGCCGAGCTCTATCGGCCGATCGAGCAGCGGTACCGCTGTCGCATCGTGACGATGTACGGGCTGACCGAGGCGTTTCCGCTGGCCTACAAGGCGGTTTCGGATCGCGGCGTTCCGGGTACGTCAGGACAGGTCAGCCCGGCCTTCGAGGTGCGCCTCGTCGACGGCGACGGCTGCTCGGTGCCCGACGGCGCCGTCGGCGAGATCGCCTGCCGGCCGCGGACAGCGCATGTGATGAGCGAGGGGTATGTGATGTCCGCGCCCGGCGTCACGGGTCTGCGTGTCCACCCCCATCCGGAGTGGTTCCGCACCGGCGACCTGGGTCGCCTGGATGCCGAGGCCAACCTCACCTTCGTCGACCGCGCCACGGACTCGCTTCGCAGGCGCGGCGAGAACGTGTCCTCGGTCGAGGTCGAGCAGACCGTGCTGGGCCATCCCGCGGTGCTGGAGGCCGCCGCGGTGGGAGTGCCCAGCGAGCTCGGTGAGGACGACATCCTCGCCGTCGTGACGCTCGCGCCCGGCGCCACGGTGGAGTTCACCGAACTTCTCGACTTCTGCGCCGAACGCATGCCCTACTTCTGCGTGCCCCGGTATCTCGAGGTGATGCAGGAGATCCCGAAGAACGTCATAGGTCGGGTCCGCAAGGACCTCCTGCGGGGCCGGGGAGTGAGTGCAGGGGCCTGGGACCGCGAGGCCCACGGTTACACGGTGAGCAGGTGAGGGAGTACACGTGACACTGAGCTACCAACAGCAGTACGTGCTCGACGGGTTGGCCGCACGCGCGGCGATCCTGAATCTGAATGCGCGGTTCAACCGGCTGTTCTCCGCAGGCGACGCGCTCGGGTGGCTCGCCACCTTCCGCCACTCCGGTGCGACGTACATCCGCGACGGGCAGTCCTTCACCGACCTTCGGACCGCGTTCGACGGCGGTGACGGGCAACGGTTGGTCACCGTCGACCACGACATCACGGTGGACGGAGTCGAGGCGACGCAGCACTGCATCGCCGTGCTGCTGAACGGCAACGCAATCCGGTCGACCGGCAGCTACCGCGACCGGCTGGTCTACGAGCGCGGCGGGTGGTACTTCACGTCGCGCGAACTGGTCTGGGACTCGGTGCCCCGCGAAAGCGCGCTGCCGGTGTGAGCGCACCCATCCGTTACGACCTCGCCTTCGGCACCTACGAGGACGCCGTGCGCATGGTCGGCACCCGCACGGCGCCGCGATACGCCGGCACCGCCGTGAGCGGTGCGCGCATCCAGCACTTCGCGGCGATGGTTCGCGACCGCAATCCGTCCTACTGGGACGACGAGTTCGCCCGGCGGCAGTGGGGTGGGCTGATCGCCCCGCCGGCGCTTCTCATGGGTTGGTTGATCCCGCCGCCGTGGATACCGACCGGCCGGCCGCCGACGTCGTCGATCGCCATCCGGGTGCCGCTGCCCGGCACCACGTTCATCAACGCCTCCAACGAGGTGGAGTTTCCCCACACCATCGTCGAGGGCGACCGCCTGCACGTCGTCGAGGAGGTGGTTTCGGTGTCCCCCGAGAAGCGAACGCGTCTGGGCGCCGGCCATTTCGTCGAGACAATGGACGAATTCCACCGCGAGGACGGCGCTCTGGTGGCGGTCAACCGCAACACGCTGTTTCGGTTCACCCCCGAGGCCGAACGGTGATGCGCGGTATCGCCTGGGACGACGTCGCCGTCGCCGCCGAACTGCCCGAGATCGTCGACCCGATCGACTATCAGCGGGTGGTGATGAACCCCGGGGCGACGTGGGACTACTTTCCGGCGCACTATGATCCGGTTTACGCGCGACGGCACGGTCATCCGACGATCTTCGTCAACACCATGCACATCGCCGGGTTCGTGGACCGGGTCGCGACGGACTGGGCGGGGCCCTGCAGTCGGGTGGTGCGGCGCAAGATCACGCTGCTCGGCTCGATCTACGCCGGCGATTCGATGATCGGACGCGGACGGGTGGTGGCCAAACGTGACGGCAGGCTGGTGGACCTGGAGATCACCGTGTCCAACCAGCGCGACGAGGTGTGCTGTCCGGCCGAGCTCACCCTCGAGCTGTCAGGCTGACTCCGGCAGCGGGTCCGCGCTCACCGTCGTCTGCAGTTCGACGTACTCGGAGAGTCCCTCGGCGCCGAACTCGCGCCCGATGCCGGACTGTTTGAAGCCGCCGAACGGCATCGTCGTGTCCAGCGTGTACATGTTGATTCCGTAAGTGCCCGTGCGGATCTGCGCGGCGATGTCCAGGCCGTGGGCGACGTCGGCGGTCCACACCGACCCGGCCAACCCATAGTCGGTGTCGTTGGCGATCCGGACCGCCTCGCGTTCGTCGGAGTACTTCAGCACCGTGAGCACCGGGCCGAAGATCTCCTCGCGGGCGATCCGCATGTCGTTGGTCGCGTCGGTGAACAGCGTCGGCCGGACGTACCATCCGCGGTCATACGGTGTGTCGTTGCCGCCCAGCACCATTCGGGCCCCCTCGTCGAGCCCGGCCTGGATGTAACCCTGCACCCGATGCTGCTGGCGCTGCGCGACGAGCGGGCCGACGTCGGTGGCCTCGTCGGCCGGGTCGCCGACCTGCAGGCCCGACATCATCTCGGCCAGCGCGTCGACCAGTTCCTGGTGGCGTCGCTCGCTGACGAGGATGCGAGTCTGTGCGACGCACGCCTGCCCGTTGTTCATCAGGCTCGCCATCTTCAGATGGCCGACGGTGCGCCCGATGTCGGCGTCGTCCAGGACGATCGCCGCGGACTTGCCCCCCAGTTCCAGGCTGACCCGTTTGAGTTGTTCACCGCACACGGCCGCGATGTGCCTGCCGGTCGCCGACGACCCGGTGAAGGAGATCTTGTCGACCCCGGGATGGCGGATCAGCGCCTCGCCGGTCTCGCGGCCGCCGGGGACGACGGAGACCACGCCCTCGGGCAGGTCGACCTCCTCGAGCATCTCGGCCAGCCACATCGCGTCGATGGGAGTCTCGGGTGCGGGCTTGATCACCACCGCGCAGCCGGCGATGAGCGCCGGGATCATCTTGGGCATGATCAGGAACTGCGGTACGTTCCACGGCACGATCGCCCCGACCACGCCGACGGGTGCACGACGGATCTGGACGTCGCCGAACAGGCCCGTTCGCCGCTCCACCCAGGGGTAGTCGCGCGCCGTGGCCAGGTTCAGATGCATCTGCGCGACGGCGCCCGCACCCTGCCCGAGCCTGCTGAAGCTGCGCGGTGAGCCCATCTCCGCGGTGATCAGGTCGGCGATCTCGTCGGTGTGGGCACTGTAGAGGGCCGCCAGCTTCTCGATCCGGGACATCCGGTCGGCCACGCTCATCCGCGGCCATGGCCCTTCGTCGAACGCGACCCGCGCGGCGCGCACCGCCCGGTCGACGTCCTCGGCTGCGGCCTCGGGTGTCTCGCCGATCTTCTCCTCGGTGTGGGGAGAGATCACCGGGATCCGCCGCCCGGTCGCCGGTGCCTGCCACCGGCCGCCGATGAAAAGCCGATCGTAGACAAGAGATCTCATGACGGCGCCTCCGTTCCGTCGCGACGTGACCGCCTGGGCGCTAAAGTTGCTATTACTATAAACATAGAACACGGAGGGTTGGCCACGGTGGGTGAGGACTGGCGGCGTTATCCGTTCACGTTGGTCCCGGGCGATCCGCACCTGGACTTTCCCGCCGCCGAGGCCGATCACGCCGATTTCCAGTCCGACACCTGGTTTCTGGCCGGCGAACTCACGGGTGATTCCGGGCGGCGGTTCGCGTTCCTGTCGATCTTCAACAAGAACCGGCCCGGGGCGTCGATCGTCGCGGACTTCTACACCCTGGCGCTGTTCGACCTCGACAACGGCGCCTACGCGACATTCACCGACTACGACATGCCGCCGGCGAACATGACGCCCGGGGCGAAGCCGAAACTGACACTGGCCCAAGGGCACCTCGAGTTGACCTACGACAGCCCCGCGGGCACGGCGGCCTGGCGCACGTGTCGCGACGAGCACGGTGAGTTGACCCCCTACACCTACGACGTCAGCTTCGTCGGTGCCGACCCGGCGAGCGGCGATCGGATGCAATTGGACCTGCACGTGACACCGTCCCGGGCGCCGGTGCCGCTGGGGGCCGCGGCCTACAACGGCCGGATCGACTGCTTCGGGCAATCGGGCACGTACTCATATTTCCAGACGGGCATGTCGATGACCGGCGCATTGACATGGGGTCCGCTGTCCGAACCGGTCTCGGGCACGTCGGGCCACGTCGACCGGCAGTGGTTCCCGCAGGTGGCCAATGCCGGCGGTCCGGACGGCGACATCCGCTGGCGAGCCCACGAGTGGCGCACGATCAACCTCGACAACGGCGTGGACCTCAGCATCTGGCGGCAGTTCGACCGCACGGAAAACAATGCCCTGCAACCGTTCTCGGGAGCGACGACGAGCTCGCCCGACGGCGGGCCCGAACCCGAATTCGCCGAGGACATCGAGGTCACCGTGCACAGCTACGTACGGTGGCCGGAGTCCGTGCGCACCCTGGTTCCGCCGCCCCGCGAGGCGCGGTACCTGCCCGACCGGCACCGGCTCACGTCGCACAAGCTCGACCTCGACCTGACCGGTGAGCCCCTGGTGCCCGCCCCAGCGCACGCCCTGCCGCTGGAATACATGGAGGGCCCGTACCGATATCGCGGAACGCTGCGCGGCGAACCGGTCAGCGGCTTCGCGTTCTACGAGCGCTCGCTGGCGCTGTATCGAGACTGGGAACTGGTGGACGTGCTGGCGGCCGAGATGGGCGAGCCGGCGGCGGCGCGGGTCCGGGAGTTGATCGAGACCGGCCACAGGGGCGAGGCGATCGACTACCTCACCAGCGAGGTGCGCCCGGATGCCGACCCGAAGGCGGCGCGGATCGTCGACGATCTCGTCGGGGCGCTGTCGTCTCGCTGATCGCGCGGGTCCGTCTGGCGTTAGCGTGTGGCCATGAAGGAACTGCTGGCGGACTTCACCGACCGCGCGGTGCGCTACCTCGACGGTCTCGACGGGCGCCCCGTGGCGCCCGCCGCCGAGCACATCGAGGCGCTCGGCCGGTTCGACGAACCGCTGCCCGCGGGTCCCGCCGATCCTCGGGCGGTGCTGCAGATGCTCGACGAGGTCGGTTCGCCGGCCACCGTGGCGACCGCGGGCCGCCGGTACTTCGGGTTCGTCACGGGCGGCTCGCTGCCTGCGGCGCTGACCGCCAATCTGCTTGCCGCAGTGTGGGATCAGAACGGCGCATACCGGGTCATGTCACCGGTGGCCGCGGCGCTGGAGGAGGTGGGCACGACATGGTTACGCGATCTGCTCGGGCTGCCGGCCTCGGCCGGCGCAGGGTTCACCACCGGTGCGACAATGGCCAACCTGACCGCGCTGGCCGCCGCCCGCCATGCACTGCTGGGCTCCGCCGGCTGGAATGTCGAGGAGGACGGCCTGTTCGGTGCTCCGCCGATCCGCGTGGTGGTCGGCGACGAGGTGCACGCCAGCGTGCTCAAGGCACTGTCGCTGCTCGGGCTTGGCCGCAACCGTGTCGAGCGGGTTCCCGTCGACGGGCAGGGCCGCCTGCGCGTGGACGCGCTTCCGGCGTTGTCGCCGACGACCATCGTGTGCATCCAGGCGGGCAACGTGAACACCGGCGCCTTCGATCCGGCCGGCGCGGTGTGCGCGGCAGCCCGCGAGGCCGGCGCCTGGGTGCATGTCGACGGCGCCTTCGGCCTGTGGGCCGCGGCCAGTCCGCGCCTGGCGCATCTGACGGATGGCTTCGCCGAGGCGGATTCCTGGGCGACCGATGCGCACAAGTGGCTCAACGTGCCGTACGACAGCGGTATCGCGTTCGTCCGCAACGCAACTGACCTGCGCGCGGCCATGACGGTCGGCGCCGCGTACCTGATTGCCGGCGCCGACCGCGAACCCTGCCATCACACACCCGACATGTCGCGGCGGGCCCGCGGCGTGGAGGTGTGGGCCGCGCTGCGCTCGCTGGGACGCAGTGGGGTGGCCGATCTCGTCGACCGGTGCTGCCTGCACGCCCGTCGGTTCGCCGACGGATTCCGGGCGGCGGGCTACGAGGTGCTCAACGACGTCGTGCTCAACCAGGCGCTGGTCTCCTTCGGTGACGACGAGGAGACCCGTCGCGTGATCGCGGCCGTGCAGGCCGAGGGCACCTGCTGGTTCGGCGGGACAGTGTGGCAGGGCCGCGCCGCGATGCGGGCCAGCGTCTCGTCGTGGGCGACCACCGACGACGATGTCGACCGCAGCCTGGCCGCGGTGCTGGCGGTCGCCGGCAGGGAGTGAGTCAGGCGCCGACGGCAGGGAGTGAGTCAGGCGCCGACGGCGCCGGCCCACGCGGCGTGGCGGTGCTGCAGACCCGGTTCGTTGCGGCCGAACACCAGGTGCTCACGCACACCGGATTCGAGGTTGGCCTGTAGCGCGGTGACCAGGGCGTAGTCCTCGTCGCGGACGGTCGCGTGCGCGTAGTCGAAGACGGCGGCCGCGCCGGCGGCCGTGGACTCGTCGGACACGTCGAGCGGTGTGGAGTTCTGGTGCACGGTGATCGAGCGGCCCGGCCCGTCGCCGGGATACACGCGGAACAGTTCCCCGTTGGCGATCGTGCACGACAGCACGATGTTCGGGAACAGCGCGTATATCACGACCATGTTGTGCAGCGGGTCCCACTGCTCCTCGGGGACGTCCTCGAGATCGACGATTCCGTTGAGCGGGAACACCAGACGGTGGTGCGGGCCGAACGAATCGAACACGGTGCAGTTGCTGCGTGCGATCGTCGCGAACGTGGTGCGGTGCACGGTCGCGAAATGGTAGTTCTCGGCGAACGTGTCGATCGCCAGCTTCCAGTTGATCGGGCAGTCCAGCACCTTCTCGCCGAGCGGCGACCAGCGGCCGATACCCCAGGAGTCGAGTTCGTCGGCGAGTGGTCCGAGAAACGCCGGGATGTCCAGGGTCGTGCCGCGGTCCAGCGAGATCCACAGGAAGCCGGCGCATTCGGCGGCCGGCAGCTGCGCCAAAGTCGCTGCAGCCGATGATGTCTCGGGAAATCCCTCCCTACCCGGCACCCCCGCCAGCGCGCCGTGCAGGTCGTAGCTCCACGAGTGGTACGGACAGGCCAGTCGACGGGCGGCCCCGCAGCCCTCGACGATCCGGGACTGGCGGTGCAGGCAGACGTTGTCGAACGCGCGCACGACCCCGTCCGCCGCCCTGGTGAGCAGGACCGGTCGGCCCATCACCGTCTTGGCGCAGTAGGTGCCCGGTCGGGGGAGTTCGGAGGCGTAGCCCACCAGTTGCGGGGTGCGCATCAGCAGCGCGACGTCGGCCTCGTGGCGCTGCGCCGAGGTGTACGTTGCCGCGGCGACCCTTTGCTCGGACGGCATGAGGTCGGTGGTGTTGTCCCGCGCGAGTTTGACCGCCCGCCTGGTCAGGTCGATGAGTTGGTCCCGATCCATCACTGGTCCTCGGTCGCAGTGGCTATCTGCTTGTTTTTATAATGATGGCTTCGGTATGTCAAAAACCCCTGGTGACAACGGTGGCCGCGTATCGTCCGCTACGGACCCGAACCCGATTCCGACGCGTCCTGGGAGCGACACCTGCGCCTCGATCGTGAAGTGATGCTCACCGAGCACGTGCCCGCCCCGCCGCAAGACGTCCGGGCGTTCTACGCCGATCTGGTCAACATGTCGGTCGTGCACCCGTTGATCGCCTCGGTGCGCAGCCTGCGCAGGACAGCGACGAGCGACGGCTATGTGCAGTGCTATCGGGTGACCGACCGAATACCGTTCGGGCCGTTCGCCTTACGCACGGTTTACCGGGTCCGGATGGTCGTTCCGGCTTCCGGAGACGTGACCGCCGAGGCGCGTCAGTTCCCGCGTGTGCGGTTACACACCGTGGTGAGCTTCACCCCCGCGGAGTCCGGTACGCAGGTCGCCGAACGCATCAGCATCCAGGCGCCGCCCATCCTTGCGCCGCTCACGGCACGCAAGGCGCTGGCCGCACATCGGGAGATGCTCGCCGGAATCCGTCGGCGGTTCGGCGGCTAGCTAGGCGTCGCCGTCCTCGGACGTATCGCCGTCCGGGGAGGTGCTGCCGCCGGCGGCGTCCAGCACGCTGACCGCGATGCCGTAGGGCAGGAATCGCACCCGGCGCGTCGGGTCGGTGTTGTCCTTGTTCGCGCGCAGGGCATCCAATTCCGTCGGATAGACCTGTTCGATGTGAGCGCCGCCGTCGTCGTCCACGGTGTAGATCGCCCACACACCGTCACCGGCTTCACCAGTGGTCTCCGGTTCGCGGCGGGGCCGAGATGAGCGGGTGAACTCGTCGAACATGGTGGCCCAGCCGGCGCGTTCACCGGGCGTGCTGAGGAACCTGCCAAGACCGTCGAGCGCCCCCCGCAGACCCTCACCGGCCTCGCGGACGACGCGGTCGAACTCGTCGGGATCGAACCCGAAAGGCCCGCTGCTGCTCATGGTGGTTCCTCCTTCGGTCCGTGCACCCGTGCACGTCACTAATCACAGTGTGCCTGTCGGCGGGGAAGTAGTCGACTGAGGCCAGCAGGGGTGGTAGGCACACGTATGGCCATCTCTCCGGCGGACGCGATCGCCGCCGTCGAGCGTTCCCCGGCGGCGGTCACCGTGCACGACCGCGATGCCTGGGTCGGCGCGTTCACCGTCGACGGTGTCGTCGAAGACCCCGTGGGCTCACAGCCGCATCGCGGAACCGCGGCGCTCACCCGGTTCTACGACACCTTCATCGGTCCGCGGGACATCACCTTCCACCGCGACGTCGACCTGGTGGTCGGGTCGAAGGTGATCCGCGATCTGGAACTCGAGGTCGGCATGGCGTACGGGTTGACCATGCACATACCCGCCTACCTGCGTTACACCGTCGCCGGTGATGGCGGAGATCTGAAAATAGCTGATTTGCAGGCTTTTTGGGAGCTCCCCGCCATGGTCGGGCAGTTCGTGCGCAGCGGCCTGCGATCGGTGCCCGCCGGACTGCAGCTGTCACGGGGACTGCTCGTGAACCAAGGCCTGCTCGGCGCATTGGGCTTTCTCGGCGGCTTCCGGGGCGCCGGCTCACCGGGCAAACGGCATTTCCGGCAGTTCCTGGCCGACGCGCGAGCCGGTGACGAGGTGGCGATGCGCCGCTGGCTGGGCAAGGACGCCCGGATCACCGCCGGCGAGCACGCCGCCATGAACATCGCCGACCTGCTGGCACGCCTGGCAGGCGCCCGGCCGCGCAAGGTGATCGGCTCGGGCTACAGCCTGGTCGCCGGCATCGACCGCAGCGGCGGTCGCGACATCCTGATCGCCGACGTCGCGGTGAAGCCCTTCGCGATCAGGCAGATTCGCTACTTCTCCGAGGCCTGACCGCTCGCCGTTCACCGCCGGGGCACCCGGGCATCGTTTGAGCACGTCGTCGGCGGGTAATCGGAGCGGCATGACTCCGCGCGACAATGACGAGAAGAGCGAACAGGACGTCGACGAGGATGACAAGGTGGCGGCCTCGCGCGCGGGCAAAGAAGGTGACGACGACGGCAGCTACGTCGGTCGCACCTTCAACGACGACGCCCTCGACGTCGGCGAGACCGGAGCCGAGGCGCGCAGCGACGGCGCCGGCTAGCGGCGGGTGGTCTCGATTCGGTCGCGTTGGCGACGGCGATCGTGCCGGACGTGAGACGGTATGAGCACCATGTCCGTCGATGACGAGATCACCTACGAAGAGTTCGGTCGCAAGTTCTTCGAAATCGCTGTGACCGAGGACCGCGTCGGCAACGCGATCGGCGAGATCGCGGGCGACGAGTTCGAGATGGGCCCGATGGGCCAGGGGCCGGGCAAGATCGCCAAGGTCACCGCAAAGGTCCGGGTCCAGAAGCCGCGGCTGAAGCGCCAGGTCGGGCCGATGATCACGTTCGCGATCCGCATCCCACTGGAAATCGACATGGTCGTGGACCTGCGGATCGACAAGCCGAAATTCATGGTTTTCGGGGAGATCGCGCTGCGCGCCACGGCGCGGGCGGCCGAACCGCTGCTGTTGATCCTCGACGTCGAGAAACCGCGGCCGTCCGCCATCTCGATCCACGTCACATCGAAGTCGCTGCGCGGCGAGGTGCTGCGCGTGCTCGCGGGCATCGACGCCGAGATCAAGCGGTTCATCGCCGCCCACGTCGCGGGGGAGATCGACAGCCCGGCGTCCCAGAAGGCGAAGATCATCGACGTCGCCGACACCATCGACGACGCCTGGACCGGAATCTGAGAATCCGGGGCGGGCAGCGTACGATTCCCGGGTGCTTCGCAAACCAGTTCTCGGCCTCGCGCTGACCACCGGATTCCTGACCGCAGCCGCGGTCGTGGCCGCCCCCGCGCAGGCCGACCCCGTCGACGACGCGTTCCTCAACGCGGTGACGGAGGCCGGCGTCGTCATGGGCGATCCCGGCAGCGCGGTGACCATCGGCCAGCAGGTCTGCCCGATGCTTTCCGAACCCGGTCAGAACGCCGCCGACGTCGCGTCCAAGGTCGCCGACCTGGGCGGTATGCCGCTGGGACCGGCGACGATGTTCACCGGCATCGCGATCTCGATGTTCTGCCCCGCCGCGGTCTCCGCGATCGGGTCCGGTCAGTCGCCGATCCCGTTGCCGTTCCTCGGCATATAGGCGGGCAGTCTTTCCAGGCGGGGGCGCTTGGGCCCCCGGTCGTCGCCCGCGGAACGCCGCCGCGCCGTGCGCCACAACCACGGCAGCAGCATGTTCTGCGTCCACAGCGCCTGTGAGTAGGCCAGAGAGCCCAGCGACGTGCGCCGCGGCGGGTCGTGGAGGTGCGCCCAGTCGTGATTGCTGCCCGGCAGGCCGAGCGCCTCGGCGGCCGCGGCGGCGAACAGCGCGTGGCCCCGGGCCGAGCCGTGCACGCGGTCCGGGCTCCAGGTCGCCGGGTGGGTCATCGACGGTGCGGTGAACAGGTCGACGAGCCGGAACCCGTGCCGGCGCGCGGCCGTCCGGATCTCGTCGTTGATCTGCTCGATGCGGGGCGCGATCACCCGGCCGACCGGCAGGATGCGCGCGACGTCGGGAAACGTCGTCGTCACCACCGTCGCACCCGACGCGGCGAGCCGGGTGTGCAACTCGTCGAGTTCGCGCAGCGCCTCACCGAAGTACGGGCCAGGACGGGTGACGTCGTTCATCCCGATGCACACGGTGATCAGGTCCGGCCGCATCGCCAGTGCCTGCGGTAGCTGCTCGTCGAGCAGATCGCGGATCCGGCGGCCGCGCACCGCGAGGTTGGCGTACGCCAGTCCCGCGTGCGGGGATTCGATCATCGACGCCAATCGGTCGGCGAATCCGAGCAGTCCCGTGGAGTCGTCGCCGTCCCAGAGGCCTTCTGTCTGACTGTCCCCGATCGCGACATAGCGGGAGTACCGTGCCACACCCGCACCTTAATCGCGCAGGGCGGCGACGACCTGCGACGCTCCGGTGGCCGCCGCCAGTTCGCGGTGGCGCTCGGTCACCTCGGCGCCGGCGCCGCGCAGGATGCCCACGACCTCGCTAACCGGGCCGGCCCGGTATCCGCTGAGCCGGGCACCGTCGGTCCACCACGACAGCAGCGCGTCCAGTCCGCGTGCCGGGTCGGCGCCGAGCTCGACCATCGCCGCGACGGTCGCGGGCAGAATGCCTCGCGCGGCCTGCTCGACCGGTTGGGCACCGCTCGGCAGTGGGGCGGTGACCGAGGCGCCGGCACGCACCAGCGCGCGCACGATCTCCGGGTTGACGTAGTCGTGGCCCGCATCGAGCAGGTGCATGGCCGTCGCTCCGCCGGAGTCGACGAGCGACGGGTCGATACCCTTCGCGAGCGCGTGGCGCAGGGCGACGACCCGGCCGAGACGGACGATCTCGTGCAGCACCGTGGTGAAGCGCCCGCCGTCCGCCGACAACTCGACGCGACGCCCCGCGTCGGCGCCGGCGTCGATCAGCGCGACGACCAGGCCGGCGCCCACCGAGCGCACGGCATACCACAGCGGCGAGGCGCCGCAGGGATCCACCGGATCGGGATCGGCGCCCATTGCCAGCAGCTCGATCACCGAGGAGTCGCCGCGTTCGGCCCGCCGGAACAGATCGACCACGTCCGGCGGCAACGGCACCGTCCACGCCGGCGGCACGACGCCGAGCGCGTCGAGGATCCGCAGTGCCCCGTCGCGCTTCTCGCCGAGGTCGAACCACGGCCACGGACCCGGCCCCCTGGCGACGAAGTCGGCGATCGGCATCCGCGACTCGGAGAACTGTGACCGGACGTCCTCGGATGTGGAGATCGACACGAGGTCGCCGCCGTCGCGCGAGACCACGACGAGTTCGGGTCCGTCCCGATAGCGGGCCAGTTCGGTCACCGCACCAGGATCGTGCACGCACGAAGAAAAGGGGCACCCTTTCGGATGCCCCTCACTTCGGCGCCGGACTACTTCACGTCGACGTAGACGATGCGGTCCTCAACCGTGGTGTAGTTGTGGCTGCTGCCGATCAGCGGGGCGCCGGCGTCGATCATGCTGTAGGTCTGACCCTGGCGGACGCCGACGACCTCGGCTCGATCCAGGGGGGTGTTGCCGAGCCGGTTGACGATCACGGTGTAGCCCTGGGCCCGCAGCCGGCCGATGGTCTGCTGGGCGTCGTCGGGTCCGGTGGGCGCGGCGGCGGCCGGCGCGGCCAGTCCGATCAGTGCTGCGGCCAGTCCGCTGATCACGGTGGCGGCGAATCCGAACTTCTTCATCTCGAGTTGCCTTCTTTCCGATCTGGTTCGAGCCGTGGAGCGAATGACGCGGTTCGGACGCGTTGTTCCGGCTTCTGAAGCATTCGTGCCGGTCTGACGGATTGAACCGCCAGTTGAGGGGTTTAATTCCGCTGGCAGAAATTGATCGGTGGTTGGCAGAAATCGATTGCGCAAGAGGCGATCAGCGGCGTCGAGCAAACTAGAGCAGACGACCGAACCGGGTGACGTTCAGTGGCCCGCCGACAGCGCTCAGCTGTGCGAGAAGGTCCTCGAGTCGGGTGCGCGGCATGTCGACGCGCCACTCCGGCACCCAGGCCGACAGCCGCACCACGCCGGGCGCGAAGGTGACCCCGGTGAGCAGCACGCCGTGCGGCAGTTCGGGCAGCCGGACGGGATAGGCCGGAGTGCGGTGCGGCAGCCTCCACCGCGACCGGCGCAACACGAGGCCTCGCGGTTTGAGCCACAGCGTGGAGCCGTCGAGGCGGGCGTCGACCTCGAGATGACCGGCCGCCGGCCTGCGCGCCAACCGCAGCCGCGCGACGCCGTCGGCTCCGACCTCGCCGCACAGCCGCGGCGCGGCCCAGCGGAACAGGTCGTCGAGGACCGGCGCGGGCACCTCCAGCGTCAGCTCGACGGGGGCGGCCACGAGGACGGGCGGCACCGTCGGCCGCATGTGGACGTTGTGCATCACCACCGCGGCGTGCTCGAACTCGCTTGTGCTCCAGCGGATGTCGCGGGCGGCAAGTCGGACGTCGTTGAGCTGGCCGACCGAAAGTGCGCGCACGTCGAGCCGCGAGTCGAACTCGGTGACGGTGAGCGTCAGATCGCCCCGGTCCAGGCTGACGGTCAGCCGCCTGCCCACCACCAGCCGCCGAACGGTCATGAACAGCGTCCGGTACGCGGCCGCCGCGCCACTGCTCACCGGAGCGACCGCGGCGGTAGTCCACAGCGAGGCCAACATGTCGATGGGCCGGAACGGATCGAATCGGCGCAGCGAGCGCGGGCGCGTCATGGCTCAAGCATCCCCGCTCGGGGCCGGTTCCGTACAGTGGGGCCGGTGACGTCCGTGGTAATCGTCGGCAGCGGGTTCACCGGATTCGAATGCGCACGCCACCTGGCCAGGAAGTTCCGCAAGAACGGTGCCGCCGTCGACATCTCGATCATCTCGCCGGTCGACTACATGCTGTACACGCCGCTGCTCCCGGACGTCGCGGGCGGCCTGGTCGACGCGCGCTTCGTCGCCATCCCGTTGGCCAACACGCTGCGCGGGGTGCAGGCGATCCGCGGCAGGGTCGACCGCGTCGACTTCGACGGTCGCACCGTCACCTTCACCGACCCCGAGGAGCGCTCGCGGCTGGTGTCGTGGGACCGGCTGGTGCTCACCCCCGGTTCGGTGACCCGGCTGTTCGACGTGCCGGGGCTCGCCGAGCACGCGCGAGGGCTCAAATCCACCGCCGAGGCGCTGTACCTGCGCGACCACGTGCTGCAGCAGCTGGAGCTGGCCGACGTCGACGACGACGCGGGCCGGGCCGCGGCGCGGCGGACGATCGTGGTGGTCGGCGCGTCGTACTCGGGCACCGAGCTGGCCGTCCAGCTGCGCGCGCTGGCCGATTCGGCGGCCAAGCAGATGGGCTTCGACCCGGATGCGGTGCAGTTCGTTCTGCTGGATATGGCCGAGCAGGTGATGCCGGAGGTGGGGGAGAAGCTCGGCGCCGCCGCGCAGCGGGTGCTGCGGTCGCGGGGCATAGATGTGCGCCTCGGCGTCACGCTCAAGGAGGTGCACGCTGAACACGTTGTGCTCAGCGATGATTCGCTGATTCGGACACACACCGTCGCATGGGTCACCGGCGTGACCGGGGCGCCGCTGATCGAGAACCTGGGGCTGCCGACCGAGAAGGGCCGGCTCAAGGTCACCACCGAGTTGGAGGTGCCCGGCCATCCGGGGGTGTTCGCCGCGGGCGACGCGGCGGCGGTACCGGACCTGACGCAGCCCGGCTCGATCACCCCGCCGACCGCCCAGCACGCCACGCGACAGGGAAAGGTCTTGGCGCGCAACGTCGCTGCCAGCCTCGGCTACGGCAAGGCCAAGCGGTACAAGCACCGCAACATGGGTCTGGTCGTCGACCTCGGCCCTCGCTACGCCGTCGCCAACCCGCTCAACATCCAATTGTCCGGCCTTCTCGCCAAGGTCGTGACCCGCGCGTACCACGTCTACGCCATCCCGCGCGGGGTCAACCGGTGGGCGGTGACGCTGGCCTACCTGACGGACCTGTTCTGGGACCGCTCGGTGGTCTCGTTCGGGCTGTCGTCACGGGAGGACGCGCGGTTCTCGGCCAGCGAGGGCATCCCGATGGCCAGCGCCGACTGATTCAAACCCCCTTCTGCGGGGAACTGAGACGGCATGGCTACTTATCGCGTGCTGAACCCCCGAGGCGAGGTTGTCGACACCAAGGACATCGAGAGCGCCGACGACGCACACGCCTGGTTCGTCGACCAGAAGGCCGAGCCGGAACTGGGCTGGCGCATGGAGGTCAAGTCCGATGACGGAGACTGGGCCTTCTTCGACGACAGCGAGGGTGACCGCAAATACTGAGCGCTCGCGGCCGGTGACCGTGCGCAACGTGGTGTTTTTCCGCGGCGTGTCCTGTGCAAACACGCACCCTCGCGGAAAAAGGTGAGTGGCGTGGCCAAGCTGAGCGCGGGTCTGCTGCTGTACCGGGTCACCGCAGGCGGCGTCGAGGTGCTCATCGTCCATCCGGGCGGCCCGTTCTGGGCCCGCCGGGACGAGGGGGCCTGGTCGATCCCGAAGGGCGAATACCAACAGGGTCAGGACCCGTGGACGGTCGCGCGCCGCGAGTTCACCGAGGAGACGGGCAAGCCACCACCCGACGGACCGCGCATCGACTTCGCGCCGGTCAGACAACCCGGCGGCAAGCTCGTGACGGCCTTCGCCGTACGCGGCGACCTCGATCTGGAGGGCACGCACTCCAACACCTTCACGCTGGAATGGCCGAAGGGGTCGGGCACGCTCAGGGAGTATCCCGAGGTCGACCGGGTGGCTTGGTTTTCCGTGGCTGAGGCTCGGTCGAAGCTGCTGAAGGGTCAGCGGCCGCTGCTCGACCGTCTGCTGGCGGTAATCGAAGGCGGCGAATCGGCCGGCTCTCGATCGCGTTGATGGTCAGCGCGCGACCGTGGATGCGCCAACCGGCACGGGTGCGCAGGTACTCGTCGTCGTAGCGCAGGTGCCACACCAGATCGGTGACCGTGTTGTCGGCGATCGTCCAATGGTGGGCGATGCAGGTGATCCGGCCCAGCGCGTAGTCCGTCTCGTCGCCGGCGGCGTACACCTCGCCGACGATCGCGTGCTCGGTGCGCGCCACCGCAGACATCGAGGCCAGCGCGGCCATGGCCGCGCGCACGCCGTCGCGGCCGTGATGGCGGCGCACCGGCTCCAACGACCGCGGCGGGTCCGGCAGCCGCAATTCGGCTGTCTCGGTGAACAGTTCGACGACGTCATCGAACCGGCGGTCATCGACGGCCGAGGCGTAGAGATGCACGAGGTCGGCCACCGCCAACCGGTCGGGAGCGGCCAGCCTCATGCCGTCAGCCCCAGCCGCCGTGCGCACGCCGACAAGGCGTCGCACGCTTCGGCGATGTCGGAGGTCGGCGGCATGGCCAGCACCAGGCGGTCGGCGCCCAGCGCCTCGAGCTTGCCCGCGCGCTCGGCGTCGACCTTCGTCACCAGGTGGCCCAGCGAGAGCTCCAGTACGTCCGGGTCGCGCCCGCACCGCTGGGCCTCTTCGCGCATCAGGGCGACGAGCCCGGTGAGCTGCGCGCCGCCGACGCCGAGTGGCTGGAAGCCGTCGCCGAGACGGCCCGCCCGCCTGGCCGCGGCCCTACTGTGCCCACCGATGTGGATCGGCACGGCCGCGGCCGGCTTCGGGTAGCTCATCGCGTGCGCGAAGTCGAAGAACTCGCCATGGTGGTCGACCCCGCCGGGCCGGTCCTCCCACAGCAGGCGCATCACCTCGATCTGTTCGTCGGCGCGACGACCGCGGGTGGCGAAATCCGTTCCGCAGGCTTCGATCTCCTCTTTGAGCCAGCCCATGCCCACGCACAGCCGCAGCCGACCGCCGGAGAGCGCGTCGAGCGTGGCCACCCGCTTGGCCAGCACGACGGGATGGTGGTTGGGCAGCACCAGCACGCCGGTCGCCAGCCCGAGCCGGTTGGTCTGGCCGGCCAGAAAGGCAAGCAGGTCAAGGGGATCGGGCACCACACAGTCGGCGGGCAGCTCCACCCGGCCGGACGCGTCGTACGGGTAGACGCTGGTGTACTGCGACATGAGAACGGTGTGCTCGACCGCGACCACCGACTCGAAACCGCAGCCCTCGAGGTGCCGCGCGAACGCGGCCATGAAGGCGGGGTCCGCGGTGACGCCCGCAGCGACGGGTGCGATGACGGCGTATTTCATGGCAGGGCAGCCAGTCCGTTGCTCTCGCGGATCTCACGCCGGCATTCGCGGCGGGTCATCCCGGTCTGTTGCATACTCACCCGCACCGGCGACCGGCCGGGGGCCGTCGCGATCGGTGACAGCCGGGTGCCGTCGTCACCCGCCGGGGCGACACCGAGCTGGTGGCTCAGCGCCCTGGCGAAGTCCGCGCACCGATCGAAGCGGTCTTTCGGGTCCTTGGCGAGCGCTTTGGCCAGCACCGGGTCCAGGCCTGCGAGTTCCGCACGCCTGGCCCCGATGGCCGGCGGAGCCGCGGACAGATGCTGGCTGATGACGACGGCCGGGTTGGAATGCTGGAACGGCGGCGCGCCGGTCAACAGGTGAAAAGCGGTGGCGGCCAATGCGTACTGATCGGCGCGGCCGTCCAGCTGCTCGCCCTTGAGCTGCTCGGGTGCGGCATACGACACGGTGCCCACCGTCATGTTGGTGGCCGTCAACCCGCTGATGTCGTTGGCCCACCTGGCGATCCCGACGTCCGCCAACAAGATTCGCTGGTCGCCGGATTCGGGGTGGGCGAGCAGGATGTTGGCGGGCTTGACGTCGCGGTGCAGCAGGCCGCGCTGGTGGGCGTAGTCGAGCGCATCGGCGACCGCAGTGACGATGGCCGCCACCTCGCACTTGGGCATGCCGTCGGGGTGGCGGTCGCGCAGCAGCAGGGCGGCATCGGTGCCCTCCACGTAGTCCATCGAGATCCAGATCTGACCCTCGTGGTCGCCGCGGTCGTGCACGCCCACGATGTGCGGATGCCACAGCGTGGCGGCGATGTCGGCCTCGCGGTTGAACCGCTGTCGGTACTCCTCGTCGGCCGACACCGAGGCGGGCAGCACCTTGAGCGCGTCGCGGCGCGGCAGCCGCGGGTGCTGGGCCAGATACACCTCGCCCATTCCACCGGAACCGAGTTGTCGCACGATGGTGTATCCGGCGAAGGTCGCGCCATCGGCCAGCGGCATGGGCGAATAGTACGAGAAGCGGCTACAGGTCGAGCGTCAGATCGGAACCCTCGGCGGCGCGCGAGACGCAGATCAGCATGTGCTGCTCACGCTCGGGGCCGGTGAGCAGCGTGTCGCGGTGGTCGACCGCGCCGGCCACCACCCGGGTGCGGCAGGTGCCGCAGAAGCCCTGCTGACACGAGTAGGCGGCGGGCACCCCCGCCCGGCCCAGCGCCGCCAGCAGCGTCTCGTCGGCGCCGACGGGGACGGTCGCGCCGGTCGAGGCGACCGTCACCGAGAATTCCCTGCCGTCGACGACGGGCGGCGCGGCGAACCGCTCGAAGTGCAGTTCGACGTCGTCGCGGCCGACCAACCGGGCGCGGACCGCGGTCAGCATCGGTGCGGGCCCGCAGGCGTACACCGCGGTCCCGTCGGCGCAGTCACCCAGCAGTTCCCCGGCGCTCGGCAGACCGGCGACGTCGTCGGTGCGGATGTGGACTCGGTCGCCGAAGCGCGCGACCTCGTCGACGAACGGCAGGCTGTCGCGGCTGCGGCCGGCGTACACCATCGACCAGTCGATGCCCAGCCGCTGCGCCAGGCCAAGCATCGGCAGGATCGGCGTGATCCCGATGCCGCCCGCGACGAACCGCAGCCGCCTGGTCGGCGAGCCGAAGCCGGGCACGGTCAGCGGGAACGCGTTGCGCGGCCCGTGCGACGTCACCGTGGCGTCGGGCGCAAGGCCGTGCATCTCGATCGACCCGCCGCCACCGTCGGGGATGCGCCGCACCGCCACGCGATAAGACTCCGGGGTCTGCGGGTCTCCGCACAACGAGTACTGGCGAAGCAGGCCGCTGGGCAGGCGCACGTCGATGTGCGCGCCCGGATGCCAGCGGGGCAGCGGGTCGCCGTCGGCGGCCGTCAGCGTCAGCGCCACCACGTTCTCGTCGTGGGCCACCACCTGCCGGTCGGCGACGCGTAGGACGAGGCTCTGGTCGCGCTCCGCCGGCGGCGCCACCCGGCGTGTCGCGGCGGCCAGCGCCTCCATGCCGGAGATCACCGCGTCGGCGAGGCCGAGCGACAGATACCGGCGCTCCGGCCGCAGCGGATTGGCCGGCAGCCGCCGGTACCGTTCCCGCAGCCCCATCTACAGGTGCGCGGCGCGCGCGGCGGGGGAGGTGGCCAGGTACGCGACGGCCTGGGCGGTGGAGCCCATCTCCTCGGGTGAGTAGCCGGGCCGGAAATACGTCAGGGTGTTGACCCCGAACAATCTGCGAAATTCGGGCAGCAGGCCGAGCTTCGAGTCGCGCATCCGCAGCCGCTGCATCTGCCACCAGCCGATGTCGATGTTCGGGTCGGACTTGAGCAGATACCAGGTGCCGCGCTGGAAGAACGCGAACATGACGGTCGCCGCCAGCACCATGGCCCTGATCCGATCGGGATAGCTGTTGTGGAAGTACACCGCCGCATCGTGGGCGACGCAGCGGTGCTCGACCTCCTCGCTGCCGTGCCAGCGGAACAGGTCGACCATCGTCGGGTCGGCGCCGTGGGTGTCCCAGTTGGAGTTGAGCGCGAAGTCGCCGAGCACCGCGGTGTAATGCTCGATCGCCGCGATCAGCCACAACCGCTCGCAGAGGTTGTTGAGCCGCCGTTCGGGATCGGCGGAAGTCGTTGGCGCCAAGATCTTTCCGAACATGTAGTCAACCAGTTCGAGCATCGGGGTCGGGTCGACGCCGTTGCCGGTGAGGAACTCGGAGATGACGTGGTCGTGCGCCGCGGCGTGCGTGGCTTCCTGGCCGATGAACCCGCGGATGTCGTCGGCGAGCCTGGGGTCCTTCACCAGCGGGAGCGCCTCGTTGTACGTCCTGACGAACCAGTGCTCGGCGGCGGGCAGCACCACGTTGAACAGGTTGATCATCGTCGAGGCGACGGGATGACCGGGAATCCATTCCAGGGGGATGCCGGACAGGTCGAAATGCACGTGGCGAGCCTGGATCTGCACGGGCCCGGGATCGATCTCCCGGTCGAAGCGGCGCGGTCGCAACATGTCGGCCTCCTGTCGACGCTGTCGTGTATCGCAGTTTAGAGAACTAGGTGGGAACGCAGGTTTCAGGTTCGCCCGCCATGTCAATATGTCGTTTCATGGCAGGGATCGAGGACCTTCTCGAGTGGGCCAAGCAGCAAGTGTCGGCCCGGGTCCCGAGAGCCGACCTGGACCAGCGCGACCCCGACTACATCCGCGAGCAACTGCCGGGGTTGTGGCTGCTGGCCTCGCTATACTTCCGCGCCGACGTCCGCGGCCTCGAGCGGATCCCGTCCGACGGTCCGGTGCTGCTCGTCGGCAACCACAGCGGAGGTAACCTCCCGCCCGACACCTTCGTCTTCACGCTGGCGTTCTGCTCCTATTTCGGCGTCGAGCGGCCGTTCTACCAACTCGCACACAACCTCGTCGTCTCGATGCCCGGTCTGGGCTCGCTGCGCAAGTTCGGCACCGTCGCCGCCAACTACGACAACGCCACGCTGGCGCTGAAATCCGGTGCGGCCCTGTTGGTGTACCCAGGCGGCGACTACGAGGTGTTCCGGCCGTCGTGGAAGCGCCACGACGTCGACTTCGGCGGCCGCAAAGGCTACGTCAAGCTCGCCCGCGACGCCGGGGTGCCGATCGTGCCGGTCGCCAGCGTGGGCGGTCAGGAGGCGGCCCTGTTCCTCGACCGCGGGCAGTGGCTGGCCAAGCTGCTGATGGTCGACAAGACCGCGCGCCTGAAGAGCGTGCCCATCCTGCTGGCACCGCCGTGGGGCCTGGCCGTCAGCGACATGATTCCGCGCCTGCCCCTGCCGACGAAGATCGCGATCGAGGTGCAGGACCCGATCGACGCCGACGACATCACGGCCAGCGACGACGACGTCGTCAACGACAAGGTGCTGAGCAGCCTGCAGGCGGGTGTCGACAGGCTGGCGGCGCAGCGACGGTTCCCGGTGCTGGGATGAGGGTGCAACGGCAGTGCGTCATCGACGCCGACCGGGACAGCGTCTGGAAGGTGGTCAGCGACCCGGGCTGCTACCCGGAGTTCATGGCGAGCCTCAACCGGTTCGAGACGCTGACCGAGGGGCCGGCCACCCTGGGTGCCCGCTACACCGTGCACTGGAAGGTGGGTTCGGTGCCGATCGGGGGCACGGTGGAGTTGGTCGAGTTCGACCCGCCGCGTGAACTGTCCTGGACCGCGCTGACCGGGGTGTCCCAACGCGGCCGGTTCCGGCTGCGCGAGACCGACGACGGACGCACGAAGGTGACGTTCCGGCTGTCCTACGAGTCGGCGGGCAACGTGCTCGGGCTGATCGCCGACCGGGTGGCCGCGCGCCAGGTCGGGCGCAATATGAGCAGGACGCTGACGAACCTGCGCCAGATGGTCGAGGGCTGACCGTCAGGCGGGCGGCGGGGCGCCGGCGCCCGGAGCCCCCTGGATCGGTACGACGGGCGTCGGGGTCACGGTGGTGATGCCGTTGGCACCGACCGTGGGACCACCGGCGGGGCCCATCTCCGCGATCATGTCGACGGCCTTCTGGCTGCAGTCCAGCATCAGCAGCATCCGGCCGCCGGAGGTGATCTTCTGCTGGTCGACCAGGCACTGGGCCTGCGGCAGCTCACTGCCGACCGAGCCACCGAAGTAGGCCTTGATGCCCTGCTGCTTGAGGATCTGCAGTGCCTTGTTGTACGGCTCGCCGACCACGCTGTAGTTCGGCTGGGACATGGCTACGCCCGAACCCACAATGCCCGCGCCCACCAGCGCGGCGGAACCGACGGCCACGAGCCCCCCGCTGAGCACAACAAGCTTCTTCACGTGATCTCTCCTCGGTCGGTGCGCTGCGAACATATCGCAGACGTGACGAATGTGAAACCGGAGACGAGGCCCCCCGCGTTACACCGGCGGATGCACCGCCGACCGCATCGTGTGAGCCAGCGCGGCCGCTCGCGCATCGTCGAACACATCCTCGAGCAGCAGTTTCTTACCGTCCGGACCGCTCAGCGGCACCCGCCAGTTCGGGTACTCGTCGGTGGTACCCGGCTGGTTCTGGGTGCGCACGTCGCCGACGGCGTCGGCGAGTGACAGGGCCAGCAGCCGCGACGGCGTGCGGCCCAGATAGCGGTGCAGGGCCTCGACGATCCCGGCGACGTCGGTGCGGTCGACGTCGTCGCCCAGCAGCCCGGCACGGCGCAACTCGTCCAGCCAGGCGCCCTGCTGTTCGCGGTCGGCGGCCAGTTCCTCCTCGGCGGGCCGGGTCAGCAGCCCGAGCTCCTCGCGCAGCCGGACGTGTTCCCCGGCGAGATAACCCGCCGTCGGCGGCAGGTCGTGGGTGGTCACCGCGGACAGGCAGAATTCGCGCCAGCGCTCGGCGGGCAGCGGCCCGCCCGCGCCGTCGCGGTCCATCTCGAACCACAGGATCGACGTCCCGAACAGGCCTCGCTCGTGCAGGTAGTCGCGCACCCACGGCTCGACGGTGCCCAGGTCCTCACCGACGACGACGGCCCCGGCGCGGTGCGCTTCGAGCGCCACGATCCCGATCATCGCCTCGTGGTCGTAGCGCACGTAGGTGCCCTCGGTGGGCGGTGCGCCATGCGGGATCCACCAGAGCCGGAACAGGCCGATGATGTGGTCGATGCGCACCCCGCCCGCGTGCCGAAGTACCGCGTTGACGAGCGCGCGGAACGGTTCGTACGCCTGCTTCTCGAGTTGGTCCGGGCGCCACGGGGGCTGCGACCAGTCCTGGCCGAGCTGATTGAACTCGTCGGGTGGGGCGCCCGCGGTGACACCGAGCGCCAGCACGTCCTGCAGTGCCCAGGAGTCGGCGCCGTCGGGGTCGACACCGACCGCGAGGTCGTGCATGACGCCCAGGCCCATCCCGGCCTGCAGCGCGGTGGCCTGCGTGGCGGTGAGCTGGTCGTCGAGTTGCCACTGCAGCCAGCGGTGAAAGTCGACGGCCTGGGGGTTGGCGGCGGCGAAGAGGGCGACCGCCGGGGCGGCCGGATGCTGCAGTTCGGCCGGCCACCGATGCCAGTCGCCGCCGTATTCCTCGGCCAGCGCACACCAGGTGGCGAAGTCGTCGAGGCTCGTGCCCTCCCGCTCGCGGTAGGCGGCATAGGCCAGGTCCCGGCCCGCCGAGCGCGGTACCTGATAGACGGCGTACAACGCGGCGCGTTTGATCTTCCATGCGGAGTCGCGGTCCACCTGCTCGGCGCGGTCGGCGCGCGTTTGCACGTAGTCGCGCGCCTTGCGCATGCGGCCACGACGGCGGACGTAGGCGTACTCGGGTACGGCCTCCACCCGCAGGTAGATCGGGTTGACGTAGCGCCGCGAGGTCGGCAGGTAGGGGGACGGCTCCATCGGTCCGGTGGGGGCGGCCGCATGCAGCGGGTTGACCAGGATGAAGCCGGCCCGATGCGTGGCCGTGGACCACACCGCGAGGTCCGTCAGGTCGGTGAGATCGCCGATGCCCCAGGACCTCTCGGAGCGGACGCTGTAGAGCTGAGTGGCCAGTCCCCACTGCCGCCCGGACGGGGGCTCCAGCGACGCGGGGGAGACGATGATCGCCGTTCCGATGTCCGAGGAACCGACCTGCAGATGCAGGCGGTGGTATCCGATCGGCAGGTCGGCGGGCAGCTCGAATGTCGCCTCGCCGATCAGCCGACCGTCGAGATCGTAAGGGGGACGGTTGTTTTCGAGCTGACGCAGGCCGGTGCGCACCGAGCCGTCCTCGAGGCGGAGCCACAGGCCGACCGGGTCGCCGTGGGTGACGTGGACCCAGAAGGGTCTGGCGGCGCCGGCACGGCCGACGATCACCGGCGGCAGCGACCTCGCCCAGTAGCCGCGGTCGAGCGCGACCAGGGCGGCGGCCCGGTCGTCCTCGGTGCCCGCCGCCACACCGAGGGCATCCAGCACCGAGATCAGCGTCGTCTCGGCGACCGCGATGCTTCTGCCGGTCCAGTCCTCGTACTCGGTTGCCACCCCGTAGCGGCGCGCCAACTCGGCCAGAGACGCGTCGGGCTCAGTCATATCGGCAATCTTGCCCGGTCGCTGCCGGCAGCGCGCTTCAACACGATCGCTCACGTACCCGTTGGCGCGCACCCCAACCACGCGCACAGCGCACGTTCGCGGCGCGCAGACCGATCTCGGTAGGGTCGGCCGAATGGCGCCCGACCGCGACGACAGGGCCGGGACGCAGCGCCGCCGGGCCCGGATCGCGGTCGCCGCGCTTTTCCTCAGCAACGGCGCGCTGTTCGCCAACCTGCTGCCGCGCTACCCGGAGATCAAGTCCGACCTGCAGTTGTCCAACGCCGTCTACGGCGGGGCGATCGCGGCGTTCTCCGCCGGTGCGCTGGTGGCGGGACTGACGGCGGCCACGCTGATCCGGCGGTACCGGTCCTCGCGGGTCGCGGTGGTCGGCACCTTGGGCATCGCCGCGTTCGTCGTGATGGCCGGCGTGGCCGGGAGTCCGGTGACGTTGGCGGCGGCGCTGTTCGTCGCCGGCGCATCCGACGCGGTCACCGACGTCGCGCAGAATGCGCACGGATTGAGACTGCAGCGCGCCTACGGCCGGTCCATCATCAACTCCTTTCACGCCGTGTGGTCGGCGGGCGCGATCGTCGGCGGGCTGATGGGCGCCGCCGCGATCGCCCTCGACATCTCGCGCACTGCGCACCTGACGAGCGCCGCGGTGATCTTCAGTGCCGTCGTCGTGATCGCCTACCCGTACCTGCTCAAGGGGCCCGACCACGACGATCATCCGGCCACGCGGAGCGGCGGCGGGGGCGGCTCCGGAACCGCGGTGTACGCGGCGCTGCTGGCGCTGGTTGTGATCGCGGTCGCAGGCGCCACCGTGGAGGACGCCGGAAGTTCCTGGGCGACACTGTATCTGCGTGACACCCTGGGCGCGCCGGGGGCGGTCGCCGTGTTCGGCTACGTCGCGCTGGCGGGGGCGATGTTCGTGGGACGGCTGGTCGGTGACCGCCTCGTCGACCGGTTCGGCGAGCGTGCGGTGGTGCGCGCGGGCGGATTCATCACGGCGGCGGGCATGGGGGCGGCACTGGCGTTCCCGTCGGTGCCCGGCACCATCGCCGGCTTCGCCGCCGCCGGGTTCGGCGTGGCCAGCCTGATCCCGGCCGCGATGCATCGCGCGGATCAGCTGCCCGGACTGCGGCCGGGCAGCGGCCTGACCGCCGTGACGTGGCTGATGCGGATCGGGTTCTTCGGCGCGCCGCTGGTCGTCGGGGTGGTCGCCGATGCGACGAGCCTGCGGGCCGGCCTGCTGATCGTCCCGGTGGCAGGGGTGGTGGTGCTGGCGCTGGCCGGCGTGCTCAGTGCGCGGCACCGGCCAGTTCGATCGTGAGCACACCCGCGACGACGAGGGCGATGCCCGACACCATCATCCAGGTCAACGGTTCGGCGAACAGCACGCGCGTGACGAGCGCGACCAGCGCGACACCGCACGCCGTCCACACCCCGTAGGCGATACCGACCGGCATTCCGAGGGCCAGCGTCAACCACAGCAGATAGAACGACGCCAGATATCCCACCACCACGGGAGCGATCCACGCCTTCCTGCGGAAGCCGTCGGATGCCCGCAGCGACAGCGTCGCGACGACCTCGATGACGATCGCGCCCGCCAGCGTCCACCACATCACGACTCGGCCCCGGAGTGCGAGCCCAGTTCGATCAGAAGCACGCCGACGATGATGAGCCCGATACCGGCGACGATCGGCCAGGTGAACGGGTCACCGAAGATGACCGCGGCCAGCATCACCGTGCACGCGGTGCCCAGCGCTCCCCAGATGCCGTAGGCAACGCCGACGGGGATCCCGGCGCGCAGCACCATGGTCAGCAACGCGAACGCGCCGACGTAGCCGGCGACGACCAACAGCAACCAGGTCGAATGGTCTTGTGAGGCACGCAAAGACAGGGTCGCGGCCACCTCGGTGACGATCGCCCCGCACAGGAGCGCCCACTTGGTCACGCGACCAACCTAACCGAGGGCGCGTTCCACCATCGGAGTCAGCACCTCCCGGGCGAACCGGCGCAATTCGGCGTCGTCGCCGAAGTCCGGGTCGGTGGGCGGCATCGTGATGTAGGTGAAGAACAACCGGGAGAACACATCGGCGACCCAGCGCACCGGTTGGGTGGGGCTGCCCGGCGCCTCGCCGTGGATGTAGTTGGCGATGAACGCCGAACCCATCCTGAGCAGTTCGGCCGACTCGGCGATCGGCGCGGGTTCCGCCTGCCCGGCTCGGCGCAGCACCGGATGTGCACGGGCGAAGGCGACCGCCGCGATGAAGGCGTCGGCCACCCCGTCGTGGGGGTCGTCGACGGCGTCGATCGCGTCGGCGACGGCGGCGAGGAAGCGCTGGGTCTCGCGGCGGACCAACGCCTCGACGAGGTCGTCGCGGCGGGGGTAACGGCGGTAGGCGGTCATCCTGGACACGCCAGCGCGGCGGACGATGTCCTCTACCGTAATCCGTTGCAGCCCAACGGCTCCTGCCTCCTGCAGTGCGGCATCGAGGATGCGCCGGCTGGTCCGGTCCGCCGCCTCGTCGACGTTGTCGCGCGCCGGCGCGCCGCCCACCGCGCCGATCAGTACGGCGTCGATCACGTCAGCGCGGGTTCGGTCGCGGCGCCGGCGGCCCGCGCCCGCGCCCGCTCGGCGTAGCGCGGGGTACCGAACGCCCAGCGCAACTGGTGGGCGTCGAACCGCAGCGCCGGTTCGATGAGCCGGCGGGTCAGCGCGGTCGGCCGGTCGTAGCCGATGAGCTCGCGTGCCCACCGGGGTGCGCGGCTCATGCCGGCGTAGATCGCGAAGCGGTGCAGTCGACGGTCGACCGGTGCCGGGAGGTTGGGGAAGAAGGGCGAGGTCATCAGGAAGTCCAGGAACTCGCGGGTCTGCGCGTTGACGCTCAACCGCGGCCGCATCGTCGCGACGTAGTCGTCGAGTTCGGCCGTGGTGGTCGGCACCCAGTCGGCGCCGCCCATCCTGCCGATCACCGCCTGCTCGCCCAGGTAGCGATCCCGTTCCTGTTGCGACAGCGGCCTTTTCGTGTGCTCAAACGCACGCAGGATCATCCAGGGGATACAGGTGTGCACCCAGGCGATCAGCTCCGGGTCCAGTGCGCGGTAGGCCACCCCGTCGGGCCGGGTTCCAGTGACGAAGGAGTGCACGTGCCGGACCCGCTCGATGGCCCGCGTCGCGGCCTCGGTGTTGCCGAACGTGGTGGTGAGCACGTAACCGAGCGTCGCGCGGGCGCGCTGGAAGGGGTCCTCGCGGTAGTTCGACAGGTCCTGGACACCGGCGATCACCGATGGATGCAGGATCTCCAGCACGATGGCGGGCAGTCCGGCCTGCGACACCGCGGCGAGGTCGGCATTGATCTCCCATGACACGCTGTCCGGCCCGAGCAGGCCGGGGTCGCCGGGCGGCCCGCCGTACACCGCCGGATCGTCGTGCCGACCGGCGCCCCGCTCGAAATCGGCGACGATACGCCGGCGCAGGCGGTCACCCGCTGGTATGAATGTGACACTCATCTCATCAGATATACCACCACGGCGGCCTCGTGAGTAGCCTGATGTGGCTGTTTCTTCATCGAGACGAGGAGTCTTTTCATGACGGCCGATGCCAGGCGCGCGACCGACGACCGCCTCGTCGTCGACACCGCGTACGGTCCGGTCCGCGGTGTGGACGACGGCACCGTCAAGGTGTGGAAGGGCATTCGCTACGCGGCCGCGCCCGCCGGGGACCTGCGGTGGCGGGCGCCGCAGCCGCCGCAGCGGTGGTCCGAGCCCGCCGATGCGACCAAGGTCGGTCCGGTGTGCCCGCAGCCGACCGATCCGCGGATCCCGATCGACCTCGGCGCGCCGCAGGGCGACGACTGCCTGAGCCTGAACGTGTGGGCGGCCTCGGACACCGAACCCGGCGCGGACAAGCCGGTCCTGGTGTGGCTGCACGGCGGCGCCTACATCCTGGGCTCGTCGGCCCAGCCCCTGTACCACGGCCGCGCGCTGGCCTCCGGCGGCGACGCCGTCATCGTCACCGTCAACTACCGGTTGGGCGCGCTGGGTTTCCTCGACCTGTCCGCGTACGGCGACGCCTTCGCCACCAACCTCGGCCTGCGCGACGTGCTCTTCGCCCTGCAGTGGGTGCGCGACAACATCGCCGGGTTTGGGGGAGACCCGTCGCGCGTCACCCTGTTCGGGGAGTCGGCGGGCGCGGGCATCACCACCACCCTGCTCGGCAGCCCCGCCGCCGCGGGCTTGTTCGGCGCCGCGATCGCGCAGAGCTCGCCCGCCACGTCCATGTACGACCGCGAGCGCGCGCAGCGGGTCGCCGCACTGTTCCTCGACGAGCTGGGCATGCGGTCCGAGGAGGCCGCCGGGCTGACGTCGGTGCCGACGAACGTGCTGCTGGCCGCCTCGAAGCGGGTCTTCGACGACATTCCGGTCCGCACCCCCGGGACGTTGGCGTTCGCCCCGATCATCGACGGTGACGTCGTGCCCGGCAATCCGGTCAAGCTGGCCCGCGAGGGCCGCACGCACCCCGTCCCGTTGATCATCGGCACCAACAAGCACGAGGCGGCACTGTTCCGCTGGATGAAGTCGCCGTTGATGCCGATCACGCCGACGGCGATCCGCGCGATGTTCGCCGAGATCGCCGCCGAACAGCCGGAGCTCGAGCTGCCCGGCGAGGAACGGATCCGGGCCGCCTACCGCGGCCGCGGCAAGCGGATCGGCATGGGCGTCGCCCGCGACATCGGCTTCCGGATGCCGTCCGTCTGGTTCGCCGAAGGCCACCGCGAGGTCGCGCCGACCTACCTGTACCGGTTCGACTTCGCCACCCCGATGCTGCGCCTGCTGCGTCTCGGCGCCGCCCACGCCACCGAATTGCCCTACGTCTGGGGCAATCTCGTCGCGGGTCCCAAGGACCCCACCTTCAAGCTGGGCGGACTGAAGGCGGGCACGGCGGTGTCGGAGCGCATGCGCCGGCGCTGGTTGTGCTTCGCCGCCCACGGCACCCCGGACAGCGCGGCGGGCGACCCGCCGTGGCACCCCTACCGCGCAGACGACCGGGCGACGCTGATCATCGACGCCCAGGACACGGTCGTCGAGGATCTCGACCGCGACCTGCGGCTGGCGTGGGGCGATCAGGTGCTCAGCTTCCGCTGAGTCGTATGCTTTGCCCGGAGGGTGGCTGGAGGTGTTGATGTGGACCTGAACGGTGCGTTGTCCCACGTGCTGCCACCGCTGATGCACGACCCGGTGACGTTCGCGGTGCCGTTCTTCCTACTGCTGCTGATCATCGAGTGGGCCGCCGCGCGCAAGCTCGCCCACGAGACCGCGGACGTGAGGAGCATCAACGAGTCAGCCGAGCGCGCGCCTGCGGGGGCGTACCTGCGCGCCGACGCGTGGGCCAGCATCTGGATGGGCGTGGTGTCGATCGGCACCAGCGGCGTGCTCAACTTCGTCGCGCTGCTGGGCTACGCCGCGCTGTACGTCTACGTCGCGCCGTGGCAGTTGCCCGCCGATGCCTGGTACACGTGGGTGATCGCGATCGTCGGCGTGGATCTGCTCTACTACCTCTACCACCGGATCGCTCACCGGGTGAGGCTGATCTGGGCCACCCATCAGGCGCACCACTCCAGCCAGTACTTCAACTTCGCCACGGCGCTGCGGCAGAAGTGGAACATCAGCGGCGACGTCTTCCTGCGCGCGCTGCTGCCGCTCTTCGGAGTGCCGCCCTGGATCGTGTTCGCCAGCTTCTCCATCAACCTCGTCTACCAGTTCTGGATTCACACCGAACGCATCGGAAAGCTCTGGCGGCCAATCGAGTTCGTCTTCAACACGCCGTCGCACCATCGGGTGCACCACGGGATGGACGCGCAGTACCTGGACAAGAACTACGGTGGCATCTTCATCGTGTGGGATCGGCTGTTCGGCAGCTTCGCCGCCGAAACCGTGCGCCCGCACTACGGGCTGACCAAGCAGGTGGCGACGTACAACATCTGGACGCTGCAGACCCATGAGTACGTCGCGATCGCGCGCGACGTGCGCCGGGCGACGCGCTGGCGGGACAAGGTCGGCTACGTCTTCGGCCCGCCCGGCTGGGAGCCCGTGCCGCAGCGCGCCACGGTCGGGCAATCGGCCGGAGTAACCGTCTGATCCGGCGGCCGACACCGCAGTATGTAGGTATGGACGTCAGAGAGGTGCTGCTGCCCGGCGTCGGGTTGCGCTACGAGTTCGACAACAGCGACGGCGACCGCATCGGCGTGGTCGCCAGGCGCACCGGCGACTTCGAGGTCGTCATGTATCCGAGGGATGACCCGGACCAGGCCCAGGAGGTCTTCCGGCTGACACAGGAGGAGGCCGACGCGGTGGCGCAGATCCTGGGCGCGCCGCGCATCGCCGAGCGCTTCGCCGATCTCACCCGAGAGGTGCCCGGGCTGAACGCCGGACAGGTGGCGGTGGCACCGGACAGCCCGTTCGTCGACCACCCGCTCGGCGACACCCGCGCCCGCACCCGCACCGGAGCGTCGATCGTGGCGATCGTGCGCGACGACGCCGTGCTCGCGTCGCCCGGGCCCACCGACATCCTGCGGGCCGGCGACGTCCTGGTGGTCATCGGCACCGAGCAGGGCATCTCGGGCGTCGAAGACCTCGTGACCCGGGGTTGATGCGGTGCCGATCTCGACGGCGCTGCTTCTCGAGCTCGGCGTCATCCTCACCGTGCTCACCGTCCTGGGCGGCGTCGCGCGCCGGTTCGCGCTCTCGCCGATTCCGATCTACCTGCTGGTGGGCCTGGCGCTCGGGGATGGCGGATTGGCGCCGATACCCGCGGCGGGGGAGTTCCTGCGCACCGGCGCGTCGATCGGTGTGGTGCTGCTGCTGCTGACGCTGGGGTTGGAGTTCACCATCCCCGAGTTCGCCAGCAGCCTGCGCAAACACATGCCGTCCGCGTGGGTGGACTTCGTGCTCAACGCGGCGCCGGGCGCGATCGCCGGTGCGCTGCTGGGCCTCGACGCGGTGGGGATCATCGCCCTGGCCGGCGTCACCTGGATCTCGTCGTCGGGGGTCATCGCCCGGCTGCTGGCCGACCTGCGCCGCCTAGGCAACCGCGAGACACCGGCCGTGCTGTCGGTCCTCGTGCTCGAGGATTTCGCGATGGCCGCCTACCTGCCGCTGCTGGCCGTCCTCGCTTCAGGCGGCAGCCTGCTGCAGGCCCTCTTGGGGATGGCCATCGCCGTCTCCGCGTTGATCGTCGCCTTCCTGGTCTCCTACCGGTGGGGCCATCACGTCGGGCGGCTCGTGGCCCATCCGGACGACGAACAGCTGCTGCTGCGCATCCTCGGGCTGACTCTGATCGTCGCCGCGCTGGCCGAGTTCGTGCACGCCTCGGCGGCCGTCGGCGCGTTCCTGGTCGGGCTGACGCTGACCGGTGACACCGCCGGCCGTGCCCGCACGGTGCTGAGCCCGCTGCGCGACCTGTTCGCGGCGGTGTTCTTCCTGGCCATCGGATACTCGGTGGATCCGGCCGACCTCGCGCCGATGCTGCCGGCCGCCGTCGCGCTCGCGGTGGTGACGGGCTTGACGAAGGTGCTGACCGGGGTGTTTGCCGCGCGCCGGGAGGGGGTGGCGCGGCCGGGTCAGCTGCGCGCCGGGACCGCGCTGATCGCCCGCGGCGAGTTCTCGCTCGTCATCATCGGACTGGTCGGCGCCTCGATCCCGCAAGTGAGTGCGGTCGCGACGCCGTACGTGTTCATCCTCGCCATCGCCGGCCCGGTACTGACCCGCTTCATCGGCGGACGACGCCGTGTCAGGCGTCGTTCTGCGGCGGCCCCACCGAAGGCGCCGTAGTCTCCGCGATGTGAAGACGGTGTTCGATGCCCACGTCGACCCCGGACTCGTCGAACGTTCGCTTGCGGCAAGCACGTTCGGTTCGATGTGGCTCGACATCCCCCGGCCGCGGTATCCGACGCTGGCCGGGCCCACCACGTGTGACCTCGTGGTCGTCGGCGGCGGGTACGCCGGGCTGTGGACCGCACTGCATGCCGCCCGGCGGAACCCGGAGCAACGGATCGTCCTCGTCGAGGCCAATCGGATCGGATGGGCCGCATCGGGCCGCAACGGCGGCTTCGTCGAGGCCAGCCTGACGCACGGGACGGAGAACGGAACGGCCCGGTGGCCCAACGAGATCGACACGCTCGAGCGGATGGGCTCGGAGAACCTCGCCGGTATGCAGGCCGAGATCGAGGAGTTGGGCCTCGACACCGAGTGGCAACGCACCGGCATGCTGCAGGTGGCCACCGAGCCGCATCAGGTCGAGTGGCTCGAGCAGGCCGCCGCCGACGGGGTGGGACGGCTGCTGCCGATGGCCGACGTCCGCCGCGAGGTGGCCTCGCCCACCTATCTCGCCGCGGTGGAGAGCCCGGACACCTGTGCCATCGTCCACCCCGCCAAGCTGGCGTTCGAACTCGCGAGAGCGTGCCACGAAGCCGGCGTGCGGATCTACGAGCACACCAACGCGCACGCGCTGGACTCCGGCGGCGTCGGCCTGCGGGTCCACACCGCAGGGGCCGTCATCACCGCCCGGCAGGCGGTGCTGGCCACGAACGTCTACCCGAGCCTGCTCAAGCGCAACCGGCTGCACACCGTGCCCGTCTACGACTACGTGCTGTCCACCGACCCGCTCACCGACGCCCAGCTCGACCGCATCGGCTGGCGCAACCGACAGGGGATCGGGGACTGCGCCAACCAGTTTCACTACTACCGCCTGACCATGGACAACCGCATCGTGTGGGGCGGCTACGACGCCGTCTACCACTTCGGGCGCCGGGTCGACGCCCGCTACGAGGACCGGTGCGAAACGTACCGCCGGCTCGCGGCGCACTTCTTCCTCACGTTCCCGCAACTCGACGACGTCCGGTTCAGCCACCGCTGGGCCGGCGCCATCGACACCAACACCCGGTTCTGTGCGCACTGGGGCCTGGCGCGAGACGGCCGGGTCGCCTACGTCAACGGCTTCACCGGCCTGGGCGTGGGTGCGGCCCGGTTCGCCGCCGACGTGTGCCTGGATCTTCTCCAGGACCGGCGTACGCCGCGCACCGAACTGCAGATGGTGCGCCGGCGGCCGCCGCCGTTTCCGCCCGAACCCCTGGCCAGCGCCGGCATTCAGGCGACGCGGTGGTCACTGGATCGGGCCGACCACTCGGCGGGCCGCCGCAACCTGCTGCTGCGCACCCTCGATGCGCTGGGGCTGGGCTTCGACTCGTAGCCGTGGCCGCTCCGTAACACCGCGGAGATCTTGACCGATGGGCAAGTGACGGCACCATCGTCGAGTGGTTGCTCCGGGTCGGGCGTGGTTGTGGGTTTTGTCGCTCGGGTAAGGGGGTCCACGACGCGTCGGTACCGTGTCAACCTGGTCCCAAGAGCGGAGGCGACAGTGCGCCGTCGATGGTCACGCCTACTTGCAGCGGCGATCGCCCCGATCGGGGCACTCACGCTTTTTTCCACGCCGGCCCAGGCGACCCCCGGGGTGCTGGTGTTTCCCGGGATGGAGATCCGCCAGGACACCAACGTCTGCACGCTGGGCTACGTCGACCCCGGAGCGCGGATCGCCTTCACCGCGGGCCACTGCCGCGGCAGCGGGCCAGTGCGCGACAAGGATGGCAACCTCATCGGGATGCAGACCGTGTTCCGCGACAACACCCCCAACGGCGCCACCGTCGACACCAACCACCAGATCGCCGACTGGATGGCGATCACCCTGGCGCCCGAGGTCATGATCAACAACATCCTGCCGGGCGGCCGGGTGCTGGTGTCCGATCCCACGGTGGTGCCGGCGCAGGGACAGTCGGTGTGCCACTTCGGCGTCGTCACCGGCGAGAGTTGCGGCACCATCGAGGCGATCAACAACGGCTGGTTCACCATGGCCAACGGCGTGGTCAGCCAGAAGGGCGACTCCGGCGGGCCGGTGTATGTCTTCACCCCCGACGGCAGGGCCGCGATCATCGGCATGTTCAACAGCACCTGGGGTCGGTTCCCCGCGGCGGTGTCGTGGCAGGCGGCCAGCCAGCAGGCCCGCGAGGACGTCATCTCGGCGGCATCCAACAGCGTGACCCCGCCGGTCGCGGTGCCCTGACATCGGCGCTCACCGAACCCCAGGGTCGCCGGAGCTACCCAGCCTCCTCGAACAATAAAGCCTTGACTTATATAAGTTCACGCTATACCTTCGGGTGGTGCACGCGTTCGACGTCCTGGGAGACCCCGTGCGTCGCCGCATCCTCGAACTGCTCGCCGACGGCGAGATGTCGGCGGGCGCGATCGGCGACACCATCCAAGACGAGTTCGCGATCACCCAACCGGCGGTGTCGCAGCATCTGAAGGTGTTGCGGGACAACGGTTTCACGACGGTGCGGCCGGACGGCCAACGCCGGCTGTACGCCGTCAACGGCGCGGCGTTGCAGGACGTCGACGAGTGGCTGAACGCGTTCCGCCGCTTCTGGACCCCGCACCTGAACGCGCTCGACACCGAGATCGCCCGCGGAAAACGAGACCGACGAAGGAAGGCACCATGAAAGACATCGACGTCGACCACCAGATCAACGCGGTGCAGCGCACCGTCGGGACCCGCACGATCGAGCAGGGGACCGCGCGCGTCGTCACCATCAGCCAGGCCTACGACACCGATCAGGATGACCTCTGGGAAGCGATCACCACCGCCGACCGGATCGCGCGGTGGTTCCTGCCGATCTCCGGCGAACTGACCGTCGGCGGCTCCTACCAGTTGCAGGGCCACGCCAACGGAACCGTGCTGAGCTGCGACCCGCCGAAGAACTTCACCGCCACCTGGGAGTCCGGCGGCAGCGTTAGCTGGATCGACGTCAGCGTGCTAAGCGAGGGCGCTGACCGCGCGCGACTGCTGATCGAGCACATCGCCCAGGTGGACGACGACACGTGGCGCCAGTTCGGTCCCGGCGCCGTCGGCATCGGGTGGGACTCCATGCTGCTGGGCCTGGCGCTGCACCTGGCCTCGGGTGAGGCCGTCGACCCGGCGGAGGGACAGGAGTGGACGACCACCGAGGAGGGCAGGCGCTTCCTGCGGTCGTCGGGTGAAGAGTGGTACGCCGCCAGCGTCGCCGCCGGCGAGGACGCCGAATCGGCCCGTGAGTCGGCCGACCGCTGCCTGAGGGCCTACTTCGGCGAGGGATGAACTAGAACACGTTCTAGCCAACGCCGCCGGCCGGCGATATCCTCGACCCGATGCTTGCCCAGACACCTGTCCAGATCGCGTGGGTGACGCGGGACCTCAATGCCACGGAGCGGGCGCTCGGCATGCTGTTGGGCGCCAAGAAGTGGGTGCGCATGCCCGAGGTCCACTTCGCACCGGACGCGTGTACCTTCCACGGCCGGCCTGCGGACTTCGTGGCAAGCATCTCGTTGAGCTACGCCGGAGACACCCAGTTGGAACTCATCGCGCCGGTCTCGGGGGACAGCGTCTACACCGAGTTCCTCGACGCGGTCGGGCCCGGCCTGCACCACATCTGCGTGGAGAAGTCCGGCGTCGAGGAGTTCGACGCCGCGCTGGCCGACGCCGAGCGCGGCGGGGCGTCGGTCGTCGCGCAAGGCGTGATGCCCGGCGGTATGCGGTTCGCCTACGTCGCGGCACAGGCGGCGGGCGTGCCCTATGTCGAGATCGCGTACATCCCCGACGACATCAAGGCATTCTTCGAATACGTGAAACAGGAGCAGAAGTGAATACCGAGATCCCCGTCACCGTGGCCGCGGCCGATGTGATGTCGTGGTCCGACGAGACCGACGTGGTCGTCATCGGGTTCGGCATCGCGGGCGGATGTGCGGCGGTCAGCGCCGCCGCCGACGGTGCGCGGGTGCTGGTGCTCGAGAAGGCAGCCGATGCGGGCGGCACCACCTCGATGGCCGGCGGCCACTTCTACCTCGGCGGCGGCACCGCGGTGCAGAAGGCCACCGGCCACGACGACAGCGCCGAGGAGATGTACTCCTACCTCGTCGCGATGTCGCGCGAACCCGAACTCGACAAGATCCGGGCGTACTGCGAGGGCAGCGTCGAGCACTTCGAGTGGCTGGAGGCGCTCGGCTTCCAATTCGAGCGCAGTTTCTATCCCGGCAAGGTGGTGGTTCCGCCGGGCACCGAGGGCCTGTCCTACACCGGCAACGAAAAGGTCTGGCCGTACTGCGAGCAGGCCAAGCCCGCGCCACGCGGCCACTCGGTGCCGGTGCCGGGCGAATTGGGCGGCGCCGCGATGGTGATCGACCTGTTGGTCAAGCGTGCCGCCGATCTCGGGGTGCAGATCCGCTACGAGACCGGGGTGACCAACCTGGTGGTCGAGGACGGCCGGGTCGTCGGCGTGCAGTGGAAGCACTTCGGCGAAACCGGTGCGATCAAGGCCAAGTCCGTCATCATCGCCGCGGGCGGCTTCGCGATGAACCCGGACATGGTCGCCGAGTACACGCCTGCGCTGGGCCACAAGCGAAAGACCAAGCACCACGGGGAGGTCGAGCCCTACATTCTCGGCAATCCCAACGACGACGGCCTGGCCATCCGGCTCGGCATGTCGGCGGGCGGGGCGACGAAGAACATGGACCAGTTGTTCATCACCGCCTCCGCGTACCCGCCGGAGATCCTGCTGACCGGGATCATCGTCAACAAGGACGGCATGCGCTTCGTCGCCGAGGACTCCTATCACTCGCGCACCTCGGCGTTCGTCCTCGAGCAGCCGGAGCAGACGGCATATCTGATCGTCGACGAGGCGCACATGGAGATGCCCGAGATGCCGCTGATCAAGTTCCTCGACGGCTGGGAGACGATCGAGGAAGTCGAAGCGGCGCTGGGTATTCCGGAAGGCAACCTGGTCGCCACGCTGAACCGGTACAACGAGTGCGCCGCGCGCGGCGAGGACCCCGACTTCCACAAACAGCCCGAATACGTTGCGGCACAGGATAAAGGACCGTACGCGGTGTTCGACCTGTCGCTGGGCCGGGCGATGTATTCGGGGTTCACCATGGGCGGCCTGGCGGTGTCGATCGACGGCGAGGTGCTGCGGGAGGACGGCTCGGCGATTCCCGGCCTGTACGCCGCAGGTGCTTGCGCGTCGAACATCGCCCAGGACGGCAAGGGCTACGCCAGCGGAACGCAACTGGGCGAAGGGTCGTTCTTCGGCAGGCGCGCAGGCGCCCACGCCGCGGCGCGACGCTAGACCGGCACCGGTTCGGTGCCCTCGATGCGGCTGAACCGCCACTCGCCCTCGCCGAGCAGTTCCAGCTCGTGGGTGTGGTGCTGCTCGACGGTCTTGCGGTGGCTGACACTGACCAGGATCGTGTCGGGAAGTCGGGTCCGCACCAACTGGTAGAGCATGAACTCGACGCCCTCGTCGAGCGCGGACGTCGACTCGTCGAGGAACACCGCCTTCGGCTTGGTCAGCAGGATGCGGGCGAAGGCGATGCGCTGCTGCTCGCCGGGGGAGAGCACCTTGGCCCAGTCCTGGACCTCGTCGAGCCGGCCCACGAGATGCGGCAGCGCCACCTCGTCGAGCGTGCGCTCCAGCGTTGCGTCGTCCACCACGCCTTCCTCGTTGGGGTAGCTCACGACGCCCCGAAGGTCACCGAGCGGCACATAGGGCAGCTGCGACAGGAACATCGTCTCGTTCGGCCCGCAGGGCCTGGTCAACGTACCCGAGGTGAACGGCCACAGCTCGGCAAGGCTGCGCAGCAGCGTGGTCTTGCCCACTCCGGACGGACCGGTGACGACCATCGTGTCGCCGACCTCCAGCCGCAGATCGAGCGGGTTGATGAGCTGCTTGCCGTCCGGTGTCCGGACCTCGATGTCGTCGAGTTGCACCGTGCCGTCCGCACACGGCGTGGTGGTGATCTCCGGAAGCGCCCGGCCCTCCTCGTTGGCCGTGACCAGGCCGTGGAGCCGAATGATCGCGGCGCGGTACCCGGCGAACTGGTCATACACGTTGCGGAAGAAGGACAACCCCTGCTCGATGTTGCCGAACGCCGACGCCGTCTGGCTCATCGCGCCGAGGGTGATCTCGCCGCTGAAGAACCTGGGGAACTGCAACAGGTACGGCGGCACCACGATGATCTGGTCCATCGACAGGTTCCAGCCATAGAAGCCCATCATCCGGTTGATGTAGCGCTTGTAGTTGGACACGACCGGTGCGAACAGCTTGCGCAGCCCGGTGCGCTCGACGACCTCCCCGCGGTAGAACGCCACCGCCTCGGAGGCGTCGCGTAGCCGGACCAGCGCGTAGCGGAACGCCGCGTTGAACTTCTCGTTGTTGAAGGACAGCCAGATGATCGGCCTACCGACCCAGAAGGCGATGACCGTCGCGAAGAGCACGTAGCCCAGCAGGATCCAGAACATCGCCTTGGGCATTTCGGTTCCGATGATCGGAAGGGTGAGCGTTCCCGAGAGGTTCCACAGGATCGCGGTGAACGAGATCATCGACACGACGGCGTTGATCGCGCCGAACAGCAGCGTGGCTGTGGAGGTGTTGTTCGGGGTGTTGGGCAGGCCGCCCACCCCGGCGGTGAAGATGTCGATGTCCTGCTGGATGCGCTGATCGGGGTTGTCGATGGTGTGGTCGATGAACCGGCCGCGGTAGTAGGCCTTGCCCTCCAGCCAGTCCCCGGTCAGTCGGTCCGTCAGCCAGATTCGCCACGCCAGCATGAACCGTTGCGTGATGAACAGATCCAGCATGATCCGCGAGACGTGCAGCACCGCAAGCATCGAGAAGACGAGCATCGACAGCCAGAAGCCGCCCCTGCCGGAGGCCTTGACGGCATCGTCGCCGTTGCCGATGCCGGCCGCGACCACCTGGAAGCTCGTCATCATGTCGTTGCCCTGGAAGCTGAAGAGCACCGAGAGCCGAACGCCGACGATCACCGACAGCAGGATCACCGCCAGCCACAGCCAGACTCGGACGCTCTCCGGGCCCTTGAAGTAATCGCCGGTGATGCGCCAGAACTGCCGGCCCCATTCGGTGTACCTGACGAGCAAAACGAGAATCAGCAGCGTGCAGATGGCCGCGATCGCCCACGCCTGACCGATCCACCTCAGGGACGTCAGAAGCTCGTTGCCCCAGTCCAGCGTCGGGACGAACATTCCCTCTTCCATGCGGGCAAGGTACCTCGACAACCCGTCGGAGGCGCTACGGCGGGCTCAACCGCCTGCGGCGAGTCGGTCCAGTCGCCACCGGCCGTCGCCGGCGAGCACCAACTCGCAGGTGTGGAACTGTTCGAGCGTGCTGCGGTGGCTGACGCTGACCACGATGGTGTCGGGCAACTCGCTGTGCAGCAGCCGGTACAGGGTGAGCTCGAGGTCGGCGTCCATCGCCGAGGTCGACTCGTCGAGGAACACCGCGCGCGGCTTGCTCAACAGGATCCGCGCGAAGGCGATCCGTTGTTGTTCGCCCACCGAGAGCGCCTTCGCCCAGTCCTGCTCGTCGCACAGCCGGATCACCAGGTGGGGCAGGGACACCGTGACCAGGGCCAGCTGGATCTCGGTGTCGCTGACGGTGCCCGGCTCGAGCGGGTAGGACACCACCGAGCGCAGGTCGCCCAGCGGCAAGTACGGCAACTGCGGAACGAACATGACGTCGCGGCGGTCGCAGGGGAGCAGGGCCTGCCCGGAGCCGAACGGCCACAGCCCGGCGAGGCTCTGCAGCAGGACCGTCTTTGCCGACGCCCGAGGGTCCTCGCACCAGCAGCGCCTCGCCCGGCGCCAGGGTGAAGTCGAGGTCGCGAACCAGCGTCTCTCCGTTGGGGATTCGCACCTCGACGTCGTCGACCTCGAGGGTGCCGTCCCGGGATTCCGACATGGCTACCGACGGGAACGAGCGGATCCGCGTGTTCTGCTCGGCCAACCCGTCCAGCCGGATGATCACGGCCCGGTAGCTGGCGAACTGGTCGTAGGCGTTGCGGAAGAAGGACAGTGAGTCGTGGATGGCGCCGAAGGCATTGGAGGACTGCCAGACATCGCCGAACGTCAGCCGTCCGGCGAACAGGCTCTGCGCCTGGACGATCCACGGCAGCGGGTTGATCGCCTGGCTCATGGAGATGTTCCAGCCGAAGAACAGCATCATGCGGTGCAACCAGTTGCGGTAGTTGTCCATCACCGCGGCGAGGCGCTCGGACAGCAGGCGTCGCTCGGCGTTCTCGCCCCGGTACATCCCGACGGCGGCGCTCGCGTCCCGCAGCCGCACCAGCGCGTAACGGAAGCCGGCGTTGCGCAGTTCGTTGAGGTAGCTCAGCCGGATCAGCGGCCTGCCGATGACGAACGCGATGATGGTGACGACGAGCACGTAGACGATGACGATCCAGAACAGGGCCCGCGGGATCGCCCAGTCGCCCAACGTCACCGGTCCGGACAGCCGCCACAGGATCGTGCCGAACGACAGCACCGACAACACGGCCTCCACGGCACCGAACAGCAAAGTGTTGCCGGAGTTGAAGATCGGATTGTTGGTGTCGCCGCCGACGCCGGTGGTGAAGCTGTCGATGTCCTGCTGGATGCGTTGGTCCGGGTTGTCGATGGGCCGCCGTGAGAACTGCGACCGAAAATAGGCGAAGTCCCCGAGCCAGTCGCCGATGAAGCGGTGGCTCAACCAGATCCGCCACCGCATGATGAACCGCTGGGTGACGTACATGTCGACGAGCATGCGGGCGATGTAGCAGGTGGCCAGGACACCGAACACCACCATCGACGCCCAGAACCCCGAGATACCGGTCTGCTTGGCCAGGTCACGCTCGGGGGAGCCGCCCTGGAACGCCACCTGCACCGAGGTGAAGAGATCGTTGACGTAGTAGGTGAGCAGCACGTTGATGCGCACCGAGACGACGGTCAGCAGCAACAGCACCGCCAGCACCGTCCACACTGGAACGCTCTGTCTACCGGTGAAATACGGGCCGGTGACGCGCCAGAACTGGCGACCCCACTCGGTGAACCGGCCGATGAGCGTGAGAACGACCAGAACGCAGATCGCGGTGATCGCGAACACCTCGAGCACCCACACGAGGGAATTGATGTGCTCGCGGCTCCAGTCGAGCGACGGCTCGAACGTCTGGGTGTTCACGCAGTGACGAGCACTTTCGTCTCCTGGACGTCGGCCACGGCTGATTATGCTGCCACCATGGGCACCGACGCTCCGGATTCCAACACGGTCAACGCGGGACATCTGATCGCGCGACGGCTGCGGGCCAGCGGTATCGACACGATCTTCACGCTCTCGGGCGGGCATCTGTTCTCCATCTACGACGGATGCCGCGCCGAGAACATCCGGCTGATCGACACCCGCCACGAGCAGACCGCGACGTTCGCCGCCGAGGGCTGGTCGAAGGTCACCCGGGTGCCGGGGGTGGCCGCGCTGACCGCCGGGCCCGGCGTCACCAACGGCATGAGCGCGATGGCCGCCGCCCAGCAGAACCAGTCGCCGCTGGTCGTGCTCGGCGGCCGCGCGCCCGCGCTGCGCTGGGGGCAGGGCTCGTTGCAGGAGATCGACCACGTCCCGTTCGTGGCGCCGCTGGCCCGGTTCGCGGCCACCGCGGACTCGCCGGACGCGACAGGCAAGCTGGTCGACGACGCGCTGCGCGCGGCGGTCGGCGCGCCGTCGGGGGTGGCGTTCGTCGACTTCCCGATCGACCACGTGTTCAGCGAGGCCACCGACACCCGCGCGCCCGGCGCGCTGACCGACCCGCCCGCGCCGGCACCGGCCGACGGCGACGCGCTCGACACCGCCGTGCGGCTGTTGTCGCAGGCGCAGCGGCCCGTCGTGATGGCGGGCACCAACGTGTGGTGGGGGCACGCCGAGGCCGCGCTGCTGACCCTCGCCGAGACGCTGCGCATTCCGGTGTTGATGAACGGCATGGCTCGCGGCACGGTGCCCGCCGACCACCAGCTGGCGTTTTCGCGGGCGCGGTCGAAGGCCCTGAAGGAGGCCGACCTTGCGCTGGTGATCGGGGTGCCGATGGACTTCCGGCTCGGCTTCGGCGGGGTGTTCGGCGCCGAGACGACGCTGATCGCCGTCGACCGCGTCGCACCGGAGCGCCCGCACCCGCGCGAGGTGGCCGCGGGCCTGTACGGCGACCTGACGACGACCCTGTCGGCGCTGTCGACCGCGTCGGGCCCCGATCACGAGGCGTGGATCGCCGCGCTGCGGGCGGTGGAGACCTCGGCCCGCGCTGCCGAGGCCGACGAGCTCGGCGACGACCGCACGCCGCTGCACCCGATGCGGGTGTACGCCGAGCTGAACGCGGTGCTCGACCGCGACGCGATCGTGGTGATCGACGCCGGCGACTTCGGCTCGTATGCGGGCCGCGTCATCGACAGCTACCTGCCGGGCGCATGGCTCGACAGCGGGCCGTTCGGCTGCCTGGGTTCCGGCCCCGGCTATGCGCTGGCGGCCAAGCTTGCCCGGCCGGACCGCCAGGTGGTGCTGCTGCAGGGCGACGGCGCGTTCGGGTTCTCCGGGATGGAGTGGGACACGCTGGTGCGCCACGGCGTTCAGGTGGTGTCGGTGATCGGCAACAACGGCATCTGGGCGCTGGAGAAGCACCCCATGGAGGCGTTGTACGGCTATTCGGTGGTCGCCGAACTGCGGCCGGGCACCCGCTACGACGAGGTCGTCTCGGCGCTCGGCGGGCACGGCGAGTTGGTCTCGGCGCCGGCCGAACTGCGGCCCGCGCTCGATCGGGCGTTCTCGTCGGGGCTGCCCGCGGTGGTCAACGCGCTGACCGATCCGACGGTCGCCTACCCCCGCCGCAGCAACCTGGCCTAGCCAGCCCCATGGCACCCCTTGGCGCGTGCGCGTTTGCACACGACACGCCGCGGAATCTCGACACTGCGCGCACCCTCGATCCCGATCGAGCGCGACGAAAATGGCTCGACCCGATCGCCGTCGCTGCCCATGCTGAAGCGATGGAGGTGCGATTCCACCGAAGCGTCGACGAGTTCCGCGCGGTCGCCGAACCGGTGTATCGCCGCGATCCCGTCGCGCACACCATCGAGTTGACCCTGCTGCGTGCGGGCACACTGCCCGGCGACTCACTGCTGTTGACCCTCTGGCACGACGGGACAATCTTCGGCGCGGCGCTGCAGACGCCGCCATACCCGTTGGCGGGCAATATGATTCCGATCGACACCGTCGAGCTGGTCGCAGCGGAGGTGGCCGAGGCGAGACCCGATCTGGCCGGCATACGCGCCGACCGCGACACCGCCCACGCCTTCGCCCGCGCCTGGCGTGACCTCACTGGCCGCCACGGCGTCGTCGAGCTCGAGGAGCGGCTCTACCGGTTGGCCGAGCTGCACCCGCCGACCGGCGTGGCCGGCGCGACGCGGCCCGCCGGCGACGGCGATCGCGCCGTGCTGACGGACTGGTTCGAACAATTCCTCGTCGAGGCGTTCGGACATCCCCGCGACGACGCCGCAGGCGCAGCCTTTCTCGATGAGGCCGCCGTCAAGGGCGACGAGTTCGTCCTCTGGGATCTCGACGGCGCACCCGTGAGCATGGCGATGGTGCGGGCGCCCGCGGCCGGGGTGTCGCGGATCGGCCCGGTCTTCACACCCGAGGACCGCCGCGGACAGGGCTTCGGATCGGCCGTCACCGCCGCGGCCGCCCGCTCGGCCCTCGATACCGGAGTCGACGACGTCGTACTGTTCACCGACCTGGCCAACCCGACGTCGAACGCCATCTACCGACGCATCGGTTTCGAACCCGTCACCGACTTCACCCGCGTCAGTTTCCGCGCGGTCGACTGACCGCGGGGAGGTGCGCGAACGGTCGCCCGCGCGCGGCATGTGGTGTGCAGGCACGCACGCTCGCCGGATGAACGGGCCGCGTACCTTGATTATGTGGCGAAGACCAAGACCCGCACCTCAGGTCGTGTCAGTAATCGGTTCTGGCGGCTGCTCGGCGCCAGCACCGACCGGGAACAGGCGCAATCGATGGCGGAGGTGCGCCGTTCGGCCGGATTCGACGAGAAGGCCGCCGCACTCGACGACGCACAGCTGCGCAAGGCCGCCGAACTGCTGAACCTCGACGACCTGGCCGAATCGGACGACATCCCGCAGTTCCTGGCGATCGCGCGGGAAGCCGCCGAGCGCACGACCACGCTCCGTCCTTTCGACGTGCAGCTGCTCGGCGCGCTGCGCATGCTGGCCGGCGACGTGGTCGAGATGGCGACCGGTGAGGGCAAGACGCTCTCCGGTGCGATCGCCGCGGCCGGCTACGCGCTGGGCGGACGGCATGTGCACGTCATCACCATCAACGACTACCTGGCGCGCCGCGACGCCGAGTGGATGGGCCCGCTGCTCGAGGCGCTGGGCCTGACGGTCGGCTGGATCACCGAGAACTCCACCGCCGACGAGCGCCGGGCGGCCTACGAGTGCAACGTCACCTACGCCTCGGTCAACGAGATCGGCTTCGACGTGCTGCGCGACCAGCTCGTCACCGACGTGGCCGACCTGGTCTCGCCGAACCCCGACGTCGCGCTGATCGACGAGGCCGACTCGGTGCTCGTCGACGAGGCGCTGGTGCCGCTGGTGCTCGCCGGCACCACGCACCGTGAGACGCCGAAGGTCGAGATCATCCGGATGGTCGGCGAACTCACCCCCGGCACGGACTACGACACCGACAGCGACGGCCGCAACGTGCACCTCACCGAGGTCGGCGCGCAGAAGATGGAGGCCAAGCTCGGCGGCATCGACCTGTACTCCGAGGAGCACGTCGCCACCACGCTCACCGAGATCAACGTGGCGCTGCACGCGCATGTGCTGCTGCAGCGCGACGTGCACTACATCGTCCGCGACGACGCGGTGCACCTGATCAACGCCTCCCGCGGCCGGATCGCCCAGCTGCAGCGCTGGCCCGACGGCCTGCAGGCCGCGGTCGAGGCCAAGGAGGGCATCGAGACCACCGAGACGGGCGAGGTGCTCGACACCATCACGGTGCAGGCGCTGGTCAACCGCTATCCGACCGTGTGCGGGATGACCGGCACGGCGCTGGCGGCGGGTGAACAGCTGCGCCAGTTCTACAAGCTGGGCGTCTCGCCGATCGAACCGAACAAGCCCAACGTCCGCGAGGACGAGCCCGACCGGGTGTACGTCACCGCGGCCGCCAAGAACGACGCGATCGTCGAGCACATCAAGCAGATGCACGAGACCCGTCAGCCAGTGCTCGTCGGCACCCGCGACGTCGCCGAATCGGAGGAGCTGCACGAGAAGCTGGTCAAGGCCGGTGTGCCCGCCGTCGTGCTGAACGCCAAGAACGACGCCGAGGAGGCCGCGGTCATCGCCGAGGCCGGCAAGCTCGGCAGCGTCACGGTGTCCACCCAGATGGCCGGTCGCGGCACCGACATCCGGCTGGGCGGGTCCGACGAGGCCGACCATGATGAGGTTGCCGCACTCGGCGGCCTGCACGTCATCGGCACCGGCCGCCACCACACCGAGCGGCTGGACAACCAGTTGCGTGGCCGCGCCGGGCGCCAGGGCGACCCCGGCTCGTCGGTCTTCTTCTCCAGCTGGGAGGACGACGTGGTGACCGCCCACCTCGATCCGAACAAGCTGCCCATGGAGACCGACGAGGACGGCCGCGTCGTCGGCCGTAAGGCCGCGAGCCTGCTGGACCACGCCCAGCGCATCGCCGAGGGCCGCATGCTCGACATCCACGCCAACAACTGGCGTTACAACCAGCTGATCGCCCAGCAGCGCGCGATCATTGTCGACCGACGAAACACGTTGCTGCGCACCGCGACCGCGCGCGAGGAGCTGGCCGAGCGCTCGCCGAAGCACTACGCCGAGGCGCTCGAGCGCCTCGGCGAGGAGAAGCTGGAGAAGATCTGCCGGCTGATCATGCTGTATCACCTCGACCGCGGCTGGGCCGATCACCTGGCCTACCTCGCCGACATCCGGGAGAGCATCCACCTGCGGGCCCTGGGCAATCAGTCGCCGATCGACGAGTTCCACCGGATGGCCGTCGACGCGTTCGCCTCACTGGCCGCCGACGCGATCGAGGCCGCCCAGCAGACCTTCGAGACCGCGCCTGCGATCGAGGACGAACCCGGTGTCGATCTTTCCAAGCTGGCCCGGCCCACCTCGACGTGGACCTACATGGTCCACGACAATCCGCTGGCCGACGACTCGTTGTCGGCGCTGAGCCTGCCGGGTGTGTTCCGCTAGGTTTAGCCCATGACCGAGGCGCATCGCCGGGCGCCTTCGCCGCCGCCGGAGGACGGGGGCCCAGCCCGCGACCGGGTGCTGACGGTGCCCAATGTGCTCAGCGTGCTGCGCCTCGTGCTGGTTCCGGTCTTCCTGTGGCTGCTGCTGGTGGCGGACGCCAACGCGTGGGCGGTGGCTGTGCTCATGTTCAGCGGGTTCTCCGACTGGGCCGACGGCAAGATCGCCCGCCTCGTCGACAACCAGTCGTCGCGGCTGGGGGAGTTGCTCGACCCGTTCGTCGACCGCATCTACATGGTCGTGGTTCCGGTGGCCATGGCGATCCACGGCTCGCTGCCGTGGTGGATCGTGCTGACCCTGGTCGGCCGCGACGCGCTGCTGGCCGCGACATTGCCGCTGCTGCGCAGCCGCGGGTTGACCGCGCTGCCGGTGACCTACATCGGCAAGGCGGCGACGTTCGCGCTCATGTCCGGCCTGCCGCTCATCCTGCTCGGGCAGTGGGACGCGTTGTGGAGCCGGGTGATCCTGGCCTGCGGCTGGGCCTTCCTGCTCTGGGGCCTGGCGATGTACCTGTGGTCGGGCGTGCTCTACCTGCTCCAGGTCGGGTTGGTGATGCGGCGCATGCCAAGGGCGGCGCAGCGATGACCACGCTCGGTGGCTACGACCCCGAGGCCGGTCGCAACGCGCATGCGGCCGACAAGCCGACGCTGATCCCGGTGCCGTCGCTGCTGCGCTCGCTGCTGTCCGACCACCTCGACCCCGGCTACGCCGCGGCCGCGGAGGCCAAGGCCGCGGGCCGGGTGCGGCCGTGGTGGCAGGCCTGGGTGTGGCAGCTCCTCGGCGCGGCGCTACTGGTCACGGTGTTCGCCGTCGCGATGGCGCAGGCCCGCGAGACCGCCCCGGGAATGCGCGAGACGCAACAGGTTCTCGCGGGCAGCGTGCGGGGCGAGGAGGCCACCGTCGCCGACCTCGCCACCCGTCGCGACACGCTGGCCGCCGAAGTGGACACCGAACGGCGCAGCCGCCTGGAAGGCGACGCCCTGGGCCAGCAGCTGCTGGGCGAGCTCGACGGGGCGAACTTCGCCGCGGCGGTCACCCCGGTCACCGGGCCGGGACTGACCATCACGGTCACCGACCCGGGCGTCACCTCCGAGGACCTCAGCGATGTGTCCAAGGAACGGCTACCGGGCAGCCAGCAGATCATCCTGGACCGCGACCTGCAGCTGGTGGTCAACTCGCTGTGGGTCAGCGGTGCCGAGGCGCTGTCGGTCGGCGGTGTCCGGATCGGGCCCAATGTCACGGTCCGGCAGGCGGGCGGCGGCATCCTGGTCGACAATCAACCCATCAGCAGCCCGTACGAGGTCCTCGCCGTCGGACCGCCGCACGCCATGCAGGATGTGTTCGACCGCAGCCCCGGCCTGCAGCGGCTGCGGCTGCTGGAATCCTCCTACGGTGTGGGAGTCAGCGTCAGCGCCGGAGACGCCCTCACCCTGCCTGCGGGATCGGTCCGAGAAATCAACTTCGCCAAGCAGATTGGACAGTGACCAGGAAGATGGGTCCAGCCACATGATCGGGATCGCCGCACTCGTCGTCGGCATCGTGCTCGGCCTGGTGTTCCACCCGGACGTGCCCGAGTTCGTCCAGCCGTACCTGCCGATCGCGGTGGTCGCCGCGTTGGACGCGGTGTTCGGCGGGCTTCGGGCCTACCTGGAGCGCATCTTCGACTCGAAGGTATTCGTGGTGTCGTTCGTGTTCAACGTGCTCGTCGCCGCGCTGATCGTCTACGTCGGCGATCAGCTGGGCGTCGGCACCCAGCTGTCGACGGCGATCATCGTCGTGCTCGGCATCCGGATCTTCGGCAACGCAGCCGCGTTGCGGCGCAGACTGTTCGGTGCGTGATGAGTCAGCACACCCCCCAACACGGGCAGCCGGAGGAACAGCACGGCCGCCACGAGTTGCCGCCCGATGCGCCGGCACCCGACGTCACCGGGCTGCGGGCCGGAGGGAGCGGGCGGCGGGGCCGGTCACAACTGGTGTTCGGCGCACTGGCGGTCGTGCTGTGTGTGCTGCTCGGGATCGCGATCGTCACCCAGGCGCGCCAGAACGAGTCCGGTGACTCGCTGGAGACCGCCCGGCCGGCCGATCTTCTGGTGCTGCTGGATTCGCTGCAGCAGCGCGAGGCCGCGCTCAACACCGAGGTGACCGACCTGCAGCGCACGCTGGCGCAGCTGCAGGCGTCGGGCAGCAGCGACCAGGCGGCAATCGAGAACGCCCAGGCACGGCTGGCCGCGCTGTCCATCCTGATCGGCACGGTGCCCGCCACCGGCCCCGGCGTCACGCTGACCATCACCGACACCGCTCCCGGTGTGCCCGCCGAGACCCTGCTCGACGTGATCAACGAACTGCGCAACGCGGGCGCCGAGGCGATGGAGATCCAGGGGCGGGCCGGCGACCAACAGGCCTCGGTACGCGTCGGCGTGGACACCTGGGTGGTCGGCACGCCCGGCGCCCTGGTGGTCGACGGCTCCACGCTGAACCCGCCGTATTCGGTTCTGGCCATTGGCGATCCGCCGACTCTGGCCGCCGCGATGAACATCCCCGGCGGTGCCGTGGACAGCGTGGAGCGGGTTGGCGGGACGATGGTGGTCCAACAGGCCGACCGAGTCGACGTGACCGCCTTGCGGCAACCGAAACCGCGCCAATACGCTCAGCCAGTCAAGTAATGGGCAGAGCCCCGGCAAAATCGAGCCGAAGAACGAGGAGCGCCGTGAGCGAAATCCCAGCCGACCTGTACTACACCGAGGAACACGAGTGGGTGCAGCGCACCGGCGACGACACCGTGCGCGTCGGCATCACCGACTACGCCCAGTCGGCGCTCGGCGACGTGGTGTTCATTCAACTGCCCGACGTGGGCGCCGACGTCACCGCCGGTGAGTCGTTCGGCGAGGTCGAGTCCACCAAGTCGGTGTCCGACCTCTACGCGCCCGTCAGCGCGAAAGTCGTTGCGGTCAACGGTGATCTGGAGGGCACGCCGCAGCTGGTGAACTCCGATCCGTACGGCGAGGGCTGGCTGGTCGAGCTGCGGGCCGACGCCTCGGCGCTGGAGGAGGGGCTTCGTGGGCTGCTGGACGCCGACGGCTACCGCAACACGGCGACCGAATGAGGAGTTGTTAGGGTCGAGCAGACCGGAAGCCAACTAGGGCTGATCCGGCGGTGGTGGGCACAATCACGCCCACCGCGCGGTACGGTCGACACCGACGCGGTATCGCCACGCACAGCCAGTTAGGAGCAGCGGGTGACACAGAAGGACCAGAACTCTGGGGCCGACCAGACGTCTGACGAAGTCACCGTGGAGACGACATCGGTTTTCCGCGCCGACTTCCTCAACGAGCTGGACGCCCCGGCGGCGGCGGGCGCCGAAGGAGCGGTCTCGGGCGTCGAAGGTCTGCCCGTGGGCTCGGCCCTGCTCGTCGTCAAACGCGGGCCCAACGCCGGTTCGCGCTTTCTGCTCGACCAGCCGACGACGTCGGCCGGTCGCCATCCCGACAGCGACATCTTCCTCGACGACGTCACGGTGAGCCGTCGGCACGCCGAGTTCCGCCTGGAAGGCGGCGAGTTCCAGGTCGTCGACGTCGGCAGCCTCAACGGCACCTACGTCAACCGCGAACCGGTGGACTCCGCGGTGCTGGCCAACGGCGACGAGGTGCAGATCGGCAAGTTCCGCCTGGTGTTCCTCACCGGCCCGAAGAGCGACGACAGCGGCCAGGCCGGCTAGTGGTCGACGAGCGCTTGCGCGAAGAGTAACGATGACCGCACCCGACACTCCCGCGCTCACTGGGATGTCGATCGGAGCGGTCCTCGATCTGCTGCGACCGGACTTCCCGGACGTGACCATTTCCAAGATCCGGTTCCTCGAGGCCGAAGGCCTGGTCACCCCGGAGCGCACGGCCTCGGGTTATCGGCGGTTCACCGCCTACGACTGCGCGCGGCTGCGGTTCATCCTCACCGCGCAGCGCGACCAGTATCTGCCGTTGAAGGTCATCAAGGCCCAGCTCGACGCGCAGCCCGACGGTGAGTTGCCGCAGACCGGATCCGCTTACGGGCAGCCGCGATTGGTCCCGGTGTCCGGCCACGCGGGGGAGCGCGACGGGTCCGCGGCGGTGGCGCCCACGCAGGTGCGGTTGTCCCGCGAGGACCTGCTCGAGCGGTCCGGTGTCGGCGACGACCTGCTGACGGCTCTGGTCAAGGCCGGGGTGATCACTCCCTCCTTCCGGGGGCCCGGCGCGACTTTCTTCGACGAGCATTCGGTGGTGATCGCGCAGTGCGCCCGTGCACTCGCGGACTACGGTGTCGAGCCCCGGCACCTGCGCGCGTTCCGGTCCGCGGCCGACCGGCAGTCCGACCTGATCGCCCAGATCGCCGGGCCGGTGGTCAAGGCGGGCAAGGCCGGTGCACGTGACCGCGCCGACGATCTGGCACGTGAGGTGGCCGCGCTGGCGATCACGTTGCACACGTCACTGATGAAGTCGGCTGTGCGCGACGTTCTGGATCGCTGAGGATTAGACTCGAAACCGATGGCTTTACGGCTGGCTTCTTGTGTGCGGAGGGCAGACACAGATGGGTGAGGTTCGCGTGGTCGGCATTCGCGTGGAGCAGCCGCAGAACCAGCCGGTCCTGCTGCTGCGAGAGTCCAACGGCGACCGCTATCTGCCGATCTGGATCGGCCAGTCGGAGGCCGCCGCGATCGCGCTGGAACAGCAGGGCGTCGAGCCGGCGCGGCCGCTGACGCACGACCTGATCAGAGATGTCATTGCCGCGCTTGGCCATTCACTCAAAGAGGTGCGCATCGTCGATCTGCAGGAAGGCACGTTCTACGCCGACCTGATCTTCGACCGCGACATCAAGGTCTCGGCGCGGCCATCGGACTCGGTGGCCATCGCGTTGCGGGTGGGCGTGCCGATCTACGTCGAGGAAGCGGTACTGGCCGAGGCGGGCCTGCTGATCCCCGACGAGAACGACGACGAGGCCGCCGGCGCGGTGCGCGAGGACGAGGTGGAGAAGTTCAAGGAGTTCCTCGACAGCGTCTCGCCCGACGACTTCAAGGCGACGTAGCCCTATTCGAACGTAGCCCTATTCGAACGTAGCCCTATTCGGACGTAGCCCTATTCGTTTGTCACGGATCCGTCTCGTCGGCCCCGACACGCGGCGAGGGTTTTCCGCATCGAGGTTTTGGGCAGCCATACTTTGATGGCTGGACCACTGATGAGCAGTCGAAGGTCCGGCGAGAAGCGTATGCTCGACACACTCGGACTCGGCAAATGTGCGCCTGGCAGGACACGGATGCGGGCTCGATCGGCGAGAGGATTCTGGAAGTGGGAGACACGCCACGTCAGGAGCAGCTGGATCTCACCACTCCCAGCGACGGTGTGGAACCGCAGATGACGGCGTCCAGCGAACCCGTGCAGGCGGGGCTTTTCCCGGACGACTCCGTGCCCGACGAACTGGTCGGCTACCGCGGGCCCAGCGCCTGCCAGATCGCCGGGATCACCTACCGGCAGCTGGACTACTGGGCGCGCACGTCGCTGGTGGTCCCGTCGATCCGGGGTGCGGCGGGTTCCGGCAGCCAGCGGCTGTACTCGTTCAAGGACATCCTGGTCCTCAAGATCGTCAAGCGGCTGCTGGACACCGGGATCTCGCTGCACAACATCCGCGTCGCCGTCGACCACCTGCGGCAGCGCGGCGTCCAGGACCTGGCCAACATCACGCTGTTCTCCGACGGCACCACGGTGTACGAGTGCACGTCGGCCGAAGAGGTGGTCGACCTGCTGCAGGGTGGCCAGGGTGTGTTCGGCATCGCCGTGTCCGGCGCGATGCGGGAACTGACCGGCGCGATCGCCGACTTCCCGGGTGAGCGCGCCGACGGCGGGGAATCCATCGCGACCCCCGAAGACGAGCTGGCGTCGCGGCGCAAGCACCGCGACCGCAAGATCGGCTGACGTTCCGGCCCGGCCGAGTGGCCAATTAGCACACGTTTCTCCGCTGCCAACCGTGCAGTGAGTGGTCGCTGGGCAGCCGCGGTAAACTGGGCGGCGCATCGCCCTTGTGCGGGAGAGTTCCGTGACGGCCAGTCACGGACGCCGAAGGAGCAACACCTCTCCGTCAACCTCTCAGGCACCCGGACCGCACACGGCCCCGATGCCTCTGGAAAGCGGTAAGCGCCTCGCTTACCCGCCCATGGGGAAAGGCACTTCGGCGCCGAATCTCTCAGGCGCCCGGACCGGGTCGACGACAGAGGGAGAGGAACCCCGCGGTTCCTCTATGCGACTGGAGCAGTCCCGAGTGTTCGATCATCACCAGCCCGACTTCGCCGACCGCCACATCGGCCCCGACGCCGATGCCGTTGCGACGATGCTGAAGACCATCGGCGTGGCCTCGCTCGACGAACTCGCCGATAAGGCGCTGCCAGCGGGCATCCTCGACGCGCTGTGCGCCGACGGGCTCGCACCCGGTCTGGACACGCTGCCGTCGGCCGCCACCGAGGAGCAGGCACTCGCCGAACTGCGCGCGCTCGCCGACACCAACACCGTCGCGGTGTCGATGATCGGACAGGGCTACTTCGACACGCTCACCCCGCCGGTGCTGCTGCGCAACATCCTCGAGAACCCCGCCTGGTACACCGCCTACACGCCCTACCAGCCGGAGATCAGCCAGGGCCGGCTCGAGGCGCTCCTGAACTTCCAGACGATGGTGACCGACCTCACCGGTCTCGAGGTCGCCAACGCCTCCATGCTCGACGAGGGCACCGCGGCCGCCGAGGCGATGACGCTGATGCACCGCGCCGTGCGCGGCCCGTCGAACCGCCTGGCGGTGGATACCGACGTGTACCGGCAGACCGCGGCGGTGCTGGCCACCCGCGCCGAACCGCTGGGCATCGAAATTGTCAGCGCCGACCTGCGGCAGGGACTGCCCGACGGCGACTTCTTCGGCGTCATCGCGCAGCTGCCCGGCGCCAGCGGATGCGTCGATGACTGGAGTGGACTGGTCCATCAGGCACACGAGCGTGGCGCGTTGGTCGCCATCGGTGCCGACCTGCTGGCGCTGACGCTGATCACCCCGCCGGGGGAGATCGGCGCCGACGTCGCCTTCGGCAGCAGCCAACGCTTCGGTGTACCAATGGGATTCGGCGGACCGCACGCCGGCTACCTGGCGGTGCACGCCAAGCATGCCCGGCAGCTGCCCGGGCGCCTCGTCGGGGTGTCGCTGGACGCCGACGGCGCCCTGGCCTACCGGCTGGCGCTGCAGACCCGCGAGCAGCACATCCGCCGCGACAAGGCCACGAGCAACATCTGCACCGCGCAGGTGTTGCTGGCGGTCATCGCCGCGATGTACGCCAGCTACCACGGCGCCGACGGCCTGTCCGGGATCGCGTCCCGCGTGCACGGCCACGCCCTTGCGCTGGCCGCCGGATTGACCGCTTCCGGGGTGCAGATCGTGCACCGCGCGTTCTTCGACACCGTGCTGGCTCACGTGCCCGGGCGCGCGGTCGCGGTGCGCGACGCCGCCAAGGCGAGCGGCATCAACGTCTGGCTGGTCGACGACGACCACGTCTCGGTGTCCTGCGACGAGGCCACCACCGCCGGGCACATCGAAGCGGTGCTGAAGGCTTTCGGGGCGACACCCGCGGATGCGGGCTTCGACGGCCCGACGGTCGCGACGCGCACGTCGGAGTTCCTGACCCATCCGGCGTTCACGCGGTACCGCACCGAGACCGAGATGATGCGCTACTTGCGCTCGTTGGCCGACAAGGACATTGCGTTGGACCGCAGCATGATTCCGCTCGGTTCGTGCACCATGAAGCTCAACGCGGCCGCCGAGATGGAGTCGATCACCTGGGCGGAGTTCGGCCGTCAACACCCGTTCGCACCGGCCTCCGACACCCCGGGGCTGCGCAAGCTGATCGCCGACCTGGAGCAGTGGCTGGTCGACATCACCGGATACGACGCGGTGTCGCTGCAACCCAACGCCGGATCGCAGGGCGAGTACGCGGGCCTGCTCGCCATCCAGGCCTACCACGCCGAGCGCGGTGAGCCGGACCGCGACGTCTGCCTGATTCCGTCGAGCGCGCACGGCACCAACGCCGCCTCGGCGGCGCTGGCCGGGATGCGCGTCGTCGTGGTGGCCTGCCGGGCGAACGGCGACGTCGATCTCGACGACCTGCGGGCCAAGGTCGCCGAGCACGCGGATCGCTTGTCGGCCTTGATGATCACCTATCCGTCCACCCACGGCGTCTACGAGCACGACATCGCCGACATCTGCGCGGCGGTCCACGACGTCGGCGGGCAGGTCTATGTCGACGGCGCCAACCTCAACGCGCTCGTCGGCCTGGCCCGGCCGGGCCGGTTCGGCGGCGACGTCAGCCATCTCAACCTGCACAAGACGTTCTGCATCCCGCACGGCGGCGGCGGCCCGGGCGTCGGGCCCGTCGCGGTGCGCGGCCACCTCGCGAAGTACCTGCCGGGACATCCGCTCGCCGACGAACTCGGGGACGACTGCACCGTCTCGGCAGCGCCCTACGGGTCGGCGTCCATCCTGCCGATCAGCTGGGCCTACATCCGGATGATGGGCGCGGCCGGATTACGGGCGGCGTCGCTGACGGCGATCGCGTCGGCCAACTACATCGCCCGCCGCCTCGACGAGTACTACCCGGTGCTCTACACCGGCGAGAACGGCATGGTCGCCCACGAGTGCATCCTGGATCTGCGGACGATCACCAAGCAGACCGGGGTGACCGTCGACGATGTGGCGAAGCGGTTGGCGGACTACGGTTTTCACGCCCCGACGATGAGCTTCCCGGTGGCGGGCACGCTGATGGTGGAGCCGACCGAGAGTGAGAGCCTCGCCGAGGTCGACGCATTCTGCGAGGCGATGATCGCGATCCGGGCCGAGATCGACCAGGTCGGCTCGGGCGCGTGGCCGGTCGAGGACAACCCGCTGCGCAACGCGCCGCACACCGCGGAGAGCCTGCTCGTCACCGAATGGAACCATCCGTACACCCGCGAGCAGGCCGCCTACCCGCTGGGCAAGAACTTCCGGCCGAAGGTGTGGCCGCCGGTGCGACGCATCGACGGCGCCTACGGCGACCGCAACCTGGTGTGCTCGTGCCCGCCGGTGGAGGCGTTCGCCTAGGGGCGCGAGTGTGGGATTGAGTCACGCTCCGCCGTCGGAAGCGTGCCGGTAATCCACGTTCGGCGACTAAGGTTCGTCGGATGTTGCCTGCGAGCGTGGCGCAATGGCGCGACGGCGGCCGCCTGGTCCGGACGCCGGCCGGTGAGGTGTTCGTCCGCTCGGCGGACGGCTCGGCCGACAACGACGGCCCGACGATCCTGCTGCTGCACGGCTATCCGTCGAGTTCGTTCGACTACCGCCACGTCGTGCCGCACCTCGCCGGCCGCGCGTGGGTGACGCTGGACTTCCTCGGCTTCGGCCTGTCGGCCAAGCCGCGCCCGCACCGCTACAGCCTCTTCGAGCAGGCCGACATCGTCCAAGCCGTGGTGGGCGAGACGACGCAGGGGCCCGTCGTGCTGGTCGCACACGACATGGGCACCTCGGTGGCCACCGAACTGCTGGCCCGAGATATCGACGGCCACTTGCCTTTTGACCTGCGGGCCGCGGTGTTGACCAACGGAAGCGTCATCCTGCACCGGGCCAGCCTGCGGCCGATCCAGAAGATCCTGCGCGGGCCGCTCGGCCCGGTGGCGGCGCGGCTCGTCAGTGAGCGCGGGTTCGCCCGCGGGTTCGGCAAGCTGTTCAGTTCCGGGCATCCGCTGACCAGCGAGGAGGCCGAGGCGCAGTGGGCGCTGATGGCCTACCACGACGGGCACCGCATCGCGCACCTGCTGATCTCGTATCTCGGCGAGCGGGTCTCCTACGCCTCGCGCTGGCACGGTGCGGTGGCCGACTGGCCCAAGCCGCTGAGTTTCCTATGGGCGCTCGACGATCCGGTGGCCACCACCAACGTGCTCGACGGGTTGCGTGACCTGCGGCCGGCCGCCGACGTGATCGAACTGCCGGGCGTCGGGCACTACCCGCAGGTCGAGGTGCCCGACGTGTTCGCCAGGGCGGCGCTGAGCCTGCTGACGCGCTAGCCCAGGAAGTTCGAGATCGCCGACGTGAGCTCGGGGGAGGCCGAACTCGCCAGGTTCTGGTAACTGCCGCCGCTGGCCTGGGCGACGGCCTCCCAGGTGGCGCGGTCGCCGTCGGAGCCGAAGTCGATCACGTTGACCGCGACCGGACGGGCCCTGTCGAACGCGCCGCGGATGTAGGCCTGCAGGCCGTCGCCGTCGAGGCTCTGGTCGCTGTGCGGGCCGGTGGTGATGACGAGGATCGAGTTCTTCTGTCCCTGGCGGTAATCGGCCATCGCCTCGGTGTAGACCAGGCGCAAGGTGGTGAACGAGACGGCGCCGCCCCCGGACGCGGACTGCGAGTCCAGCGCGGCGGTCAGCGCGGCCGAGCGGGGCTGGCCGTTGAGCGGATCGCTCAGCGGGCCGGTGGCGACGTCGGAGCGGCCCTCGGTGCCGTCGAAGGTCCACAGTCCGACCGCCGACGTCGGGGGCAGTGCCTGCAGTCGCGCATTGAGCGCCGCGACCACGTTGGCGAGCCGCGACCTGCCGCCCTCGTCGGTGGGCATCGACTGGTCCAGCATGATCGTCACCGCCGGGCTCTCCCTGGGAGCGGTCAGCGCGTTGGCGAGCGTGGCCCGCATCTCGGCATCGCCCACCGACAGCGGCGCCGGCACCGGCACGAAGTCGACGACGTCGCTGTTCGGCGGGGTCGCACCCTCGACCCGGAATCCGGCCTTGGCGAGTTCGCCGAGCAGTTCGGGTTTGCGCATGAACCGGGCGAACTCGCTGGCCGCCGTCTGCTGTTCCTGCGACAGCCAGTCGCCCGACACCAGCACGGTGGGGTAGTCGGCCGTCGCGGTGGGTCCGGGCGGCAGCCACGAGGCGACGACGTTCTTGGCGTCCTGCAGGCCGGTGCTGCGCTGGTAGAGCTGCTGCTCGGTGGTGACGACCGCGTGCACCGGTGCGGCGGCCGGATCGTCGGCGTCCAGCAGCGCGTCCATCGCGGTCGACGCGTTGTTGTCGGCCAGCTTCGGCTGACCGGCCACCAACGTGTTCACCGCGCCCGTGCCCGCGCTCGGCGGCGCACCGGCCGGCGCCGAGGCCGCCGCGACCGCCTCCGCGGCGAGGTAGGACGCGTCGCTGTCGCCGCTGAGCGGCAGCGCCAGCCGCAGCGAGCCCCAGCCCGGCAGGTTGAGGCCCTCCAGTGAGGTGGGATTGGTCTGCAGCCGCGGTAGCGTCGACCAGTTCTGCTGCGCCAGAGCATTTTTCAGCTGGGGCCGAACGGCGAGCAACACGGGGGAGCGGACCAGCGAGCGGCTGTCGCTGATCGTCTGGGCGCCTGCAGAGGCCTCGAGGCGCGCCGCGGACACCGAACTGGCCGGGATCCACAGCGCGGGCCGCTCGCCGAGGTCGCCGGGCCAGTCACCGATGAAGCCGTTGACGACCTGATCGGAGCCCGCCGGCTTGACGCCGACCTTGACGCAGCGGTCGCCGACGGGGGCGGCGGTCTCGTTGTACCTGTCGGCCAGGCCCTGGATCTGCTCGGCGATCGACGGGTCGGCGACGACCGCGACGGCGAGTTCACCGGCCACGCAGCGGGCGGCGGCCTCGTCGCTGCGGTTGGACAGCGCGTCACCGAAGAAGCGCCACAGGATCACCGCCCCGACCACCACGACGACCGCCACCAGCGCCGCGATGACACCGATGCTGACGCCGCGCCGCTTCGGCGTGATCGCGCGGTGGCTGCCGGTCCATTCGCCACCCTCCCACTCGCCGCTGTGCTGCGGGCCGGACCGCGGCGGGACCGATGCCGCAGCCGTGTCGGCCGGCTCCTCGGGGTAGTCGTCCTCGTCGTCGTAGCCGGGATGGCCCGGCTCGTCGTAATCGTCTTCATAGCGGCCGTAGCCGGAGTCGCCGGCGAACTGGCCGAAACGCTCAGTCTGGGAGTCGTCGTGCTGGTCCCCGAAAACCTCGCCCGCCGAGTCCTCGGGATCCGGTTTGCTATGCCTGCCCATTGCGCCCTTGTTCGCGACCGGTCACCGGATCACGCACCGCCGGCGGCCTTGTACTCGCGGCGTCGGCGGTGCAGGATCGGCTCGGTGTAGCCGTTCGGTTGCGCGGTGCCCGACAGGATCAGCTCCTGGGCGGCCTGGAATGCGATGCTGCCCTCGGGGTCCGGCGCCATCGGCTTGAAGTCGGGATCCTTCGCGTTCTGCTCGTCGACCACCGCGGCCATCCGCCGCAAACTGGCCTTCACATCGTCTTCGGTGATGACCCCGTGCCGCAACCAGTTAGCCAGTAGCTGGCTCGAGATACGCAGCGTCGCACGGTCTTCCATCAACGCGATGTTGTGGATGTCGGGCACCTTGGAGCAGCCGACGCCGGCGTCGATCCAGCGCACCACGTAGCCCAGGATCGACTGGCAGTTGTTGTCGACCTCTTCGCGGATCTCCTCGGGCGCCCAGGCCAGTTCCTTGGCCAGCGGAACGGTCAGCAGCTGCTCAAGTTCTGCGCGGCGCTTGCCCACCAGCTCCTCGTGCACCGCGTACACATCGACCTCGTGGTAGTGCATCGCGTGCAGGGTCGCCGCCGTCGGGGACGGCACCCAGGCGGTGGTGGCGCCGGCCTTGGGCTGACCGATCTTCTGCTCGACCATGTCGCCCATCAGCTCGGTCATCGCCCACATGCCCTTGCCGATCTGCGCCTTGCCGGAGAAACCGGTCGCCAGGCCGATGTCGACGTTCTGGTCCTCGTAGGCCTTGATCCAGTCGGTGCCCTTCATCGCACCCTTGCGGATCATCGGGCCGGCCTCCATCGAGGTGTGGATCTCGTCGCCGGTGCGGTCCAGGAAACCGGTGTTGATGAACACGACGCGGTCGGCGGCGGCCTTGACGCAGGCCTTGAGGTTCAGCGTGGTGCGCCGCTCCTCGTCCATGATGCCGACCTTGAGGGTGTTGGCGGGTAAGCCGAGCACGTCCTCGACGCGGCTGAACAGCTCGACGGTGTAGGCCACCTCGTCCGGCCCGTGCATCTTGGGCTTGACGATGTACACCGAGCCGGTGCGGCTGTTGACCAGCGGGCCGTTGCCGTCGTTCGCCTTCAATCCGTGGATGGCGATCAGGCTGGTGAACAACGCGTCCTGGATGCCCTCGAAGACCTCGGTCTCCTCGCCTTTGGCGTCCGTTCTGACGATCGCGTCGTTGGTCATCAGGTGGCCGACGTTGCGCACGAACAGCAGGCTGCGGCCGGGCAGCGTGAGCTCGCCGCCGTCGGGCGTGGTGTAGGTGCGGTCCTCGTTCAGCCTGCGGGTGAACGTCTCGCCGGCCTTGCTCACCTCTTCTGTGAGATCGCCGCGGTTCAGCCCCAGCCAGTTGCGGTAGCCGAGCACCTTGTCGTCGGCGTCGACCGCGGCGACCGAGTCCTCGAAGTCCATGATCGTGGTGACCGCCGATTCGAGCACCACGTCCTTGACCCCTGCGGAGTCGGTGGATCCGACGGGGGACTCGGGGTCGATCAGGATCTCGATGTGCAGGCCGTTGTTGCGCAGCAGCACCGACCACTGCGGCGAGCCGAGTTCGCCGGTGTAGCCGACGAACTGGTCAGCGGCGGCCAATTCCGTCGAGCTCCCGTCGCCCAGCTCGACGAGAAGCCGGCCGTCGTCGATCTTGAGCCCGGTGGCGTCGCCCCACGAGCCCGACGCCAGCGGCGTGGCGCCGTCGAGGAATCGACGGGCGTAGGCGATGACCTTGTCGCCGCGAACCTTGTTGTAGCTGGTGCCCTTCTCCGCGCCGTCCTCCTCGGAGATGACGTCGGTGCCGTACAACGCGTCGTACAGCGAGCCCCAGCGGGCGTTGGCGGCGTTGAGCGCGAAGCGCGCGTTGAGGATCGGCACCACCAGCTGCGGACCCGCGGTGGTGGTGATCTCGTCGTCGACGCCGGCGGTGGTGATGGTGAAGTCCCCGGGCTCGGGCTGCAGGTAGCCGATCTCGGTGAGGAAGGCCTTGTAGGCCTCGGGGTCGATCGGCTCGATGACCCGCTGCCGGTGCCACTTGTCGATGCGGGCCTGCAGATCGTCGCGCCTGGCCAGCAACTCCTCGTTCTGCGGAGTCAGGTCGGCGACGACCTTGTCCACGCCGGACCAGAAGGTGTCGGGATCGATGTCGGTCCCCGGCAGCGCCTCGTTGTTGACGAAGTCGTACAACACCCGAGCCACGCGCAGGTTCCCAACCGAGACGCGATCGGTCATCATTCCTCCCTTGAGCTGTCGATCCAGCTTACCCACCGGTAACTGGCGTTATCCGCCAACGGCGGCCGTTCCCGCTTCGCGGCTCGCCGCCGTGAGCAGCAGGTTGCACCGCTCGGCGAGAGCGGACCGCATCGGTGCGGCCCGCTCAGCAATTCCCTGCTGAACCCGGACGTATTCGGCACGACCGGCCGGGGTCTCGATCGCGATCGGCGCAAATCCGTAGTCGCGGAGATCATAGGGGCTGGCGCGCATGTCGAGTTCACGGGCATCGGCCGCCAGCTCCAGAGCGTCCATCACGAACTCGGAGGCCACCAGCGGGCCCAGCTTGAAGGCCCACTTGTACAGGTCCATCGCCGCGTGCAGGCAGCCCGGCTGTTCGGTGGCGACCTGGCGCTGCCGGGTCAGCTGCTCGGCGTTGCGCCGGGCGGCCGGCTCGGTGAAGAAGCGGAAAGCGTCGAAGTGGCTGCAGCGCAACGGCATCGATTCGACGACGGCGTCGGTGCGCTCGGCGCCGAGCCGCAGCGGCACCGAGCGGTGGCGCACCGTCGGCGCCCGGTACACCATCGCCCACTCGTGCAGCCCGAAGCAGTTCAGCCGCGCCGGGCGGGCGGCCGTCGCGCGCAGCAGCCCGGCGACGAACCGGACCGTCTCCAGGCGGGCCCGCAGGTAGTCGCCGGTCACCGCCACCCCGTCGCGGGTCCGTCCGTATCCGGTCCGGGTCAGATGGCGCTGTGCCGTGTCGCCGGCGAGCGTCACGCCGAAGCCGGGGTGCCAGCACCGCAACTGCCGAGGCCGCAGGCTGTAGTAGGTGAAGAGGAAGTCCCACACCGGGTGCGCCTCGCCGGCCCGTGCCCGGCGCAGGTGTGGTGAACAGAACTCGTCGACCCGGGTGTGATGCAGCCGCTCGCGAGTCGTCCACTCGGGTTCTGACAACACGTCAGACACGGTGCGTCCCGTCGCGCACGGTGCCGACCAGGTCCTCGACGAGGTCCTCCAGCGCGACCATCGCCGCGACGCTGCCGTCGGCGGCGGTGACGAGCGCGAGGTGGCTGTTGTCGCGTCGCAGCCGCGACAGCGCGTCGGGCAGCGGCAGCGACGCGGGCACCAGCGGCAGCGGCCGCACCATCGCCGCGTCGAGCACCGAGTCGACGTCCTCGAAGCGCGGCAGCACGTCCTTGATGTGCAGGTACCCGAGGTAGCCGCCGGACGCGTCGGTGATCGGGAAGCGCGAGTAGCCGGTCTCGGCCAGCGCCTGCTCGATCGCGCCGACCGTCGGTCCTGCGCCCTCGCGCGCCACCGGGACCGCCCGTATCTCGCTGATCGGCACCGCCACGTCGTTGACCGTGCGGTCCCGGATCTGCAGGGCGCGGGTCAGCCTGCCGTGTTCCTCGGGGTCGAGCAGGCCCTCCGACAGCGATTCGGCGATCATCTCGGACAGTTCGACGGTCGACACAGTGACGTCGAGTTCGTCCTTCGGTTCGACGCCGAACGCCCGCAGCGTCGCGTTGGCGCACCAGTTGTAGAACGCGATCAGCGGCCGGGCCAGCCGGATCCACACCAGATACGTCGGGATCAGCAGCATCGCGGTCGATTCCGGTCCGGCGATCGCGATGTTCTTGGGCACCATCTCGCCTAGCAGCACGTGCAGCGTCACCACGACCGCCAGCGCGACGATGAACGACACCGTGTGCAGCACCGCCTCGGAGATGCCGAACGCCTGGAACGGTTTCTCGAGAAGATGCGCGACGGCGGGTTCGCCGACGCGGCCCAGCAGGATCGAACAGATCGTGATGCCCAGCTGGGCGCCCGCCAGCATCAGCGACAGGTTCTCGCCGGCGCGGATGACCGTCACCGCGCTTTTCTTGCCCTGTTCGGCCAGCGCTTCGAGCCGGTCCCGGCGCGCGGAGATCAGCGCGAACTCCGACGCCACGAAGAACGCGTTGACACCGAGCAGCAACACCGTCAGCAGCACGCCCAGGTAGTCACCCATCGGCGCGCCCCCTGTCTTCGCCGCGGCGGCCCAGCTCGGTGAGCTCGAGCAGGTCGATGCGCCGGCCGTCCATCTTCAGCACCGTTGCCAGCCAGCGGTTCGGGTCCTCCAGCGGGCCGTCGGGGTCGAACGCCTCGAGCTCCACCGACTCGCCTTCCTGGGGAATGTGGCCGAGCCGCTCGAGCACCAGCCCGCCGATGGTCTCGTAGTCGCCGTCGGGGGCGCGGAACGAGGTCGCGCCGGCGACCTCGTCGATGCGCAGCAGGCCGGATAGCTGCCAGCCGCGGCCGGCGGGCACCACGTCGGGCGGCTCGACGTCGTGCTCGTCGCGGACGTCGCCGACGATCTCCTCGATCAGGTCCTCCACGGTGACCATGCCCGCGGTGCCGCCGTACTCGTCGACCACCAGCGCGGTCTGCAACCCGTTGGCCCGGATCTGCGTCATCACCGCGTCACCGTCCAACGTCGACGGCACCGTGGCGATCGGCAGCGCCAGCGAGGCGAGCCGGGTGGTGCCGCGCTCACCCATCGGCACCTCGAACACCTGCTTGACGTGTGCGATGCCGACGGTCTCGTCGAGGTCACCCCGGATGATGGGGAACCGCGAGAAGCCGGTCTTGATGGCGGCCGTCACCAGATCGGCAACGGTGTCGTCGGCCTCCAGCGCCTCGATCTTCTGGCGCGGCGTCATGAACTCCTCGGCGGTGCGGTCGCCGAACTGCAGCGACCGGTCCACCAGCACGGCGGTGACCGGGTCCAGCGCACCGCTGCGCGCGGAGCTGCGCACCAGCGACACCAGCTCCTGCGGTGAGCGCGCCGACCGCAACTCCTCGGCCGGCTCGATGCCCAGCCGGCGCAGGATCATGTTCGCCGTCCCGTTGGTCAGCCGGATCAGCGGGGTGAACAGCGCCGAGAACACCAGCTGGGGACCGGCCGACCAGCGTGCCGTCGGTACCGGCCGCGCGACGGCCAGGTTCTTGGGCACCAGTTCGCCGAACACCATCGACAACGACGTCGCGATCACGATGGCCAGCACCAGCGCCAGCCCGGAGGCGACCTGCTGGGGAATGCCGATGGCGTCGAGGCCGGGTTGGATCAGCCGGGCCACCACCGGTTCGGCCAGGAAGCCGGTCGCCAGCGTGGTGATCGAGATGCCCACCTGGGCGCCGGACAGCTGAGTCGACAGCGTGCGGTGCGCCCGGCGGACCATGAGGTCACGACGGTGCCCGCTGCGCGCGTTGGCCTCGACGGTGCTGCGCTCGAGCGCGGTCAGCGAGAACTCCGCGGCGACGAACACCGCGGTGCCCGCGGTCAGCAGCACGATCGCCAGAACGGACAGCAGCGACATCGCGACGGTCATCGCATCCTCGCCGGGGAGGTGCCGGGCCTCGCGCCCGGCCGACTAGAGGAGGGGTCGGCGTCCGAGGGCTCGTGACCGGGCCGCTCTGCGTTCAGAGCCCGCCCAGAATCCGAGGCCTCGACGGGTGCCTGCGGCACGAGATCCCTTTCGAGTTGAGGGCTGGAAGAAACCCATGGTAGCGGTTACCAGCGGGGCGCTGGAGTCACCAGCCGGTGGGCAGCGGATGTCCTTCTGCGAACCCGGCGGCCGACTGCACGCCGAGCACCGCCTTGTCGTGGAGTTCGGCCAGGTTCGCGGCGCCGACATAGGTGCAGGTGCTGCGCACCCCCGAAGTGATGTGGTCCAGCAGGTCCTCGACGCCACCGCGCGACGGGTCCAACCCCATCCGCGACGTCGAGATGCCCTCCTCGAACAGCGATTTGCGCGCCTGGTCGAACGGGCTGTCGGCGACGGCGCGCGCTGCCACGGCGCGCTTGGACGCCATGCCGTAGCTTTCCTTGAACGGTTGATCCTCGCGGTCACGCATCAGGTCGCCGGGCGACTCGTAGGTGCCGGCGAACCACGACCCGATCATCACGTTGGCCGCACCCGCCGCCAGCGCCAGCGCCACGTCGCGGGGGTGGCGGATCCCGCCGTCGGCCCACACATGACCTCCCAGTTGCCTTGCCGCGGCGGCACATTCGACGACCGCCGAGAACTGGGGCCGACCGACGCCGGTCATCATGCGGGTGGTGCACATGGCGCCGGGCCCGACGCCGACCTTGACGATCGACGCGCCTGCGGTGATCAGGTCCCTGGTGCCCTCGGCGGAGACGACGTTGCCCGCGGCCACGGGCAGCCCGAGCTCCAGCGAGGCCACCGCCTGGATCGTGTCGAGCATCTTGACCTGGTGACCGTGTGCGGTGTCGATCACCAGCAGGTCGACGCCGGCTTCGGCGAGGCTGCGCGCCTTATCGCCGACATCGCCGTTGATGCCGACCGCGGCCGCGATACGCAACCGGCCCCTGCCGTCGACGGCGGGGGTGTAGATGCCCGCGCGGACGGCGCCGGTGCGGGTCAGCACGCCGGCCAGCGTGCCGTCGCGCTCGGTGAGCACCGCGACGTCGATCGGCGCGTGCTCGAGCAGGTCGAAGACCTTGCGGGGGTCGGTGCCGACGGGCGCGGTGACGAAGTCGGAGAGCGCGATGTCGCGCACCCGGGTGAAACGGTCGACGCCCACGCAGTGGGCCTCGGTGACCAGGCCGATCGGCCGACCCTCGAAGGCCACCACCGCGGCCCCGTGCGCACGCTTGTGGATCAACGCTGTCGCGTCCGACACCGAGTCGTCGGGGGACAGCACGACGGGGGTGTCGACGACCAGATCACGACTCTTGACGAAGTCGACGGTTGCCTTGACCGCCGAGATCGGCAGGTCCTGCGGCAGCACGACGATGCCGCCGCGGCGCGCCACCGTCTCGGCCATCCGCCTGCCCGCGACGGCGGTCATGTTGGCCACCACCACCGGGATCGTGGTGCCCGACCCGTCGGAGGTGGAAAGGTCGACGTCCATCCGGGACTGGACGTCCGAGCGTCCGGGGACGATGAAGACGTCGTTGTAGGTCAGGTCGTAGGCGGGCCGGTGGCCGTCGAGAAAGCGCATCACCAGCGAGTCTAGTTGGCCGTTCTCCTCGCCGAGCAGACGCAGACCAGCCCTATCTCGCTATGAAAAGGGCAGTTTTGCGTCTGCTCGCGATCAAGAACTACGCCTCCACTTCTGAGCGGTCGCCGCTCCACAGGGTGTGGAAGCGCTCGGCGCGGTCGGCGTCGATGCGGCCGTAGGTGTGCGCGCCGAAGAAGTCGCGCAGCCCCTGGGTCAGCGCGGCGGGCAGCCGCTCCTGACGCAGCCCGTCGTAGTACGACAGCGCCGAGGAGAACCCGGGGATGGGAATGCCGAGTTCGGTGGCGGTGACGACGACGCGCCGCCAGCTGTCGATGGCCGCCTCGATCGCGCTGCGGAAGTACGGCGCGACGATCAGCGTCGGCAACTCCGGATTCTCGTCGAACGCGTCCTTGATCCGGTTGAGGAACTTGGCCCGGATGATGCACCCGCCGCGCCAGATGGTCGCCATGTCGCCGGGGGTGATGCTCCAGTCGTATTCGGCGCTGCCCGCCTGGATCTGATTGAAGCCCTGCGCGTAGGCGATGATCTTCGAGGCGTACAGCGCCTGGCGGATGTCCTCGGTGAACTTCTCCGCGTCGCTTGGCTTTTCACCCAGATCGCCGGAGGCCAGTCCGGTGGTCGCGGTGCGCTGGGCCACCGATCCGGACAGGGCGCGCGCGAAGACCGCCTCGGCGATCCCGGTCACGGGCACACCGAGATCCAGGGCCGACTTCACCGTCCAGCGGCCGGTACCCTTCTGCTCGGCCTCGTCGAGGATGACGTCGACCAGCGGCTTGCCGGTCTTGGCGTCGATCTGGCGCAGCACCTGGGCGGTGATCTCCACCAGGAAGCTGTCCAGGTCGCCGCAGTTCCACTCGTCGAACACGTCGGCGATCTCGCCCGCGGTCTTGCCGAGACCGTCGCGCAGCAGCTGGTAGGCCTCGCCGATCAGCTGCATGTCGGAGTACTCGATGCCGTTGTGCACCATCTTGACGAAATGGCCGGCACCGTCGGGCCCGATGTGGGCGCAGCACGGCACCCCGTCGACGTGCGCGGAGATCTCCTCCAGCAGCGGGCCGAGGCTCTTATACGACTCGGCCGGGCCACCGGGCATGATCGACGGCCCGTTGAGCGCACCTTCCTCGCCACCCGAGATGCCGGCGCCGACGAAGTGCAGTCCGCGCTCGCGCATCGCCTTCTCGCGCCGGATGGTGTCGGTGTAGAGCGCGTTTCCGCCGTCGATGATGATGTCGCCCTCGTCCATCGCGTCGGCGAGTTCGTTGATCACGGCGTCGGTCGCCTCCCCGGCCTTGACCATGATCAGCACGCGCCGCGGTTTCTCCAGCGCATCGAGGAACTCCGCGATCGTCTCGCTACGGACGAACGTGCCTTCCGAGCCGTGCTGCTCGAGCAGCGCATCGGTCTTGGCCACCGAGCGGTTGTGCAGGGCGACGGTATAGCCGTGCCGGGCGAAGTTGCGCGCGATGTTCGACCCCATCACGGCCAGGCCGGTGACCCCGATCTGAGCGGTGCCGGTGGTCGAAGCGGAGGCGTCGGACGAGCTCATACGGGCAGCCTTTCGTTGTTTGGTTGTGAGGGGGTGAGAATTTTCTACGCGGTGAAGAGCCGGTGAAGTTCGGTCAGCCACGGCACCACGACTGCGATCGTCGGCAGCACCAGCACCGCCGCGGCGGCGAGGTAGGCGGCACCCGCGAGCGCGATGCTGTTGGGCGCACCGCCGAGTCGGCGCACCCGAAGCACGGTGGTCGGCCCGCCGACGGCCAGCGCACCCGACGGCGCGCGGCCGGCCGCACAGGCCACGAGCGCCCGGGCCAGGGGAGTGGGACCGGCCGTGCGCACCGCGGCGTCGTCGGCGAGCATCTCGATCAGAAGGCGGACGGCGTCCAGGGCGCTGGCGCTGCGGACGAAGCGCGGGAACGCGGCGTGCACCGCGGTGAACATCTCCAGAACCAGGTCGTGGCGGGCCCTCAGGTGCGCGCGCTCGTGCGAGAGGATGGCGGCGATCTCCTTGTCCGCCAACGTGGTCAGTGCCCCTTCGCTGACCACGACCCGGCTGCGCACGCCGGGCAGGCAGTAGGCCAGCGGCTGGTCGACGTCGAGGATGCGCAACCCGTCCCCAGCCCCCAGCATGCGCGTGGGCCCATGCGCGTGGGCCCATTTCTGCGACTTGCCGACCAGGTCGACGACCATCCGATGATGCGCGCGCCGGCGGCGGGTGGCGATCGCCACCTGCACGACGGAGACCAGCAGCCGGGCGCCGACGACGAGCGTCAGCGCGAACACCGCGACGAAGGCGGCCCACACCGGCCACCCGAGCGCCTCGATCTCACTGGTGATCGTCGTGGTGGGGCGGCCGTCGTGGCCGGGCGCGAACAGCCGGCTGGCGATGGCGATACCGGCCGAGAACGCCGAGAGCACCGCGGCGAGCGCGATCGCCTGCCACAGCACGATCGCCGCGCGCGGCGCCCGAGAGGGCCACGATGCCCGCGCCAACATAGCCGGCACCGGTCCCGACAGGACCAGCGCCATGACGGTGAAGGCCAGCGCGGACACGCCGTAAGTCTCCCTCAGCCAGTACCCGGATCGCCAGCGGACGACGATACGCCGTGTTTGCTTTCGAGTTCGGCCAGTGCACGGCGCAGCGCTGCGGCCTCATCGGCGCCGACGCGCTCGACGAAGTGCACCAGGGCCGCCTCGCGGCTGCCCGAGTCGGCAGCCTGGTCGAGGGCGTCGACCATCAGCCCGGCGACCAGTTCGTCGCGACCACGGGTGGGCGCATACCGATGCGCGCGGTCGTCGCGGTGCTGCACGACAAGGTTCTTCTTCGCCAACCGCTGCAGCACGGTCATGATCGTGGTGTAAGCCAGGTCCCGATGGGCCGACAGCGCCTCGTGAACCTGGCGCACGGTTTGGGGCTCGGGCACGGACCACAGGTGATCCATCACCGCGCGTTCGAGTTCGCCGAGACGCGTCAATTTCGCCATCTTTCGTTCATCTCCTAGCGACTGTAGGTCCAGCGTACTACGGGTTTACTACCGTGCGTCGTATCTCGCCCGGCGAGCGAGCTCCGCGGCAGGCAGCGGCATGACCTGCGACTGGCCTAACCGCCGGTCACATGCCCCTGTGAGACCAATCACACAGACTGGTGCTGTCCCGGTGCCTAGTTATAGTAAGGCTACCCTAACTCAACATCGGAGGTGCCATGACGGTTGTCGTCGACGATCCGCTCATCGCGAGCATGGCGATCAGCAGGACTCTGCCGCTGCACGAATCGAGCCGGCGACTTCGCGAGCTCTATCCCGAATGCCCCCGGGTCTACGGCGTCGCGGTGATCGGCGATCTGTCCCGGCGCCGGTGGTGGCCGCTGGCCGAGGCGCTGACCACCAATCGGCTGCAGACGATGTTCGACCTGGCGGCCGAGGAGACCGACAGCCGCGCCGCCGTCACCCAGCAGTTGGCGGCCACGCTCGCGCACGTTGTCGTCGGCCGCGTCATGCCGCTCGTCGTGCTCGAGGGACGCGCGTGGGACACCGGCCTGGAGAACCTCTGGGTGCATGTGGATTCGGAGGGCGCGATCGACTGGGTCGGCGTCGTCGACCCCACCCTGCGCGCCCTGCCGGACGATCCGTACTTCGCCGGTCGCCGATCGGGGCATACGGGGCGTTCGGCGCGCGAAGGCATCCGCGAAGGCATCGTCGCCCTGCCCGGCGAGGCGGCGCTGACGACGTGGATCGCCCATCGCAGCCATCGGGCGCTGGCCCCGCTGTTCGCCCGGCTGGCCGACATCAGCGGCGGAGCGATGTCGATCGCGGCGATATGGCACGTGGTGGGCGGCGCGGTGGTCAGCGCGGCCACGCAGGTTCCGCTGCTGGCGGGCTCGAGCGAGCTGACCAGCATGCGCCGCGGACAGGCCGTGCTCGACGCGTTCGTGGGCTTCGGGCTGCCCGTCCGGGGAACGTCCCGGACCGCCGCGGGGAAGGTCTTGCTTAATTAGGGCAGCCTTGCCTATTCTCAAGGCAGAACGTCGAGAGAACCACCGGACCGCGCCGGAGTCCTGAGGGCTGCAGAGACCCCCGGTCCACACGAAGGACAGGCCCCACGCCATCGGTGTGGGGCCTGTCCGCGTGCGTGAGAAGTGTTCGGCGTCAGACCGTTTCGACGGCGCCGCCGCTGTCGGCCCAGTCCCCGAAGCCACCCAGGTTGTAGACCTGTTCGTAGCCGAGATCCTTGAGCGCCTGACCGGACAACGCGGACCGGCCGCCGGATGCGCAGTAGACGATCACCGCCTTGTCCCTGCTGAAGTTCGCATCGTGATACGGCGAATCGGGATCGGCACGGAACTCCAGCATTCCGCGCGGGACGTGGACGGCACCCGCGACCTTCCCGCTCTGCTCCAGTTCGGGGGCGTCACGGACGTCGACCACCAACGCGCCGTCGGCGATCAACTCCTGGGCGTCGGCCGGCGAGATTCGCGGCACGACTGCGTTGGCGGCGGCAACCAGATCTTTCGCACTCTTGGCCATGCCCGACCCTAACCGCCCGACCCCGGGCGCCGGTGGGGAAAGCGAACGTGTAGACACGATCACGTGACATCCGACGAGCCGACCGCGCTGGGCAAGGGTTTCGACAACGAACTGGGTCTGACCTACCTCGAGATGGGCCCCGACGGAGGTCGCGCGCAGCTGAAGATCGACGACCGCTTGCTGCAGCTCTGGGGCATCGTGCACGGCGGCGTGTACTGCTCGATCGTCGAAAGCCTGGCCAGCGTGTCGGGTCAGGTCTGGCTGGCCGACAACGGCGGCGGGCATGTGGTCGGGGTCAACAACAACACCGATTTCCTGCGGGCCATCTCCTCCGGAACGGTCACCGCGGTCTCGACGCCGATCCATCGGGGCCGCCGCCAGCAGCTGTGGTCGATCTCCATCACCGACGACCACGACCGCCTCGTTGCCCGCGGGCAGGTCCGGCTGCAGAACATGCCGGCCGAGTAGCCGAACCCGGCCGCGCTGCTGATCGGCGCGCGGCGTGGCAATATCGCGCACTATGCGCTTAACGCCGCATGAACAGGACCGGCTGCTGATCTCGTATGCGGCCGAACTCGCCCGCAGGCGCCAAGCGCGCGGCCTGCGGCTCAACCATCCCGAGGCCGTCGCGGTGATCACCGACCATCTTCTGGAGGGTGCCAGGGACGGCCGCACAGTCGCCGAGCTGATGGCCAGCGGCCGTGAAGTGCTCAGCCGCGACGAGGTGATGGAGGGTGTGCCCGAGATGCTCGACGACGTCCAGGTGGAGGCGACGTTCCCCGACGGCACAAAGCTCGTCACCGTCCACCATCCGATCCCATGATCCCGGGCGAGGTCGTCTTCGGGGCCGGCGAGATCGAGATCAACACCGGCGCACCGCGGCTCACCCTGGACGTGGTCAACACCGGTGACCGCCCCGTGCAGGTCGGCAGCCACGTCCACCTACCGCAGGCCAACGCCGCGCTGTCGTTCGACCGCGACGCCGCACGGGGCCACCGGCTCGACATCCCAGCGGGCACCGCCGTGCGCTTCGAACCCGATGTCGCACAGACGGTCTCGCTGGTCCCGCTGAGCGGCTCGCGGGAGGTGCACGGGTTGACCGCGAACCCGCCGGGGCGATTGGACACGCGATGAGCGGGTTGTCGCGGGCGCGGTACACCGCGTTGTTCGGGCCCACGACCGGCGACCGGATCCGACTGGCCGACACCGATCTGTTCGTCGAGATCACCGAGGACCGCAGTGGCGGTCCGGGACTCGCGGGTGACGAGGCGGTCTTCGGCGGCGGCAAGGTGCTGCGCGAGTCGATGGGGCAGTCCCGCGCCACCCGCGCCGACGGCGCCCCCGACACCGTGATCACCGGCGCGGTGATCCTCGATTACTGGGGAATCATCAAGGCCGACATCGGTATCCGTGACGGCCGCATCGCCGCCATCGGCAAGGCGGGCAACCCCGACATCATGTCCGGCGTGCACCCCGATCTGGTGGTGGGCCCGTCGACCGAGGTCATCGCGGGCAACGGCCGCATCGTGACCGCGGGGGCGGTCGACTGCCATGTGCACCTGATCTGCCCGCAGCTCATGGCCGAGGCGCTCGGCGCCGGCATCACGACGATCGTCGCGGGCGGCACCGGCCCCGCCGAGGGCAGCAAGGCCACGACGGTCACGCCGGGCGCCTGGCACCTGGCACGGATGCTCGAGTCGCTGGACTCCTGGCCGCTGAACGTCGCGCTGCTCGGCAAGGGCAACACCGTCAGCGCCGACGCCCTGTGGGAGCAGTTGCGCGGCGGCGCAGCCGGTTTCAAACTGCACGAGGACTGGGGAACCACTCCGGCCGCGATCGACGCCTGTCTGACGGTGGCCGACGCCGCCGGAGTCCAGGTCAACATCCACACCGACACGCTCAACGAGATGGGCTTCGTCGAGAACACCCTGTCCGCGATCAAGGGCCGGTCGATCCACGCCTACCACACCGAAGGCGCGGGCGGCGGACACGCGCCCGACATCATCACCGTCGCGGGCGAGGCCCACGTGCTGCCGAGTTCGACGAACCCGACCCGGCCGCACACCGTCAACACCCTCGACGAGCACCTCGACATGCTGATGGTCTGCCATCACCTCAACCCCAGCGTCCCCGAGGATCTCGCGTTCGCCGAGAGCCGGATCCGGCCCTCGACCATCGCGGCCGAGGACCTGCTGCACGACATCGGCGCGATCTCGATGATCGGCAGCGACGCGCAGGCGATGGGCCGCATCGGCGAGGTGGTGCTGCGCACCTGGCAGACCGCGCACGTGATGAAGCGCAGGCGCGGCGCGCTCGACGGCGACGGTGGAGCCGACAACAACCGTGCCCGCCGCTACGTCGCGAAGTACACGATCTGCCCGGCGATCGCCCACGGCCTTGACGGCGAGATCGGCTCGGTCGAGCCGGGCAAGCTCGCCGACCTCGTGTTGTGGGAGCCGGCGTTCTTCGGGGTGCGCCCGCATGCGGTGCTCAAGGGCGGGATGATCGCCTGGGCGGCGATGGGCGATGCGAACGCCTCGATCCCGACGCCGCAGCCGGTGCTGCCGCGTCCGATGTTCGGCGCGGCGCCGTCGGCTGCCGCCGCCACGTCGGTGCACTTCGTGTCCCCGCAGGCGATCGAGGCCGACCTCGCCGGCCGGATCGACGTCAAGCGCCGCCTCGTCCCGGTCTCCGACGTCCGCCGGATCGGCAAGGCCCAGATGCCGCACAACGACGCGCTGCCCCGAATCGAGGTGGACCCCGACACCTTCACCGTGCGCATCGACGGCGACGTGTGGCAGGAACAACCCGCAACCGAACTGCCGATGGCACAACGCTACTTCCTGTTCTGATGACGCTGACCAACCTGCTCGCGCTCGCCGACTCGCGGCTGCCGACCGGCGGCCATGTGCACTCCGGTGGCGTCGAGGAGGCGGTCACCAGCGGGCTGGTCGTCGACCTGCCGACGCTTCGCGCCTATCTACGCCGCCGCATCCGGACTCAGGGCCTGGTGACCGCCTCGCTGGCCGCCGCCGTGCACGCGGGGAGCCTGTCGTGTGACGACGCCGACCGCGAAACCGATGCCCGCACACCGGCTCCCGCCGCTCGGCGGGCCTCGCGTGCGCAGGGCCGCGGGCTCGTCCGACTGGCTCGCCGGGTCTGGCCCGGCGAGGATTGGGCCACGCTCGGCGCGACACCGCACCTGGCGGTCGCCGCCGGGGTCGCGGGCCGCGCCGCCGACTTGACCGTCGAGCAGACTGCGCTGTCGGTCATCTACACCACGATGACCGGATCCGCGACGGCCGCGCAGCGACTGCTGGCACTGGACCCCGGCGACGTGGCCGCGGCGACCTTCGAACTGGCGCCGCTGTGCGATCGGATCGCCTCGGCAGCCGCCAAGGAACTGGCCGACCTCTCCGATCCGCTGCTCGACGTGCTCGCCCAACGGCACAGCGAACGCGAGCGACCCCTGTTCGTCTCCTGAAAGGAGCCACATGCCACCGCATTTCCTCTCGTCCGATTCGGTGGGACAACCGCACGATCACGTGGCGCGGCCCAAGCGCGAGCGACGGCCGGGGGAGCCGTTGCGCATCGGCATCGGCGGGCCGGTCGGATCAGGCAAGACGGCGCTCGTCGCGGCGCTGTGCAGGCAGTTGCGCGAGGAGTTGTCTCTCGCGGTGCTGACCAACGACATCTACACCACCGAGGACGCCGACTTCCTGCGCCGCCACGCCGTGCTGCCCGATGACCGGATCGCCGCGGTGCAGACCGGGGGCTGCCCGCACACCGCGATCCGCGACGACATCACGGCCAACCTCGACGCGATCGACGACCTCATCGCGGGTAACGACCGGCTCGACCTGATCCTGGTGGAGTCCGGCGGCGACAACCTCACCGCCACGTTCTCGTCGGGCCTGATCGACGTGCAGGTCTTCGTCGTCGACGTCGCCGGCGGCGACAAGGTGCCGCGTAAGGGCGGGCCCGGGGTGACGTACTCGGATCTGTTGGTGGTCAACAAGACCGACCTCGCACCACTCGTCGGGGCCGACCTCGACGTCATGCGGCGCGACGCGGCCGCCGTCCGCGGCGATCGCCCGACGGTGCTGATCTCGCTGACCGAAGACCCCACGGCCACCCCGGTGCTGGCCTGGGTGCGCGAGCAACTGCGGGTGCCCGCGCACGCGCGGAGCAGCAGGGACCGCGACTAGTGCGCTCCGAGGTGCTCATCGTCGCGTGCTCCTCTCGGCGGCCGCGCATCGAGTGCACCGGCGGACTGGCCGCCCGGCTGACCGAGCCCGACACCGTGCACCTGGTGTCGGCCGCGGCGACACCGCTGGGCGGGGACTACCTTCACGTCCGCGTCGTCGTCGAGGCCGGCGCCCGGTTGCGGGTACGCAGTGCGGCCGCGACGGTGACGCTCCCGGGTGTTACCACGCCTGAGTCGCAGGCGATCTGGACGCTGGAGGTGGCCGGCGACCTCGACCTCGACCCGCAGCCGACGATCGTCGCGGCCACCTCATGGCATCACGCGTCGACGCGCCTGGATCTCGGCTGCGCCGGCCGGATCAGGGTCCGTGAGCGGGTGCAGATCGGCAGAACCGATGAGCGACAGGGGTTCTGGTCGGGGTCGCTGCACGCCGACGTGGGTGGTATGCCCCTGGTGCGTCACCGCATCGAGTTGGGCCGGGGTTCGGTCACCGACGACGAGCTCGGAACACCGAGGGCCGCGGTGAGCGAGTTGCACTATCCCGACCGTGATGTCGACACGGCGGGAACGCCGCTGGCGCTTGCCGCGGGCGGTTGCCTGTCGACGTGGCAGGGCGAGCGCTTGTAGTCCCCCCAGTCGCTTCGCTCCCACCCCGCCGGATCCCTAGCCCGCGACCTTCTCCGTCTCCTGCACCGAGGCAGCGATCTCTTCGAGCTCCTCGATCCTGGTGCGGGCGTAGGCCTGCTGCTCGGTGATCGTCATGTTCCCGCGTTGCGTCGACAGGAACGTCACCGTCCACGACAGCAGCGTGGTGATCTTACGTCGCCACCCGACGAGGTACACCAGGTGCAGCACCAGCCAGGCCAGCCAGGCGATGAAGCCGCCGAACTCCAGGGGACCGATCTTGGCGACCGCGGAGAACCGCGACACCGTCGCCATCGACCCCTTGTCGAAGTACTGGAACGGCTCACGCTGGGACGGGTCGGCGCCCTTGAGCTCCGCCCTGATCGCGTTGGCGGCGTACCGACCGCCCTGAATGGCGCCCTGCGCCTGCCCGGGCACACCCTCGACATGAGCCATGTCGCCGACGACGAACACGTTCGGGTGGCCGGGGATGGTCAGGTCGGGCTGCACCATGACGCGTCCGGCCCGGTCGATCTCGACGCCGGACTGCTCGGCGAGGTCACGGCCCAGCGGGCTGGCCTGCACCCCGGCCGACCACACCTTGGTCGCCGACTCGATGCGCCGGATGGTGCCGTCGGAGTCCTTGACGGTGATGCCGTTGCGGTCCACATCGGTGACCATCGCGCCGAGTTGGATGTCGACGCCCATCTTCTCCAGCCGGTCCTGCGCCTTCCTGCCCAGCTTCTCGCCCATCGGCGGCAGCACCGCGGGCGCCGCGTCGAGCAGGATCACCCTGGCGGTCGTCGAATCGATGTGGCGGAACGCGCCTTTGAGCGTGTGGTCGGCCAGTTCGGCGATCTGCCCGGCCATTTCGACGCCGGTCGGGCCGGCACCCACCACGGTGAACGTCAGCAGCTTCTCGCGGCGCGCCGGATCGCTGGAGCGCTCCGCCTGTTCGAACGCGGACAGGATCCGCGCGCGCAACTCCAATGCGTCGTCGATCGACTTCATGCCCGGCGCCCACTCGGCGAAATGGTCGTTGCCGAAGTAGGACTGGCCCGCACCCGCGGCGACGATCAGGGTGTCGTAGGGCGTGACGTAGGTGTGGCCCAGCAACTCCGACTTGACGGTCTGATTCGCCAGGTCGATGTGCATGACGTCGCCCATCAGCACCTGGCAGTTCTTCTGCTTGCGCAGGATCATCCGCGTCGGCGGCGCGATCTCACCGGACGGGATGATGCCCGTGGCCACCTGGTAGAGCAGCGGCTGGAAAAGGTGATGCGTCGTCTTTGCGATCAGCTTGACGTCGACGTCGGCTCGCTTGAGCCTCTTGGCTGCGGTCAGCCCACCGAATCCCGATCCGATGATGACGACTTTGTGCCGATCAGTTGCAGTGGCTCCGGGATGGCTCATTCTGGGCTCCTCGACGGTGCTTCACGTGCAGTCCTGTACCCCTTACGGTAGCCGCCTGAACAGCCGATCGGGGAATCGGTTTGCTGTGTGATATCCCACGCACCGCGGGGGATTAACCGCGGAGGAGCGGCCGCAGTACCTCGCCGACCGCGGTGACGCCGCCTGGCTGGTAGCCGTTGAGGCTCGTCACCGGGCTGAGGATCACCCCGTCGACGCCGGCGTCGAGCACCTTGGCCTTGATCTGCTCGGCCACCTGCTCGGCGCTGCCGTACACCGCCTGCTGCTTGAAGTCGTCGGGAATCACGTCGCCGGTGACGTTCTCATCGATGATCGCGATGACCAGCATGCTGGTCTCCAGCGTGGCCGGATCACGCCCGATCTCCTCGCAGCGCTCCTTGACGACCTGCACCTTTCGCGGGAGCTCGTCGAAGCCCGCGATGATGTTGAGGTGGTCGAAGTGCCTGGCCGCCAACGGGATGGTCTTCTTCTCGCCGCTGCCGCCGATCATCAGCGGAATGTGGTCGCGGAAGCGCGGTTCGGCCATGGCCTCCTTGGTGCGGTAGTACTTGCCCTCGAAGGTGGGGCGCTCGCCCCGCAGCATCGGCAGGATGATCTCCAGCGCCTCGCCGAGCTTGTTGAAACGGTCGGTGAACGTGCCGAATTCGTAACCGAGCGAGTCGTGCTCGAGTTCGAACCAGCCGGTGCCGATGCCCAGCACGGCGCGGCCCTGGCTGATCACGTCCAGCGTCGTGATGGCCTTGGCCAACAGCGTGGGATTGCGGTAGGTGTTGCCCGTCACGAGCGTGCCCAACTGCACCTGCGAGGTCGCGGTCGCCAACGCACCGAGCGCGGTGTAGGCCTCGAGCATCGGCTGGTCCGGGGTGCCCAGGCCGGGCAACTGGTAGAAGTGGTCCATCACGAACACGGAGTCGAAGCCCGCGGCCTCGGCCTCCTGTGCCTGCGCGATGACGGTGGGAAACAGTTCGGTGACGCCCGTGCCGTAGGAGAAGTTCGGGATCTGAAGTCCGAGTCTGATGGTCACGCCTTCACGTAACCACAACTAAGCGGAGCGGGCACCCCGCTTCCGCTTCGGGCGAACGCGGGAATATTCAGCCGAAGTTAGCCAGCGCGCCCTGGCTGACATGCAGCGTCTGGCCGGTGATGTGGCGTGCGGCCGGCGTCGTCAGAAACAGTGCGAGGCGGGCGATTTCGGCGGCCACCGGCGGCGGTGTGCGTGACAGGCCCTCGTAGCCGGGTTCGGCGCTGCGCCCCGACGCGACGGCGTTCACGGTGATGCCCCTGGTCCCGAAGTGAGTTGTCTGGCCGGCGGTCCAGTCGGACACCGCTGCCTTGATCGCCGCCTCGGCGCTGCCCTCGGCGGGGTTCTCCGGCACGACCGTGACGATGGATCCACCCGAGCGCAGGTGGTCGCCGAGGATCTGCACGGTCAGCACCGCAGAGACCATGGTCGAGTCGAGCGCCGAACGCCACGCCGCGGCCTGGTCGGCCAGGGTGTAGGTGCGGGGATCACCGCCGTCCCACTGCGGCGCGGGCACGTTGACGATGGTGTCCAGGTGATGGGGGAACTGCGGACGCGCCGCCTCCAGGCCGGCCGGATCGGTGTTGTCGAAAACGATCGCGTCGACATCGAGTTCCTTGGCGGCGACCTCGAGGTCGTCGCGGCGGGCGCCGGCGATCACGACGCGGTGTCCGGCATCCCGGAAGCCTTCGGCGATCGTGCGACCCAGATCGGTGTCACCTCCGGTGACGAGCACCTCCATCACGAGGACCTCCCTGACGTGTTCGCCGCTGAACCCAGCGATCCACCGCAATGTTACTGGACAGTAGCTAGGGCACGAAACCGACTCGCGGGCGGCCCGCGGCCTCGACGGACGCCGTGCCATAGATTTGGCGCGTGGAGTCAGAAGCGGCACGGCGGTGAGCCCGTCGCCGGGTCTGCCGCGCTGGCTGTATCTGCCCGCCGCGATCGGCGCGCTGTTCGTGGTGGTGCCGCTGATCGCGATCGCGGTCAAGGTGGACTGGCCCGACTTCCTCACCCTGGTGACCAGCGAGTCGTCGATCAGCGCTCTGCTGCTCAGCCTGCGGACCGCCGCAGCGAGCACAGTCCTGTGCCTGGTGCTGGGGGTGCCGATGGCTCTGGTCCTCGCGCGCAGCGACAACCGGGCGGTGCGCGCCGTGCGGCCGCTCATCCTGCTGCCGCTCGTGCTGCCGCCGGTGGTCGGCGGTATCGCGTTGCTGTACGTGTTCGGCCGGCTCGGTCTGCTCGGGGAATACCTCGAGGCCGCGGGGATCCAGATCGCGTTCACCACGACGGCGGTCGTGCTGGCGCAGACGTTCGTGTCGCTGCCGTTCCTGGTCATCGCACTCGAGGGTGCCGCGCTCTCGGCCGGAGGCGACTACGAGATGGTCGCCGCGACGCTGGGCGCCGCGCCGACCCGCGTGTGGTGGCGGGTGACCCTGCCGCTGTTGGCGCCGGGACTGGTATCGGGGACGGTGCTGGCGTTCGCGCGTTCCCTCGGCGAGTTCGGCGCCACGCTGACCTTCGCCGGCTCACGGCAGGGGGTCACCCGAACGCTGCCCCTGGAGATCTACCTGCAGCGGGAGAGCGACGCCGACGCGGCGGTGGCCTTGTCCCTGCTGCTGGTCGCGGTGGCCGCGGTGGTGGTCATCGGTCTCGGCGGCCGACGGCTGAGGGGTGCCCGTGCCTGGTGATGGCGGCCTGGCCGTGCGCGCCGCGGTCCGAAAGCGGGGTGTCGACGTCGATTTCGAGGTCGCCGCCGGCGACGTGCTGGCCGTGCTGGGCCCGAACGGCGCGGGCAAGTCGACCGCGCTGCACGTCATCGCCGGACTCATCCGGCCCGACGACGGAGTCGTGCGCATCGGCCAACGAGTCCTCACCGACACCGCAGCCGGCGTCCACGTCGCCACCCACGACCGTCGCGTCGCCCTGCTGTTGCAGGATCCACTGTTGTTTCCGCACCTCAGCGTGCTCGGCAACGTGGCATTCCCGCCGCGCAGCGCCCGGCCCGAGCACTGGTTGGCCGAGGTGGACGCCGCGGACCTGGCCGGCCGTCGGCCCCGCCAGTTGTCCGGGGGCCAGGCACAGCGGGTGGCCCTGGCGCGCGCCCTGGCGGCCGAACCCGACGTGCTGTTGCTCGACGAACCGCTCGCCGGTCTGGATGTCGCCACGGCGACCGCGGTGCGCAAGGTGCTGCGTCAGGTGCTCACCCGCGACGGGCGGTCGGCCGTGCTGATCACCCACGACGTGCTCGACGTGGTGACCCTGGCCGACCGCGTGGTGGTGCTCGAGGACGGCCGGGTGGTCGAAAGCGGCTCGGCGGCAACGGTTCTCGCGACACCGCGCAGCAAGTTCGCCGCCCGGCTGGCCGGCGTGAACCTGGTCAGCGGAACCGCGGACGGGGCCGGTGCACTGACCACGCAGTGGGGCGCGATCTGGCACGGCAGTCCCGATTCCGACGTACCCGCCGGCCAGCCGGCGGTCGCGCTGTTCGCGCCCGCGGCCGTCGCCGTCTACCGCGAGCGGCCGCACGGCAGTCCCCGCAACACCGTCGAGGTGACGATCGCCGAACTCGACACCCGCGGGCCGGCCATTCGCGTCCGCGCGGAGGAACAACCCGACGGCGGACCCGGCCTCGCCGCCGACATCACCGCCGACGCGGCGGCCGAGTTGCGCCTGGCACCGGGGGAGCGGGTCCTCTTCGCGGTGAAGGCGCAGGAGGTGTCGGTGCACCCGATCCCGTAACGGCGCGGAGCGCAGCCGCGAAAAACGATTCAAAGCAGCCGACAGCCCCGGCGACAACAGCGGTTCACAAGCCCCGCGCAACGCGCGGGGACCTTGTCATGTCAGCAACTTGCTGCTATGCGGTCTGCGTCGTAGTTGATGTCTCTCAGCAATCCCTCAATTGAGCACTTTTTGAGCAACTCGCACTTGCGTCACGGCGGTAACACGGTAGTTTCTTCCCCATGGATCAGCCGGACGCGATATCTCAACACCGCACAGGCCTCTCGAAGACGCTGGCGATCGCGGCGCTGACCGGTGCCACCGCGGTGGCACTCGCGCTGCCGACAGTGGCGCAGGCGCAGCCCGAGCCGACACCGCCGCCACCCCCGCCGCCTGCGGGCAACACGTTCATGCAGGGGCCGCCTCCGCCGCCGCCACCCCCGGGTGAGCCCGCACCGCCCCCGCCGGCACCCGGTGCGCCGGTTCCGCCGCCACCACCGCCCGGCGCGCCCGCACCACCGCCGGACCCGAACGCGCCTCCGCCGCCCGCCGACCCGGGCCGGGTCGAGGCTCCCGCGGGTGGCCTGAGCTACGTCGTGCCCGCGGGCTGGAAGGTTTCGGACTCGACCCAGCTCTCATACGGTCAGGCGCTGCTGACCAAGATCGCACCCGAGGGTGCCGAGCCGCCGAACGACACCAGCGTGCTGCTGGGCCGGCTGGACCTGAAACTGTTCGCGGGGGCGGAATCCGACAACACCAAGGCCGCGCAGCGGCTCGCCTCGGACATGGGCGAGTTCTTCATGCCGTTCCCGGGCACCCGGCTCAACCAGGAAACGGTCGAGCTGAACGCCGACGGGATGCCGGGTGTCGCGTCGTACTACGAAGTGAAGTTCACGGACACGAACAAGCCGAGCGGCCAGATCTGGGCCGGGGTGGTGGGCAACCCGGTGGAGCCGGGGACACCGCGTGGCCAGCGCACACCGGAGCGTTGGTTCGTCGTCTGGCTCGGCACCGCCAACAACCCGGTGCCCAAGGACGAGGCTGTGACACTGGCGAATTCGATCCGGCCGTACGTCGCGCCGCCGACTGCGCCGCCGGCGGATCCGAACGCCCCGCCGCCTCCGCCCGACCCGAACGCCCCGCCGCCTCCGCCGGCGGACCCGAATGCGCCCGCGCCGCGGCCGGGTGTCGGGGTGGCGGTCCCGGTCGCGCCGGAGAACGCGCCCGGGATGCTGCCTCCGGGCTGACCTGACCTATGACGGGTTGCTCCGCGGCGTCCGCTGCGGAGCAACCGGGTTCATTCCGCGGATCTCGGCGTTACGGGCCGATCCGCGGCGGATTCGCGTTGCTGACATTGGCGATGTAGCAGGGCACTGAACCGCCGAAGCCCAAGACTCCCACGGTCTGACAGCGCTCGAAGTTGCCGTTGGCATCCACCGGCCCATCACAGATCTCGCCGCCACCCCACGGCGTCCACCCGGATTGGCAACCCGCATTGGCCGGCGCGGCCAGGGCGATGCTGCCGGCCGCGAGGGCGCCAACCGCAAGTGCAACAAGTGTCTTCATCCTTCACCTTCTTTTCCGCGGTACCGGGGCCTGTCACCGGTACTGGCCTTTCGGCGGGCGCCCGACCTCGTCCGTCGTGATATCCAGGTTATGCCTCTGTTATGCCACGGGAATCAGGTTTTCCCTAGGCCTTGTCGGCGCCGCGACGTCGCTGCCCCGCCAGCATGGGGACCTCATCGGGGATGTCCGCGCCGCGGACTCCGGCGTTAGCGTGGTTCGCTCACGGCGAAGCGGGGATGGTGCTGCGGGCGGCGCGGCGCGACGATGTAGTGGTGACCACCATGTGTGCGTGGCGCGTCCGGCGCCCAGGCCCGATCCCGACACGGCCGCTGGAGCGCGCGGAAGTCGAGATACCGCGTCCCGCACCGGGTGAGCTCCTCGTCGCGGTGCGCGCATGCGGGGTGTGCCGCACCGATCTTCATGTCGCCGAAGGCGACCTGCCGGTACACCGGCCGGGGGTCATACCGGGCCATGAGGTGGTCGGGGAAGTGGTGGAGGTGGGCCCCGGGACCGACGGCGACTTCGCCGTCGGCGACCGCGTCGGTATCGCATGGTTGCGCCACACCTGCGGACACTGCAAGTTCTGCGTCCGGGGCGACGAGAACCTGTGCCCCGACTCGCGCTACACCGGTTGGGACGCCGACGGCGGTTACGCCGAGTTCACCACCGTGCCAAGCGCTTACGCACTCGCGCTGCCGGCGGGTTACTCCGACACCGAGTTGGCGCCGCTGCTGTGCGCCGGAATCATCGGCTATCGCGCGCTGATGCGTGCCGACCTGCCCGCCAGAGGACGGTTGGGGATCTACGGGTTCGGCGGCAGCGCGCACCTGACGGCTCAGGTCGCGCTGGCGCAGGGAGCCGAGGTCCACGTCATGACCCGTGGCGAGCACGCACGTGACCTCGCGCTGTCCCTCGGGGCCGCATCGGTCCAGGGCGCGGCCGACCGTCCGCCGGTGCCGCTCGACGCCGCGATCCTGTTCGCCCCCGTGGGCGATCTGGTGCTGCCGGCGCTCGAAGCCCTCGATCGTGGCGGCACGCTGTCGATCGCCGGCATCCACCTCTCGGACATTCCGGCGCTGAACTACCAGCGCCACTTGTTCCAGGAGCGCCAACTGCGGTCGGTCACCGCCAACACGCGGGCCGACGCACGTGCGTTCCTCGAGTTCGCGGGCAGGCACCGGGTCGCGGTCACGACCCCGCAGTATCCACTCGAGCGGGCCGACGAGGCGCTGGCCGATCTGGGCTCCGGCCGCATCGCCGGGGCCGCCGTCCTCCTGGTCTGACCGACGGTCGGGCCCCTCGGCGACGACGGGGCTCAGCGATCCCCGCGGAGCCAGAGTTGCTCGGTGAGATCTTCGAAGGTGGCGAGCGCCATCGCGTCGTCCTCGCGCATCAGGGCCGACTTGCTCATCTTGGCCCGGACCACGGAACCGTCGGCGTGCAGCAGGGACACGATCTCGCCGGCGTAGGCGCGGACCACCGACACCGGCGGCTCGTCGATCGGTGCGGTCTGGAAGATCTCGATGAAGTTCAGCGACGTCACCGCATCCGCGGTGTAGCCGAGCATTTCGGCGAACGCGACGTTGACGAAGAGTATCGAGCCGTCCAGCCCGATCGCGAGCACCGGAACGGGCATGCGCTCGAGCACGACTCGCGCCGGCAGGTGGTCGAGCAACGTGTCGGGCGAGTACACGCGCGAATCCGTGCGTCGTCTGTCCACACCGAAATTATGGACCTCGACGCGTCGGAGCCGCGCGAGGCCTACAGTTCGGCCAGCGCAGCGCCGAGCCGGCCGGCCAGGTCACCCCGGCCGTAGCGAAACAGCGGGCCGGTTCCGTCGGCAAGCAGTACCCGCAGCCGCGCCATTCCTCGAGCGGCGACGGGCCGGGGCGAATGCAGCCGCAGCGTGATCGCGTCGAAGAGGTCCTCGGCGGCGGCGATGTTGGGGACGTGCAACGGGATTCGCGAACTCATCAGCGGTCCGCGTGCGCGTGCGTCGCATCCGATGCGCCGCAGTGCGCGGGCGACCGCTTCGCGTTCGGCCGTCGAGGTCAGCCGGGCGTAGTGCGCGGCGAGCGCGCTGCCCGCCGGCGCGCGCACCCCGACCGCGACCAGCCGGTCGAATCTGCCCGCCATCACCCGGGCGGTCAGCCGGGCCCGCATCGTCGGGCGGGCACGACCTCCGTCCGCCGACGCGGGGGTGGCGGCGACAACGGTGTGCGAAAGCGGGTTGTCAGGCATGCGCCTAACCTCATTGGTCTCGAAGGTGATGACTATCAAAAACCGTACACCGGTCATGCATGACCGGTCAACAGCATTTACCAGTCACAGAGCGTAGGGTGGCCCCATGACCGCCGGATCGAGCCACTGGTTCAGCGACGACGAGACGAAGCCGGCGCCCGAACCCCTCAACCGGATTCAGGCACTGGTCAACAGCGTGGAGTGGGACTTCGACCGGGACCGGCTGGCCGATCCCGCCGAGGCGGTCCCGTGGCTGGTGCGCACCGGTCTGCTGACGCCGGGCGCCGAGCTCACCGAACCGGACGTCGAACTTCTTCGCGGCGTACGCGAGGCGCTGCGCGCCGTGCTGGTACACAACACGGGCGGTCCGGCCCCGGCCGAAGCTCAGCTGGCACCCCTGCGCAGGCTCGCGGCCCGCGGCGCCGCCAGGGTCGCCCTCGCCGACGACGGGGGCATCGAGCTCGCCCCCGAGGGGGATTCGGTCGCGGATCGACTCTTCGACCTGCTGCTGATCATCCGCGACGCCCAGCGCGACGGCAGCTGGGTCCATCTGAAGGCGTGCGCGAACGAGGACTGTCGCTGGGCGTTCTACGACCGGTCGCGCAACCACGGTGGCACCTGGTGCGACATGGCCACGTGCGGCAACAAGATCAAGAACCGGGAGTTCCGGGCGCGCCGGCGCGCGGCCGAGGTCACATCGACAGATGCCATACCAGGGCGGCGGCCAGCGCGCCGAGCCCGTTGAGCGACCAGTGCAGCGCGATCGGCGCGATCAGGCTTCCGCTGCGGCGCCGCAGCCAGGTGAACACGAAACCGGCCACCGCGGTGGCCGCGACGGCCAGCACCACGCCCGCGATCGTGCCCAGCAGCCCGCCACCGAACAATCGGGTGAAGCCGACGTTGCTGCTGGTCAATCCAAGTGAGGTGGCGATGTGCCACAGCCCGAACAGCAGCGAACCGGCCGCGGCCACACCCCGGAACCCCCAGGCCCGGTCCAGCGCTCCGTGCAGCACACCGCGGAATGCCAACTCCTCGGGAATCACCGTCTGCAGCGGGATGATGACCATCGACGCGATCAACGCACCCGAGATGGTCGCGTAGTTGTTGTTCATGAACATCGGCCGCGTCCAGGGCAGCAGCAGGCCGATCGCGATCACCGACAGCACGATGCCGACGGCGGCCAGCGCATAGCCCGCACCCGCCTTCCAGTGCTCGCGGCTCAGGCCCAGTTCGGCCCAGCCGAGGCCGCGTGAGCGGACGAGGGCGACGAGAAGCACCGCGGCGACCGGCACGGTCGCAACGCTGGCCCACGGCGTGGTGAAGTGCGCGATGAGGTTGGTGAGCGCAAGCACCACGACGACCACCGCGATGTCGACGTACGTGCGGAAGTGGTGCAGCGCGGACAGCTGTTCGACCAGCGGGTGCGGGGGATCGATTACCACGGCTTGGTCGGACACAACAACCCAGTCTACCGACCGCCGTCGCTGAGGGTGTCCTGCGACAACGACGGCGCCTGGTAGGTGTGGTCCCACGTCCACCCGGAGACGGCCGGGTCGTCCTCGCCGTGCTCGCGGGTGTAGCGCCGGGCCGCCTGCCGGGCGTCGACCATGCGCTGGCGCACCATCGCCGCGCGGTTGGCCAACCCGTCGACGCGGTCGATCACGTCGAGCACGAGGTGGAACCGGTCGAGATCGTTGAGCATCACCATGTCGAACGGGGTCGTCGTGGTGCCCCGCTCCTTGAACCCGCGCACATGGAGCTGCGGGTGGTTCGTCCGCCGGTATGTGAGCCGGTGGATCAGCCACGGGTAGCCGTGATAGGCGAAGATCACCGGTCTGTCGGTGGTGAACAGCGCGTCGAACTCGTGGTCCGACAACCCGTGCGGGTGCTCGGTGTCGGGCTGCAACCGCATGATGTCGACGACGTTGATGACCCGCACCGCCAGGTCGGGCAGTTCGCGGCGCAGGATGTCGGCGGCGGCGCAGGGTCTCCAGCGTCGGGATGTCGCCGGCGCAGGCGAGCACGACGTCGGGTTCACCGCGGTAAATTCCCGAGTCGCTCCGCTCTCCCCGGCCCTCCGGGCGTGGGCCCAGCCCTCCGCCGGCGTTGCTCGCCCAATCCCAGATCCCGAGGCCGCGGGTGCAGTGCGCGATCGCGGAGTCCATGTCCAGATAGCTCAGGGCGGGTTGCTTGCCCGCGACGATCACGTTGACGTAGTGGCGGCTGCGCAGGCAGTGGTCGGCCACCGACAGCAGCGTGTTGGCGTCCGGCGGCAGGTAGACCCGCACGATCTCGGGCCGCTTGTTGGCGACGTGGTCGATGAAGCCGGGGTCCTGGTGCGAGGCGCCGTTGTGGTCCTGGCGCCAGACATGGGATGTCAGAAGGTAGTTCAGCGATGCGATGGGCCGCCGCCAGGCCAGCTCCCTGCTGCTGGACAGCCATTTGACGTGCTGGTTGAGCATCGAGTCGATGATGTGGACGAACGCCTCGTAGCAGTTGAACAGACCGTGCCTGCCGGTGAGCAGGTAGCCCTCCAGCCAGCCCTGGCACAGATGTTCGGACAGCACCTCCATCACGCGGCCCTCGGGCCCCAGGTTCTCGTCGTCCGGCCCGATCTCGCCCATCCACGCCTTGTCGGTCACCTCGAGGGTGGCCGAGAGCCGGTTGGACTCCGTCTCGTCCGGGCCCATCAGCCGGAAGCGGTCGGGGTTGCGGACGATCACGTCGCGCAGGAAGGTGCCGAGCACGCGGGTCGCCTCGGCGGATTCGGACGCCGGCTTGTCGACCGGCACCGCGTAGTCGGCGAAGGGCGGCAGGTCGAGGTCGCGGACCAGCAGCCCGCCGTTGGCGTGCGGATTGGCGCTCATGCGGCGCTGCCCCTCCGGCGCGAAGGCCCGCAGACCGGCCCGCAGCACGCCGTCCTCGTCGAACAACTCCCCGGGCCGGTAGCTGCGCAGCCAGTCCGCCAACTGGGCGCGGTGTTCGGGGTTGCTGCGGGTCTCGGCGAGCGGCACCTGATGCGAGCGCCAGGTGCCCTCGACCTTCTTGCCGTCGACGGTCCGCGGGCCGGTCCAGCCCTTCGGGGTGCGCAGCACGATCGTCGGCCACAGCGGGCGGCCGCTCTCCCCGTCGAGCCGGGCGGCCCGCTGGATCGCGCCGATCTGGTCGAACGCCTCGTCGAGCGCGGTGGCCATCTGCTGGTGCACGTTGACGGGGTCGTCCCCGGCCACCGTGATGGGCCGGTAGCCGTAGCCGAACAGCAGCGCCTCGAGCTCGTCGGCCGGGATGCGCGACAGCACCGTCGGGTTGGCGATCTTGTACTCGTTGAGGTGCAGGATCGGCAGCACCGCGCCGTCGGTGACCGGATTGAGGAACTTGTTCGAGTGCCAGCTGGTGGCCAACGGACCGGTCTCGGCCTCCCCGTCGCCGATCACACACGCGACCACCAGGTCCGGGTTGTCGAAGGCCGCGCCGTAGGCGTGCACCAGCGCATAGCCCAGCTCACCGCCCTCATGGATCGAGCCCGGCGTCTCGGCGGCCACGTGGCTGGGAATCCCACCGGGAAAAGAGAACTGCCGGAACAACTTTCGCATGCCCTCGGCGTCCCCGGAGATAGCCGAGTAGACCTCGCTGTAGGTGCCCTCGAGGTAGGCGTTGGCAACCAGGCCGGGGCCACCGTGCCCGGGTCCGGTGAGGTAGATGACGTTGAGGTCGCGCGCGCGGATCACGCGGTTCAGGTGGGCGTAGATGAGATTCAGTCCCGGAGTGGTGCCCCAGTGACCGAGCAGACGCGGCTTGACGTGGTGCGGTTCGAGCGGCTCGCGCAGCAGCGGGTTGTCCAGGAGATAGATCTGCCCGACCGACAGGTAATTCGCAGCGCGCCAGTAGGCGTCGATCACTTCCAGCTCGTCGTCGGACAGGGTCGGGGAGAGGTCCTGGGTGGTCATCTGGCCCATCATCGTCGTGGCGGGTGAACAACGCGTGAGGTCCTGGTACCCGGTGGGTCAGGGGCTACGCATTAGCCTGTCGGACGTGCTGGGATTCGCGGTGCCGCAATACGGGCAGGCTGCGCACGCCGACGTGGCCCGATTCGCGCGCACGGCCGAGGACCTCGGCGCCGCGAGTCTCTGGGTCGGCGACCGGCTGCTGGCACCGGCGCATCCCAGCGTCGGATACGCGGGCAGCGACACCATTCCCGAGCAGTTCCGCACCGGTCTGGACCCGTTCGTCGCCCTGACCGTGGCGGCGACGGCCACAAGCCGGGTCCGGCTGGGCAGCAGCGTCTTCGTCGCGCCGTGGTATCCGCCCGTGCAACTGGCGCGTCAGCTGACCAGCATCGACGTGATCAGCGGGGGCAGGCTGGTGCCCGGCTTCGGCATCGGGTGGTCGCCCGAGGAGTTCCGGGCCGCCGGCGCCCCGTTCCGTCGCCGCGGCGCCCAGCTCGACGAGCTGCTCGACGCGCTCGAGCTGCTGTGGACGACGAATCCGGTGTCGCACGAGGGCGATCGGTGGTCGATCCCGCCGTCATGGGTGAACCTCAAACCGGTGCAGCAGCCGCGTCCGCCCGTGTTCCTCGGGGCCTTCACCCCGGCCGGGCTGAAGCGCATCGGGCAGCGGGCCGACGGATGGATGGCCGTCGTGCAGGTGCCCGGGGGCGTGCTGCCGGAGATGTTGAGCTGGCAGCGCGGCGCGATCGACGACGCGGCCCGCGCGGCGGGACGCGACCCGTCGGCGATCGCTACCTGCGTCCGGATCAACGTGGCCACCGGCACGCCTGTCGAAGCCGTCGCCGAGGCCGTGCGGGTGCTCGCCGACAGCGGCTACCACGATGCGTTCGTCGACCTGCTGTACGTCGCGGCGGACACCGACGAGCACCTGCGGTGGGCGGAACGGCTGCTGGCGCCGTGAGCGACGCCCTGCTGGCATCGGTGCGGGTGCTCGACCTCGGCGGCGGCGGATCCGACGGCGTGGGCCGGTTGCTCGCCGACCTCGGCGCCGATGTGGTGAAGATCGAGCCTCCGGGCGGCAGCCCCGCGCGCCGCGCACTGCCCGCTGTCGACGGCGTCAGTGTGCCGTTCGCCGTGCACAACGCCAACAAGCGCTGCGCCGTCCTCGACCCGGCCGATGCGGGTGACCGCGGGCGGTTCTTCGAGTTGGCGGCCACCGCCGACATCGTGATCGACGACGGATCACTCTCGGGCGCTTCGGCTTTCGGAATCTCGTGCGCGGCCTTGGCACAGCGGTACGACCACCTCGTGACTGTGTCGGTCACCGACTTCGGCACCGACGGACCGCGCGCCTCGTGGCGTGCCACCGACCCGGTGCTCTACGCGCTGTCGACGGCGTTGTCGCGGACGGGACCGACGGCGGGTACCCCGGTGATACCACCGCTCGGCCTGGCGACGGGGACGGCCGCCGTGCAGGCGGCGTGGGCGGCGCTGGCCGCCTACTATCGCCGGTTACGCTGCGGTTCAGGCGATTACATCGACTTCTCCCGGTTCGAGGGAGTCCTGCAGTCGCTCGACCCGCCCTACGGGTCGGAGGGACAGGCGGCCGTCGGCATGAAGAAGACGACCGAACTGTGGCGCGGCAGGCCCCGCAACCAGAACATCTATCCGATCTTCGCCTGCAAGGACGGCCACGTCCGGATCTGCCTGCTGTCGGCGCGACAGTGGCACGGCATGCGGGCCTGGCTGGGTGAGCCCGACCAGTTCGCCGACCCCAAGTTCGACACCATCGCCGCGCGGTATGCCGCGTCACGTGAACTCAACGCCCTGATCGCCGATTTCGTCGCCCCTCAGACGATGGAAGCGCTGGTGGCCGAGGGGCAGTCGCGCGGCGTGCCGATCGCCGCCGTGCTGACGCCCGCGGAGGCGCTGGCCTCCGAGCACTTCCACGCCGTCGGTGCGTTGACCACGGCGCGGTTCGCCGCGACCCCGGTGCAGATCCCGTGCGGCCCGTTCGTCGTCCACGGCCGTCGCGCCGGACTCCGGCATCTCGCTCCCGACGCCGGCGCCGACGACGCCGGGTGGATCGGCGCACCGTCGAGCGCGGGCGGGCACCCCGGCGCGGTGCGCCGGCCGTTCGACGGTCTGCGGATCCTCGATCTCGGCGTCATCGTCGCGGGCGGCGAACTGGGCAGGCTGTTCGCGGACCTCGGCGCCGACGTCATCAAGATCGAAAGCGCCGCCTACCCGGACGGCCTCCGCCAGACCCCACCCGGCCAGGTGATGAGCCGGTCGTGGGCGCTGACCCACCGCAACGAGCGCAGCCTCGGCCTCGACCTGCGCCACCCCCGCGGCGCCGAACTGTTCGCGCGGCTGGTCGCCGACGCCGATGCGGTGTTCGCCAACTTCAAACCGGGAACGCTTGATTCCCTTGGCTTTTCGTATGACCGCTTGCGAGAGCTCAATCCGCGCATCGTGCTGGCCGAGAGCAGCGCGTTCGGTGCAACCGGCCCGTGGAGCACCCGGATGGGGTACGGCCCGCTGGTGCGCGCGACGACCGGGGTGACCTCGCTGTGGACGTCGCGTGACGGCGGCTTCTACGACGCCACCACGATTTTCCCCGACCATGTCTCGGCGCGGCTCACCGCGATCGCGGCGCTGGCCGCCCTCATCCGGCGCGACCGAACGGGAGACGGTGCGCACACGCATGTCTCGCAGGCCGAAGCCGCGGTGCACCAGCTCGCCACCGCGTACGTCGCCGAGGCGGCCAGGGCGGTGGGGCTCGAGGTGGCCGACGACGCCGCCGCGCACGGTGTCTACCCGTGCGCCGGTGACGACGAGTGGTGTGTGGTCTCGTTGCGCACCGACGCCGAGCGCGCCGCGGTGGCGGCGCTCACCGACGGTGTCGATCTCGCGACGTGGACCGGCACCCGCGACCGGACCGAGACGGCGGAGCTGCTGCAGCAGGCGGGCATCGCCGCGGCGCCGATGAATCGCGCCGTCGACGTGCTGGCCGACCCGCAGGTGAAACACCGGAAAGTGTTGGCCGACATGGTCCATCCACTGTTCGAGGCCGCGATGCCGAGCGAAACCGGCCCTGCGCCGTACGCCGACATCCCGCCCGCCGAGTTCCGTCCCGCGCCGCTGCCGGGGGAGCAGACCCGCGAGATCTGCCGGACGGCGCTCGGCCTGACCCCCGAAGAGATCGATCGGCTGATCGCCGAGGGTGTGCTCTTCGACTATCGAGAAAGGCCATGATGGACCCGCGGACGCCGGTACTGGTCGGCTACGGCCAGGTCAACCAGTACGACGAGAACCCCGATGTGGAACCGATCGACCTGATGGTCGCGGCCGCCCGCGCCGGCGCCGATCCCCGGGTGCTCGAGGCGGCCGACTCGGTACGGGTGGTCAGCCTGCTGTCGTGGCGGTACCGCGATCCGGGTCTGCTACTGGCGCAACGGCTTCGCGCCGCCAACGCCGCCACCCGGTACACGGGGGTCGGCGGCAACACCCCGCAGTCCTTGGTGAACGAGGCATGCCTGGACATCCAGCGGGGCCGCGCCGACGTCGTCCTGATCGCCGGCGCCGAGACCTGGCGGACCCGCACCCGGATGCGCGCCGCCGGCAAGAAAGCGGACTGGACACGCCAGGACGAGTCGGTGCCGACGGCCCCGGGCGCCGACGAGGGCGTGCCGATGGCCGGGCCGGCCGAGATCAAGATTCACCTCGACCGGCCCGCCTACGTCTACCCGATGTTCGAACAGGCGCTGCGGATCGCGGTGGGGGAATCTTCCGAAGTGCACCGTCGCCGGATCGGCGAACTGTGGGCGCGGTTCAGCGGCGTCGCCGCGACGAACCCCCACGCCTGGAGCCGGGAGGCGCTGTCGGCCGAGCAGATCTGGCAGGCCGGTCCGGACAACCGGATGATCAGCTGGCCGTACACCAAGTTGATGAACTCCAACAACATGGTCGACCAGGGCGCGGTCCTGGTGCTGACGTCGGCGGATAAGGCCGAGCACCTCCAGATCCCGCGCGACCGTTGGGTTTTCCCGTATGCCGGCACCGACGCACACGACACCTACGCGATCGGTGAACGCGCCGAGTTCCACACCTCGCCCGCGATCAGGATCGCCGGGCGACGCGCGCTCCGATTGGCCGGCACCGACCTCGACGACGTCGAACTGGTCGACCTGTACTCCTGCTTCCCCTCAGCGGTGCAGGTGGCCGCCAACGAACTGGGGCTCTCGACGAACGACCCCGGCCGGCCGCTCACCGTCACCGGCGGGCTCACCTTCGCCGGCGGCCCGTGGAACAACTACGTCACGCACTCGATCGCCACGATGGCCGAACGACTGGCCGACGCACCGGGTCAGCGCGGCCTGATCACCGCCAACGGCGGCTACCTCACCAAGCACAGCTTCGGGGTCTACGGCACCGAGCCGCCCGAGCATGAATTCCGTTGGGAGGACGTGCAACCCGATGTCGACCGGGAACCGACGCGGGCGGCCCCGGTGGACTGGTCCGGAGTCGGAACGGTGGAGACCTGGACGACTCCGTTCAGCCGCGAAGGGACGCCGGACAAGGCTTTCCTCGCAGTCCGCACACCCGACGACGCCCGGGTGCTGGCGGTCATCGGCGACGCCTCCGACGCGCAGGCCACGGTCCGCGACGACATCGCGGGCGCCAAGGTGCAGGTCAACGCGGACGGCACCGCGGCGCTGCTGTAGTCCCTCAGTCGAGGTCGGCCAGCAGCGCGTCGACGCGTTGTCTGGCCGCGGGCGCCGCGCAGCACGTCGTCGTCGCGGTCACCGGGCACGCTGGCCGCTCCCGGCGGGGCCGAGGGCGGCGGAGTTCGGCCCGAGCGGGGTGTCGACCATGCCGGGGCACAGCACGGTGGCACCCAGATCCGCTGAGATCGAACGGAGTTCGGTGTTCAGCGTCTCGGTCAGCCCGACGACCGCGTGCATGGTCGCGTTGTACGGCGCGAGGTAGGGCAGCGGCATCAGGCCACCGGCCGAGGCCGTATGAGGAAGTGCCCGCAACCCTGTGCGATGAGCAGCGGGGCGAAGGTGCGCACACCGTGCACGACACCCATCAGCTTGACGTCGATCAGCCAGCGCCAGGTCGCGAGGCGCTGCTCCCACATGGGGGTCTTTTCGCAGACCACGCCGGCGTTGTTGCACACCAGGTCGACGCGCCCGAATCGTTCGATGGTCTCGTCGGCCAACGCGTCGACGTCGGCCTCGATGCCGACGTCGGCCCGCACGCCGACCACCCGGCCCGGCTGCCCGGACAGCGCGTCGACCGCGACGGGGATGGCGTCCTCGCGGATGTCGGCGATCATCACGTCCACGCCGCGGTGTACCAGGTGGGCGGCGAGCGCGAAGCCGATGCCGCTCGTGCCGCCGGTGACGACGGCGACCTGTCCTGCGTGGATCTGCATACGCTCTCCTACGGCGCGCCGGCCGGCACCTCGGTGTACCGCGGAACGAATTCGTCAGGGGCGAAGCTGAACCCCTCGCCGCTGGCCTCGCTCATGCACGACACCCCGGACTCCTGCACGTTGCAGCGGAATCCGGCGGCGACGAGAACCCGGTTGAACGGCAGCACCCTGGCGGCGTCGAGGACGAATTCCGGTTGGTCGAGCGCCACGAACGCCGGGGCGCCGTCGCGGTCGACGACCAGCGCATTCGGGGTCGCCGGTTCACCGTCGGCGTCCGGGACCGTTTCCGGCTCACCGCTGACGCCCAGCCCGGACTCCCAGTCACCCGCCGCCATACAGCCCGCCCTGAGCCGCGGCACGATCGCGCAGGCCCATCGTCCGCTCGGGGTGGTGAAGAAGTAGACCGCCGTGCCGCCCGGATGCGCGACGTAGTCGAACGCGTCGACCAGATGCGCACTGTCGGGCGGTGGGGGAGGCGGTGCCTCGATTGTGCTCACCGGTGTCTGCACGCGCGGCTCGTCGGTGGTGACGATCCGCTCGCCCGAGCAGCCCGCGACGGTGATCAGCGCCAGGGCCGAGATCAGACATATGACACGCATTTCGGCTCTCAAGCGTGCCGGAACCTTATTTCGGCGCGGGACGCGGGGTGCGGTTCAGCCGGCCAGCATCTGCTTGAGCGTGCGGGCATTGCGAACGGCGTGCCCGCCGAGATCGTTGTTGAAGTAGACCAGTACCCGCCTGCCTTCGCGGTCCCACTCGCTGATCCGGTCCGCCCAGTGCCGCAGCTCGTCGTCGGGGTAGGAACCGGCGTACATCGAGCTCTGGTCCGGCCCGTGCATACGGATATACACCAGCGAGCCGGTCGCGCGGGGAACACAGCGCAGTCCGGCTCCGCTCATCACCACGTAGGCCGCCCTGTGGCGTTCCAGCAGCGCGTACACGCCGGGGTCGTCCCACGAGGAATGGCGCAGCTCCATGGCGACGGGAATCCGGTCCGGCATCAGCGTCAGGAAGTGATCGAGGCGCGCGTCGTCGCGTTCCAGCTCGGGATGCACCTGCACCAGTAGGGCTTCACCGCGATCACCGAGCAGTGTCCAGCACCGTTCGAACCGCTCGATCCACGGCTCGGGCGAGCGAAGCCGGCGGTAGTGGGTCAGGCCGCGCTGGGCCTTTACCGACATCGTGAATCCCGCGGGCAGCCGCTCGCGCCAGCCGGCGAAGGCGGAGTCCTTGGGCCAGCGGTAGAAGCTGGCGTTGAGCTCGACGGTGTCGAACTCCTCGACGTAGCGGGCCAGCCGCTTGGCCACCGGCGTCCCGGCCGGATACAGCACGTCGGTCCAGTGGTTGTAGGACCAGCCCGAGGTGCCGATGCGGATCATCGTCGGCGCGTACCCCGGCTATTTCGGGGGCAAACTCTTCGCGTAGTCCACACCGCGGCGGACCCAAGGCTGCAACTGCCGCTTGGCCTTGACCCCGTCCAGGGACACCCGGAGCCAACCGCGTGTTTCCCGGCCGGCCATCACCATCGGCGCGACGTGCTCGCGCGTCAGGAGCTTCTCGGTGTCCTCAGGCGGAACCCGTGCCATCAGCCCGCCGTGGCCGCTGGCCACCACCGCCATGTTTCCGTTGATGAGAAACGCCAACCCGCCGAACATCCGCTTCTCCTCGACGCCGCGCTCGGCGCTCAACAACTCGCGGATACGGTCGGCCAGGTCCTGGTCGTAGGGCATGCGACGACCGTAACCCCCGACACCGACAAGTCACTCGCCATCGGCGGTCACCGACCACGACCCGACCCGGTTGTAGGCCGCGTCGTAGATATCCTGCTTGTCGCCGGGTTCGAGGTCGTCGAGGTCGTTCATCGCCCCGCCCCAGTAGCGCAGTATCCGTCCGACTTCGGCGCACGTGTCGGCGTCGTCGGGAAGGTTCACATCGAGCACGAATCTCACGCCCGAGATGTACCCGGATACACCGATTCTGCACTCACGATCGTGACCCGCGAAGGATCACGACCCTGAGTGCATTCGCGAGCCGGTCAGGCGGCGACGGTCACCGCCTCCGCGGGCGCCAGCGCCTGCGCGACGATGTCGGCCACGTCGGTCATCGGCTTGACCTCCAGCGCCTCGAGGACGTCGGCCGGCACCCCTCCGTGTTCCGGGTCCAGGTCGGCCTCGTTGCGCTGCGGGATGAAAACCGTTGACAGCCCCGCTCGCTGCGCGGCGAGCAGCTTCTGCTTGACACCGCCGACCGGCAACACCCGGCCGTTGAGCGTGACCTCGCCGGTCATGCCGACGTCCGAGCGCACCTGCCGGCCGGTGGCCATCGACACCAGCGCGGTCACCATCGTCACACCGGCCGACGGACCGTCCTTAGGCACCGCACCCGCAGGCACGTGCACGTGGATGCGACGATCGAGCGCCTTGGGGTCGACGCCCAACTGCTCGGCGTGCGATCGCACGTAGGACAGCGCGATCTGCGCCGACTCCTTCATCACGTCGCCCAGCTGACCGGTCAGCTGCAGTCCCGCTTCACCATCGGTGGCGCCGGCCTCGATGTAGAGCACGTCGCCGCCGAGGCCCGTGACGGCCAGCCCGGTCGCCACCCCCGGCACCGCGGTGCGCTCGGCGGACTCCGGCAGGAACCGCGGACGGCCGAGGTAGCCAACGAGATCGGGCTCGTCGATCGTCAACGGCGCCGGTGCGGACACCAGCTTCGTGGTGGCCTTGCGCATCGCCTTGGCCAGCAGCCGCTCGAACTGGCGAACCCCCGGCTCACGGGTGTAGTCCGCGGCGATCTTGCGCAGCGCCGCCTCGGTGACCGTGACCTCGTCCTCGGTCAGCGCCGCCCGCTCCCGCTGCCGGGGCAGCAGGAAGTCGCGCGCGATCGCCACCTTGTCGTCGGAGGTGTAACCGTCGATCTGCACCAGTTCCATGCGGTCCAGCAGTGCCGACGGGATGTTCTCGATCACGTTGGCCGTCGCCAGGAACACGACGTCGGACAGGTCCAGATCCAGATCCAGGTAGTGGTCGCGGAACGTATGGTTCTGCGCCGGGTCGAGCACCTCCAGCAGCGCCGCCGCGGGATCACCGCGAAAATCGCTGCCGACCTTGTCGATCTCGTCGAGCAACACGACGGGATTCATCGAACCCGCTTCGCCGATGGCCCGCACGATGCGGCCCGGCAGGGCGCCGACGTAGGTGCGGCGGTGGCCGCGGATCTCGGCCTCGTCGCGCACCCCGCCGAGGGCGACGCGGACGAACTTGCGGCCGAGGGCCCGGGCCACGCTCTCGCCCAGCGAGGTCTTGCCGACACCGGGCGGACCGGCCAGCACCATCACCGCGCCGGAACCGCGGCCGCCGACGACCGCCAGGCCGCGCTCGGCGCGACGGGCCCGCACCGCCAGGTACTCGACGATGCGGTCCTTGACGTCCTCCAGACCGTGATGGTCGGCGTCGAGGATGTTCCTGGCGGCCTCCAGATCGGTGGAGTCGTCGGTGCGCACGTTCCACGGCAGGTCGAGCACGGTGTCCAGCCAGGTACGGATCCAGCCGCTCTCGGGGCTCTGCTCGCTGGACCGCTCCAGCTTGCCCACCTCGCGGAGTGCCGCCTCGCGGACCTTGTCCGGAAGATCGGCGGCCTCGACCCGCGCCCGGTAGTCGTCTTCGCCGTCTTCGCCGTCCGACCCCAACTCGCCGAGTTCCCTGCGGATCGCGGCGAGCTGCTGGCGCAGCAGGAACTCCTTCTGCGTCTTCTCCATGCCCTCGCGGACGTCCTCGGCGATCTTGTCGTTGACCTCCACCTCGGCGAGGTGGTCGGTGGTCCATCCGATCAGTGCCCGCAGCCGGCCCGCCACGTCGGGCGTCTCGAGCAGTTGGCGCTTCTGCACCTGGGTCAGGTGCGAGGCGTAACCGGCCAGATCGGCCAGCGCCGACGGGTCGGTCTGCTGATTGACGAAGTCGACGATCTGCCAGGCCTCCCGGCGCTGCAGCACCGCCAGCAGCAGCTTCTTGTACTCGGTCGCCAGCGCCCTGATCTCCTCGCTGGATGCGGCCGCAGGGTCTTCGGCGACCTCGGTCACCTCGACCCACAGCGCGGCACCCGGTCCGGTGGCGCCGACCCCGATGTGCGCACGGCTCTCGCCGCGCACCACCGCTGCGGCGCCGCTGCCGCCGGGGATCCGGCCTACCTGCACGATCGAGGCCAGCACCCCATAGGAGGGGTAGCGGTCCTCCAGACGCGGCGCGATCAGCAGCTCACCGGACTCGCTGGCGCGGGCAGCGTCGACGGCGGCCCGTGCGGCCTCGTCGAGTTCGATCGGCAACACCATTCCGGGCAACACGATCGAGTCGCTGGTGAAAAGGACCGGCACGGCACGCGTCGTCTTGTCGGCTTCAGCCATCAATCCTCCAAAGTTCAGTCGAATGGACTCAACCCTGGGACGAGCCGGTTTGTTCCCTCCGTGTGCGCAGTCACTCTGCGCGTAGGGCGCGAAACTCCGAGTAGCCGACGCCCTCACCGCAGAGTCGACGGCCATACCCGCACATGGCAGGGAGCCTGCCGTTCGGGGGTTACGGCAGGCTCCCTGTAGTGGGTGGATCTAGGCGGAAGCTTGCGCTCCCAGGACCCGCTGGATGTCGGGCTTCATCATCTGCAGCTGCTGACCCCAGTAGCCCCAGCTGTGCGTTCCCTGGGCCGGGAAGTTGAAGACGCCGTTGGTGCCACCGGCCGCGACGTAGTTGTCGCGGAAGGTGATGTTGGTCCGCAACGTGAACCCTTCGAGGAACTGCGCGGCCATCAAGTTGCCGCCGCCGCCGGAGGTGTCGAGTTCCGACGGGGTGCCGGTGCCGCAGTAGATCCAGACGCGGGTGTTGTTGGCGACCAACTGCCCGATGTTGACCATCGGGTCGTTGCGCTTCCAGGCCGGGTCGGACGACGGGCCCCACATACTCTCGGCGTTGTACCCGCCGGAGTCGTTCATCGCCAACCCGATCAGCATCGGCCACCAACCCTCGGACGGGTTCAGGAAGCCCGACAGCGACGCCGCGTAGATGAACTTCTGCGGGTAGTAGATCGAGTACGTCAATGCGGTGCTGCCGGCCATCGAGATGCCGACCACCGCATTGCCGTTCGGGTCGACGCCCTTGTTCGCCTGCAGCCACGCGGGCAGTTCCTGGGTCAGGAACGTCTCCCACTTGTAGGTGTAGTCCTGCCCGTTACCCCGAGACGGCTGATACCAGTCGGTGTAGAAGCTGGACTCGCCGCCGACCGGCATCACCGTCGACAGGCCCGACTGGTAGTACCACTCGAACGCCGGCGTGTTGATGTCCCAGCCGTTGTAGTCGTCCTGCGCGCGCAGACCGTCCAACAGGTAGACCGCGTGCGGACCGCCACCCTGGAACTGGATCCGGATATTGCGGTTCATCGACTGCGAGAACACGTCCAGATACTCGACGGGCAGACCCGGCCGAGAGAACGCTCCCGCGGTCGCCGAACCCCCGGCGAACCCGATCAGCCCGGGTAGCGCCGCCGCCGTGAGGGCGACCACCGCCATCCGGCGCAGCAGTTTTGTACCGGTACCTCGGTATCTCTCCATGAACTTCATAACGGCAACCAACCCACCTTTCATCGCATGCCACAAAGCAATTGCCGTCGCTTCCTGCGTAATGAAACACGCCGAGCCGCCGCGTCCCGTGCCGTGACATGCGGTTGCGACGTCGCGGTTGGCTAACGATTACGACTCGGCGCGGACTCACGATCCACCCTTTCGCGCAGTGACCTGTGAGAACGATGTGATTACTGAGACTCGGCCCCGACACCCGGCACGTGGCGCCCGAGCCGCTGCAACTGGGTGACGTGCCGCGGCGTCAACTCGTCCAACGATCTCGCCCCGAGGAGCCGCATCGTGCGGGTGACCTGCTCGGACAGGATCGCGATGGCCCGGTCCACCCCGGCTTCGCCGCCGGCCATCAGGCCATAGAGGTAGGCACGCCCCACCAAGGTGAACCGCGCGCCGAGCGCCATCGCCGCGACGATGTCGGCGCCAGACATGATCCCGGTGTCCAGCAAAATCTCGGTGTCTGCCCCGAGCTCACGCGCGACCGTGGGCAGCAGATGGAACGGCACCGCAGCGCGGTCGAGTTGGCGCCCGCCGTGGTTCGACAGCACGATGCCGTCAGCGCCGAGGTCGACGACGGCCCGTGCGTCCTCGAGTGTCTGAATTCCCTTGACCACCAACTTGTTCGGCCACTGCGACTTGATCCATGCGAGGTCGTCGAAAGTGACGGTCGGGTCGAACGCGGTGTCGAGGTACTCGGCCACGGTGCCCGGCCAGCGATCCAGTGAGGCGAACGACAGCGGCTCGGTGGTCAGCAGGTCGAACCACCACCGCGGGTGGGGTATCGCGTCGAGGACCGTGCGCGCCGTGAGCGCGGGCGGGATCGACATGCCGTTGTGGGTGTCCCGCAGTCGGGCGCCGGCGACGGGGACGTCCACGGTCACCAGCAGCGTGTCGAAGCCCGCCGCCGCCGCACGCCGGACCAGCGCCATCGACCGGTCCCGGTCCTTCCACATGTAGAGCTGAAACCAGTTGCGCCCGTGCGGGTTCGCTGCCTTGACGTCCTCGATGGACGACGTCCCCAGCGTCGACAGCGAGAACGGGATCCCCGCCCGCGCAGCCGCCCGGGCGCCCGCGACCTCGCCCGCGGTGTGCATCAGCCGGGTGAACCCCGTCGGTGCGATGCCGAACGGCAACGCCACCCGGTCGCCGAGCACCGTCGCGGCGGTGTCGACCGTCGCCACGTCGCGCAGCACCGCCGGGTGGAACTCGATGTCGCGGAACGCCTGCCGCGCCCGGGCCAGCGACAGCTCCTCCTCGGCGGCGCCGTCGGCGTAGTCGAACGCCGCCCTGGGCGTGCGGCGCTGCGCGACCCGCCGCAGGTCGTCGATCGTCAGGGCGGCAGCCAGCCTGCGTTGCGCCGAGTTCCATTGCGGCCGTTTGACTCGCAGCAACGGCGCGAGCTCGCGCGGCCGGGGCAGGCGGCGCTTCATCGCGGGTCAGTCGGCCGCCGCGGCCAGAGCGCGACGGAGATGGGCCCGCCGCTCTTCGATGGCGCGGCCGAAGTCGTGCAGCAGGATGGGCTTGCGCGCCACGAGATCCTCGATGCGGTCGCGTTCGATCTGGACCACCGTCACCTCGTCGAGCGCGTAGGCCGACGCGGTCACCGGTTCGCGTGTCAGCGTCGTCTGGCCGAGGAAATCGCCTTCTTCGAGCGTCCGGATCTCGATGACGGCGCCGTCGTCCCCGGTGACCACCAGACGCACGCGGCCGCTGACGATGAACATCATCCGTGTCGGCACCTGGCCGGAGACCTGCAGGTACTCGTCGGCCCCGTAACGCGTGACGCGGACGTGGGGGAGGATCTCGTCCTGCTCCGCGGGGTTCAGTCGCAACGTCGAGGCGATGGTCCGCACCGACTGCTGCACCCGCTGCGTGTTCTCGAATTCGTCCTCGGCCTCGTCGAGGTGCAGCCCCGCTCGCCGCGAGGCGTACCAGACCCAGCGCAGGAACGTCGTCTTCGTCGCGAAGTCGTCGGCGGGGGTGCTCAGCGGAATGGACGTCATGTACTGCAGGCCGCCGACGTGCACGCTGGACGGCAGGGCGCCGGGACGCAGCTGGGGCAGCATGGCGGCGACCCGGCGCAGCATCGAGATGACGTCGTCGGGTGGGTCGTCGACGGCGAAGGTGGTCGTCACGACCAGCGAGTGTGAGCCCGGTGGCCGGGAGAAGTTGGTGAACGATGCGGCGGCCAACACGGAGTTGGGCATGATCAACAGCCCCGAGCCGGTGTCGATATGCGTTGCGCGCCAGTTGACTTCGACCACCCGGCCGCGTGCGGTCGGTGTCTCGATCCAGTCGCCCAGCTGAAACGGCTGTTCGAAGAGCACCAGCAGCCCCGAGATGACCTGACCGACGGAGTTCTGGAGCGCGAGGCCGAGCACGATCGACGAGACGCCGAGCGCGGTGAACAAGCCGCCGATGTTCGCACCCCAGATATAGGCCAGAATCAGGCCGACGCCCAACGCGATCAGCACGAAGCGCGCGACATCGAGGAAGATCGACGGAATGCGTTTGCGCCACGTGCCCTGCGGCGCGCCCTGGAACAGGGTCGCGTTCGTCCCCGAGAGCAACAGCACCAGCACGACGACGCCGAACACCGTCGCCACGATGCGCACCGTCGTGGACTCGCCGGAGATCTGCAGCCCCCCGACCAACAGCACCAGCAACGCGGCCAGCGGCACCATGTAGGTGCGCACCAGATGCACCGGGCGGGCCAGGAAGCTGCCGCGGCGGCGCAGCGCGCCGTGCAGTTCGGTCAGCAGGACCAGGACGACGGGGAAGCCGACCGCGACGCTGAGCGCCCAGTAGAACCAGGCCGAGCCGAACATGTCGCTCACGAGTCACGCTCCGCCAGGCGCCAGATCGGCTGCTCCTCGCCGTCAACGGTGATCGTGCCCGCCGAGGTGAACTGCCTGCTGTCGCGCATCACGTCGTAAACCTGTGAGGTGACGAACACGCCGGGTTGCGGCGACCCGCTCTGCACCTGATAGGCCAGGTTGACCGCGGCGCCCCACATGTCATAGGCCAGCGTGGCGCGGCCGACGAGACCACTGGTCACGGTGCCGGTGTCGATGCCGGCGCGAAGCGCCAGATCGTTGCCGGTCTCGGAGTTGAACCTGTCGATGATCCGCTGCATCTCGGCGGCGAAATCGACGGTGCGCCGGACGTTGTCGAGGCGCGGCACGCTCAGCCCGCAGCTCGCCAGGTACCCGTTGTGCAGTATCCGCACCGATTCGACGCCGAAACTCTCCGCCGCCGCATCGAACTGGCGCGTCAGCTTGTTGACGATCGCGAGCAGGTCCTCCGAGCTCATCTGATCGCTCAGATCGTCAACGCCGACGATGTCGGCGAAGATCACGGTGACGTTCTGGTGGTCCTGGGCGATCGTCTCCTCGCCCTCGCGGTAGCGCTGCACCACGGGCTCGGGCATCAGCGACAACAGCAGCCGGTCGTTCTCCTTTCGCTGCTCGGTGAGCAACTCCTCCTTGATGGCCAGATTGCGGCTCATCTCGTTGAAAGCGACTGTCAGATCGCCGAATTCGTCCTTGGACTGGACCGGCAGCGTGACGTGGTAGTCGCCCGCGCTGATCTGCTGGGCACCGGCCTCGAGCCTGCGGATCGGGCGCACGAAGAGTCGGGCGAGCAGCATCGCGGCGAGGCAGACGACGAAAATGATGAGCGCCGTGGACAACACGAGTGTGCGGGTGAACTTGAACACCGGATCGAACGCCTCTTCGGTGTCGATCTTGGCGATGATCGACCAGTGCAGCCCGTGCAGGTCGACGGGCGCGTAGGCCTGAAGTGTCCGGCGCCCGAGGTAGTCGTCTTCGATGATGGTGCCGGTCTGGCCGCGCTGCGCCAGCCGGGTCGCTTCGCTGGCCACGGGTTGCACCAGCGTCGTGCCGCCTTGGCGGATCGAGTCGTCCGCGACGTCCGGGGGCGTGCCTGCCTCGACGACGTCGCGCCTGAACTGCTCTGGGTTCTCGAGGAACAATCGCGAATCCGAGCGCATCAGCCCGTCCGGTCCGACGAGGATCGTCTCACCGGTCCTGCCCATACCGGCCGCTTCCCACTGCCGGTTGACAGTCATCAGATTGTTGATCTTCGAGATCGGGAACTGCAGTGCCAGAACACCTTGCACCCGGCCTCGGGGGCCGGCCGGGGCCAGCATCCACGCCGTCGGCTCGTCGGCCGGTTGGTACTCGCCGAAGTCGGTGACGCCCACGTAGTCGACGGCGTTGGAGGCCAGGACCCGTTGGAACGCCTCCTGCAGCCCGCCCTCGCGGTAGGGGCCGGTGAGGATGTTCGTGCCCAGGTCGACGCCCTTGTAGGCGCTGAACACGATGTTGCCGCGGGTGTCGAGCAACACCGCATCCTCGAACTGGAAGCGCTGCACGATCTCCCGGAAGTAGTCGTTGAACCGGGCGTTGGCCGCCGACCACGGGCTGCCGTCGCGCGCATCGTCGATGGCGATCGCCTTCTCGGGTGATTCACCGAACGGCGCGGTGTAGTACGCCTGCAGGTACTTGGCGGCATTGGACGTGGGCAGCAGGGCGTCGACGTCGATGTCGGTGCCGGTCTGCGTCTCCTTCGCCGCGCCGAACCGCTTGGTGTAGTAGTCCACGATCGACTGCCATTGCGGTGGGCTGATCGTCGCCGTGTCGAGTTGGTCGAACGCGGTGGTGAAGGCCTCGATCGCCTCCGTCGTCGTCGCCCCCCTGGTGTAGACGATCATCGAGTTCTCGAGGTCTCGGAACTGCGACTCGAGTTGGCGCGTCTGCGAACCGCGGATCTCGGTGAGCCGGTCGAACACCGATGCGCGCAGCGAGGTCCGCCCCGAGTGAAAACCGATGGCCCCGACGACGGCCGCGGACAGGATGCTGGTGATCAACAACATCACCAGCAACTTGGACTGGATGCTGATCCGTGACAGCACCCGGCGTCGCGGGTCGCGGCGTTTCGGCGCGGGCTCGTGCTCATGCTGGATCGACGCGTCCGGCGAGGTGGTTGTCGTCATTGAATCGCACACACTAGCCTGCGAAACTTGCTGATGAGATGGCTAGAGACAAATCGTTAGCGAACAGCGGCCCCGACCCGTTCGATCTGCAACGCTTCGTCGAAGCCCAGAACGGGGTCTATGCGACGGCACTGGCCGAGCTGCGCGCCGGCCGGAAGCGAAGTCACTGGATCTGGTTCGTCTTTCCCCAGCTGCGCGGGCTCGGCAGCAGCCCCACCGCCGCGCGCTTCGGCATCGGCTCGCTGGACGAGGCCCGGGCGTACCTCGCCCACGACGTGCTCGGGCCGCGGCTGCGGGAGTGCGCGCGACTGGTCGGCGGCATCGGAAGTTCGTCTGCCGAGGACGTGTTCGGCTGGCCGGACAACCTCAAGGTGCGCTCGTCGATGACGCTGTTCGCGCTCGCCACCGACGACAACGCCGAGTTTCGGGCCGTATTGGACAAGTTCTACGACGGCGAACGCGACCCGGTCACCGTCGAACGGGTCAGTGCGGCGCGATGATCAGCCAGCCGTGCGGGGCGACCTCGGTCGTCGTCACCACCTCCGGGCGCGGCGCGCCGGCGCCCGCGACGATCCGGCCCGCGGCAAAACCCAACTCCGGCATGGAGATCGTCAGCGGCACGTCGTCGATGTTGAGCGCGACCACCAGCGCGTCCGACCCCGCGTGCACCCGATAGATGTACTGGCGGTTGGCCAGTCGCAACGGTGACGTGCGTGCGGTGTGCAGCCAGGGGTGCCGCCTGCGCAGCCCGATGAGGTACTGGTGCAGTCGGAATACGTCCTCACCGGGCCCACCGTCCGTCGGCCGCGTGCCGAACTCCGGCCGCACGGCGTCATCCCCGCCGAACCGCTCCTCCTTGACGCCGCGATAGGCGTACTCATCGCCGGCGTACACGCTCGGCGTGCCACCGCAGGTGAACAGCAGCACCAACGCGTGCTCGAGGTGACGGATGTCGTCGAGCCTGCTGGCCACGCGGGTGACGTCGTGATTGCCGACGAACGTCATCGGCACGAACGTGTCGAGAAACTCGTTGTGGCGCAACAGCGCCCAGTCCAGCTCGTAGAAGTTGCCGTCGTTCAGCGCGCTCCATACCGCCTTCCACAACTCGTACTGCGTCACCGAGTCGAACCCGGAGGCGCGGACCCGCGCCGCGTAGTCGCCATGGATGATCTCCGCGACGAACCAGGCGTCCGGGAACTCCTCGCGCACCCTGGGCAGCACCCGGGCCCAGAACCGGTCGGCGACGGCGTAGGCGGCGTCCAGCCGCCAACCGTCGGCGCCACGGCGCAGCCAGTGTGCCATCACGTCGACCGTGTGATCGACGACCGCGCCGTGGTCATGATCCAGGGCGAGCAGGTCGCCGTGGCCCTCGAAGGTGTCGACGTTCCCGTCGCGCCGCCGAAGCCACTCCGGGTGGGCGAACTCCGCGCCCACGTGGTGGAACACCCCGTCGAGCAGGACGCGTAGCCCACGCCGGTGCGCCTCGTCGACCAGGACGTCGAAGTCGTCGTCGGTTCCGAGTCGCGGGTCGATGCGGTGGTGATCGGTGGTGTCGTAGCCGTGGCTGCGCGAGGCGAAGATCGGGCCCAGCGCGATGCCGGACGCGCCGAGATCGATCGCATGGTCAAGCCAGTCGACGACGCGGCGCAGGCGGTGCTCGTCGGCGGCGGGCGCCGGGTCGGCTGGATACGCGCCGACGAACCCGAGCGGGTAGAGGTGCCACCAGATCACGTGCTCGACCCAGCCGGGGTCGGTCACCGGAACTTCGCCTCGTACAACGCCTTCATGGTGTCCTCGAACGGTGCCGCCGGCCCGTCGACGACGAGGCCCGGCGCGACGGCGGCGATCGGCAGCGGCGCCACCGGGGGCGGCGGCACACCCCATTCGGTCAGCCACCGGGTCAGCTGGGCCGACGAGGCGGCGTAGACGATGCGACCCAGCCCGACCCACGCGTGTCCCGCCGCGCACATCGGGCAGTGCTCTCCGGAGGTGTAGACGGTGGCGGCGGCCCGCTTCTCGGGTGCCAAGGTGCCGACGGCCCACCGGGCGATCGCGAACTCGGGGTGGCGGGTGCGATCGCCGTCCTTGACCCGGTTGCGATCCTCGAAAAGCGTCCGGCCGTCGGCGTCGACGAGGACCGAACCGAACGGTTCGTCACCGTCGTCGAGTGCTTCGCGCGCGAGTTCCACGCAGCGGACGAGGTGGGTGAGGTCGTCCTCGCTGATGGCCACGGCCGAAGTCTACGTACGGGCGAGAGGACCCGGCCGGGCTGCGCGGCGCCGGTGTCGTGAGCACTCGTCGGCTCGGTCAGTGACAGGCGTCGGTCACCTCCAGCCGGCACGCACAGGACGCGGCGATCGGGACGTCGGCCCGCGCGCTCGCCAGCGCCAGCTGCTGACCGATGATCGCCGCCTCGTCGTCGCGGCCCAGCCGTCGCAGGCATTCGTGGTAGCCGTGCAGGCTCCACACGTTGTTGGGATGCTGGCAGGGCCGCGGCAGGGTCGGGTCCAGCCCGAGATCGGCGGCGTACACCGCGGCGGCCTCCTCGACGCGCCCCTGCTCGAGCAGCAGGGCTCCGTAGGCGTGGCGGGTCGGCTGCATCCAGCCCCAGGGTTCGTCGTAGGGCAGCGCGTCGTCAAGCTCGATCGCTTGTCGAAGATTAGCGAACGCTTTGTCGAACTCGCCTGCACGATAGGCAATCTCGCCGTCGAGCATCGCGCCGGCGATCGCGAGGATATCGATCACGGTGTTGTTGAACAGGTACCGGGAGTCCGGAATCCGGGCGTACGCCGCGGCGAAGGCGTCGCGGTCGGCGCGGGCCTGGGCCACGTTGCCCTTGGCGGCGTGCGCGACGCCGCGGCCGTAGTGAATGGTGGCCGCGGTGCTGCAGTACAGGTCGAGGTCCTCGGGCAACGGTTGTGCGATCAGTTCGTTCCAGCGTCCGAACCTGATCAGCACATGGGTCCGCAATGGCACGAACGCCTCCAGCCAGTCGGCCATCGGCGGTGACTCGATGGCCAGCAGTTCGTGGCTGAGCTGGCCCGCGAGCTCATCGGCCGCGGCGAGCGCGGCGCGGGAATTGCCCTCGAACATCGCCGAATACACGATGAAATGGAGATTGTGGGCGCGGTAGAGGGAGTAGAAGTTCAACGGCCCCTCACGGTCTACGAATCGCCAGTCCACATGCACCGCAACCTGATTGGCCACCACCGAATCGTGATAGTTACCGCACAGCACGTCGATGTGACTGGGCATGTGGCGCAGGTGTCCGGCGTCGGGCACCAGATCGCGTAACAGATCGGCGGCCGGCAGCGCCGCCTGCGGGGTCGCCGACATCTCCATCGTGTGCACATACAAATGCAGGATCCCGGGATGCTCGCGACCGGCGTCGGTGGCCAGCGCGTCGTCGAGGATGCGCTGTGCCTCGACCACCCGCGAGCCCTCGGCCGGTTCACCGGTCCTGGTGTCCCACAGCGCCCATGCCGTCAGGTTGACCAGCGCATCGGCGGCCAGCGCCTGGACGTCGAGGTCGTCGGGGAAGGCCTCGGCCAGCGCGGCCATGGCGTCGGCGTAGGCGACGCCACCTTCGTGCAGCGCCTCGCCGTCGTTGGGGTCGTCAGTGGGGAAGCGGCACAGCAGCGCCTCAATCAACCCGCGTTCGACCACCGAGGCGCGGCCGGTGGCCGCCAGGGTGAGCTCCATCCGGGCGCGCGCGAGCGACGCGGCCGCGTCGACGGGGTCGAACGCCTCCCACGCCTTGTTGTAGTTCGGACCGATCGCGTACGCCACGCCCCAGCGCGCGAAGGCCATGTCGGCGTCGAGCTCGAGCGCCCGGTCGAAGCAGCGGATGGCCTCTTCGTGGTTGAAGGCATAGGACCACACCATCCCGCGGTCGAACCACGTCTGGGCCTGCCGCGACGGCGTCTCAGTCGGCCGGTGATAGGAGCCCAGGTCGTAATAGTCGTCGACGGGCGAAACGCTCATGCACCGGACGGTAATCCACGCGCGCTGCCGTGGCGGCGATTGCGAGCAGACAGCCCGCCGCCCCCCAGAGCACAAGGGTGACCAACGGCGTCTGCGCGCCGTTGCCGCCGAAGTAGGCGACGCTGCGCAGCAGCGAGACCCCCGAGCCCTGCGGGACGATCGCGGTGAACGTCGAGTAGAAGCCGGAGAGCAGCGGACGGCCCACCGGGCCCGCGGCCGCGGCGTTGCCGATGATGACGAGGAACAGGGTCAGCGCCAGCGAAGCGGCGGTACCGAACGCCGCGGCGGCACCGGTGATCGCCCCGGCTACCGCCATCGCGTACAGCCACAGCGTCGCGAACACCTCCCAGGTGTGGCCGACGAGCGCGCCGAGGACGGCATCGACGTAGAGCGTCACGCCACCGGCCAGCACCGCCGAGTACCCGGCCAGGGTGAGTGTGCGCAACCCGAGCGTGGCGGGCCTGCGCACCGGGCCCATGAACCTGCCGAGCACGGCCGCACCCACCGACGCGCCGATGGAGATGAAGATGACCGCGTAGAACTCGACGGTGCCCGACGGATCGCCTGCCGACGGGGGCGCGACGTCCTCGACCGTCGCCGGCAAACCCACCTTCGCCGCGGCGGCCTCACCGACGCTCTCGGCGGCGGTGGCGACGCTGCGGCCACCGCCGCCCGCGACGTAGATCGTCATCGCACCGGACGGGTCGACGACGAACGCGGCGTCGGTCCTGCGCTCGTAGACCTGCTGGCGTGCGGCCGTGCCGTCGCCGACCTCGGTGATCCGCAGCGCATCGTGGCCCCGCAGGCCGTCGAGCACCGGCGGCGGGGCCGCGACGGCGACGTTCAGGTCGTGCAGTGTCGGCTTGGCGAACGCCCCGGAGTAGCTGGCGATCATCGCGACCACCACGAGGGCGAGGCCGAGCAGCGCGAGCACGGTCGCACGCAGTGCGCCCCGGTCGCGGACGGGCGGTCGTTCGGGGACGTGATGTCTACCCATGGGGTTGGCCTTTCGAGGGCGCGAGGAGCGCGTTGACGGTGTCGAGGGCGGCACGTACGCGGCCGCTCAGATCGCTGGAGTCCGGGTCTTCCATCCACGACCACAACACCTCGGTGAACCCGCCGACGAGGAACCGGGTGACGGCCTCGGGCGTCACCGGCGCGATCTCCGCAACCGTCGGCATGGCCGCGGCCGTCATCTCGTCGCACAGCGGCCCCAACTCGGCCCGGAACGCGGCCACGGCGCGCTGGGTGACGGCGCTCGGCACGATGTTGCGGTAGACCGACCGGTGCTCGGCGGCGAACTCGAACAGCTCTTGGATGCGGTCACGCGCATCGCCGTCGGCGGTGGAGGTCGCCGCGGCGAAGGCCGCGGTCACGGCGCCGGCCACGGCATCGTCGCGATCGGTGAAGTGCTGGTAGAAGACCTGCCTGCTGACCTCGGCGCGAGCCACGATGTCGCCGACCGTCAGCTGGTCGACGGGCCGTTCGTGGGCCAGCGCGAAGGCCGCCGCGCGCAGCCGGGCGCGCACCCGTTCGGCGCGGGGATCGGAACTGTGGGCGCGGGCGGCCATGAGCTCACCGTAGCCGGTTTCGTAGACAACTGGCCACGAACTCCGGGGTGTTCTCGTGCGTGGTCCGGTGCCGGTGTGACGCTCGCCTCGCCGGAACTCTCGTGCGGCGGTGCTTCGTTGTCGCGCCATGCCCTCCACCATCACGACGCTGCCCGCACTTGCTGACCAGGCCGAAACGCTGATCGGGCTCGGTGTGCACGACCTCGCGGGCATTCCGGTCGACCGGTTACGCGCCGTGTGCGGCGACGCGCCGATTGGACCCGCTCTGCTGGCCGTCCACCCCGGTCTCGTACCGGCGTCCGCACTGGCGCCGCTGGTCCGCCGCAACGACAAGCCCGGATTCGTGGTGGCCGACATGACCGATCTCGACGAGTTCGCGTCCATCCCATCGGCCGCCGTGCCGGACACGCCGCTGTATCTGGTGCGCGACCCGGACAGGGGAGACGCGATGGCCAACTGGAGCCCCGACGAGGCACTGCCCGCGATCGTCGACTCCGGGCGGACGGCGCTGACGGTGACCGAGGGCCTGCACTGGGTCCTCCAGCAGCCGGATGTCTTGCAGCGCAACCGGTGTTTCATGACGATCGGATCGCGGCGGCGCAGGCCGGACGGCTCGCTGGACGCCAGGACGCCCGCGCTGTGGATCAGCAACGGCAGCGGCCGCGACGGTCCGGCCCACCGCAACGCGCCGAAAGTGGGTTGGTGCTGGGCGGGTAACCGGCATACCTGGCTCGGCTTCGCGTCCGCGGCTCGCCGCGATGCGCTCACCGCGTCGGGCTGATTCGACACGACGCTCTGGAACGTGTTCTAGTGCTGCGGTGGTCGAATTCACCGACATCGGCGACATCTCGCCGGCGGAAATCGAGCGGATGCGCGCCGTTTACGGGCCGCTCGCCGAATCGGTGCGGGACCTGATCGACGCGACGATCCGCACGGAGGTCGACGCCGACACCGTGGCCGCGGTCAAGGCCCAGATCGACGCGGCGACGGCGCATCTGCGGTCCCGTCAGATCGACGGCCCGTTCGGCGTGCGGCTGACCACCAGCGGTGACCGCATGGCATGGGGCAATCCGGTCATCGGCATCCGCAACCCGATCGCCCCGCCCCTGACCATCCGGCACGACGCCGACGGCGGGGTGTTCACCGACTTCCACCTCGGCGCGGCGTACGAGGGCCCGCCCGGTCATGTGCACGGCGGCATCGCGGCACTGGTTCTCGACCATGTGCTGGGCGAGGTGGCGGCCAATGCCGCGACCCCCCGCTTCACCGGCACCATCACGATGCGTTATCTGCGCACCACGCGACTGGGGTCGCTGCACGCCGAAGCCAGGATCGCCCGGACCGACGGCGTCAAGGCCTACGCCGTCGGTCACCTCGCCGACGAGGACGGCGTGACCGTCGAGGCCGAAGGGGTGTTCATTCAGCCGAAGTGGGCTCGCGCATAGCGCCGATCCCCGACAGGCTGCGCGTGATCGACGCGATCTCCGCCACCAGCACGCGCGCGGCGCCGTTCTCGGCGGTGAGACCGCCCGCACGCTCGCGCACCTGCTGGTTGGCTGCGGTCAACGCCGCTATGTCCACCGTCCACGGTGTCGCGGGGGTGGGCGGCGCACCGCGCAGCGCGTCCACGTAGTCATCAACGGCCGCAATGAATTCCGGGGTCAGTGAGGCGGGCGGGTGGTTCGGCAGGCTGGCCTCCAGCGCGGTGCACGCGCTGGTGACGGCATTCAGCGCGGTCCGATACGACCGCAGCCACCGCCGTAGTTCCGCCGACTCCATGCGCGTGGCGCCCGAGGCGGCCTCGAAGCCCGAGCGGGCACGGAACGCGCGCTGCCACGCCGCCGCCAGGGCGTCGGCCGGATGGTCCAGCTCGTGCACGTAGGCCTTGACCACCGCTGCGGCGTAGTCGATTTCGGTTTTCAGCAGTTCACCGGCGCGCTGGTGCAGCCGGGTCAGCGCATGATCGGGTAGCGCGACGTGCGCGACCACCGCGAGACCCCCGCCGATGACGACGGAGAACAACCGGTCCTCCAACGTCGCAGCCGACGTCGCGGTCGCGACGTCGAGCACGAACACGGTGGCGGCGGCGAGTGCCGCACTCGCCGCGATGTACCCGATGCGAATCACCGCGTACGTCGCGAACAGGAACAGCGTCGCCAGCACGGCGGCGACCAGGCCGACCGGATGCAACAGCATGACGATCAGCGACGCGAGCACGATCCCGCCCGCGATACCCGCCAGACGTCCGACACAACGGGTGTAGGTGTGCGCGGTTTCCGGGCGCAGCACCAGCAGCACGGTCAGCGCGATCCAGTGACCGTGATTGACCGGCGCGAAGCGATCGGCGGCAACGCCGGCGGCGACCGCCGCCGACAACCGGACGGCATGCCGCAGAATCGGCGAGGCCGGCGTCAGATGGGCCCTGGCGGTGGTGACCGCCCTGCGCAGGGGATTGATCAGGTCCGGCCGGTACAGGTCGGGGAACCGCAACTCGGCGGCCTCGCGCAGCTGCTGCGTAAGCCGCTCGGCGGCAACCTGTTCCGGGCCGGTCAGCATCGACACGGCCGCATCCAGCCGGACCAGACCGTGCTCGGCGTTGCGTCGCGCCGTGTGGGTGTGATCGGCGATGGCGTCGAGCACCTCCGCCGCCGCCGACAGCATCCTCGGCATACCGTCGCCATCACCGTCGGAGGCACTCGCCGCCGTCCGCAACGTCGCCATGATCCGTTCGGGCAGCCGGTGCCCACCGTGGTACGCCTCGGGCCGCCGGCTCGCCTGAGTGTCGACGAACGCATCGCGCAGCGCCGGCGTCAGCGTCGCGGCCACCGACGCGCGTCGGTCGTCCGCCGTGCGTCGCGCCGTCTCGGCCAACGAGCGGTAGGCCTCGGACAGCGCGTCGCGCTGGGTGCGCCACCGCCGGGGCGGCCGCACGGCGATCAACGCCGCCTGCACACCACCGGCGACCAACGTGAGGATCGTCGGCACCAGCACCGACGTCGCCGACGGCGCCAGCGGAGGCGCGACGACCAGCAGTGCGCTGGCAGCAGCCCCGACGAGACCGGCGTTGCTGCCCATCGACCACTGCAGTCCCGCGGCGAAGCACCAGACGGCCACCACGATGACGAAAACCACGTTGTGCGAGGCGGTTAACGCGCCGAGGAAGACCGCGGCGGCCATCTCCACCGACACGACGATCACCAGCGATATCCGGCCGCCCGGGCTGTCCTGCAGAGCGATGGCGCCTGCGATCGCCGCGGCGCCCATCACCCACACCGCGGTGGCACCCGAATCCCACAGCAGCGCGATGGCCGCCATCGCGAGCGCCGCGAGCAGGCTCCTGGCCACGGCGCCGGCGTCCGGCATGGTGGGCCGGAGGGCATCGATGACCCGGCTGCCGGTGCTCACCGTCCTATTCTGCCGCCTCCGAGGCCGGAACGGGCACGGCTCACCGGAGCCGGCTCAGTGGCAGGGGTAGCCCAGCAGATGGCGCGCGTCGTGCATGAACTCGTGAATGTGGCCGTCGGCGCCGAACACCGAAGTGGCGCCCTGGTCCAGGCCGACGACGTACAGAGCCGACAACGCCAGAAACGCCGTGACGCTCAACCACACCGCGGCTCGGATACCCGAAAGGTCCAGCGCGCGGCTCCGGCTTGCCGATACCTGGGGTGCGTCCATCGCCGAGTCCTTCTGTTGTCGGTTCCGCTGTCCGCGACGAACCTTAACCGGGCGACGCGGGCGCATGTCACGGTTTCCCACAACTGTCGCGGCCAGCGCCCAAACTGAAGCATACGTCAATTCGGCTGCGGCACAGCGCATGATCGGCTCTGCGGGTCACGACCACGGCGCGGCGGGCGACGGGTTGCCGGATTCGCCTGCAACCGCGGTGGTCCGGCGATACAGTCAGATGACCGGGTCGGGTGGCGTATGCGGAGGTGTCGATGGCCGACATCGCTGTCGCGCTCGAGCATGTTGCTGAAAGTCGCCTGCCGCTCCGGAATCTCAGCTATTCGCATCACGACGTTAGCCGACCGATTTTGCGCACGCCCATCGCACCACGGCGGCGCAACCGAAGGGAGTCTGCATGAGCACGGCGGCAGAGCGGGCAGCGCAACTCGATCTGGTGGCCCGGCTGAAGTCGGCCTACCCCGAGCTACCGGACGCCCCGACGCCCGATCTTCTCGATCACCACCGCATCACCGCGTACCTCAAGCCGGTGCACGACGTGGGTGGCGAGCCGGATGCGCCGATGAAGTACGAGAACAAGCAGTACGAACTGTGGGAGCACATGACCTACGTCATCTGCGAGGTGCTGGCATGGCGCGGCATCTGGCTCTCCGAGGAACGCCGTCGCATCGGCAACGTCGACGTGGGCCGGGCCGAGTACCTCGGGCTGCCGTACTACGGCCGCTGGCTGCTCGCCGTCGCGCGCGTGCTCGTCGAAAAGCACCACATCGGCCTCACCGAGCTGAGCGAGCGGATGGCCGAGGTCAAGGCGCGCTACGCGGGCGGGCTGGCCGGAAAGACGCTGGAGGCCAAGCCGAAGTCCGAGGGCGACGGTGCCGGGGTCAAGCGCAACAGTCACCACAAGCACGCGGTCGGCAAGGGTGACCCGCAGGTGTACGCCGGACAGGCCGGCGAGCCGAAGTTCGCGGTCGGTGATGCCGTCGTGGTGCGCGAACTCCCGGTCATCTTCTACACCCGCACGCCCGAATACGTGCGCGGCGCCACGGGCGAGATCGCCAGCGTGGCCTACGAGAGCCCGGCCGCCGAGGACGAGACCTGGGACCGCCCGGCCAAGCCGGAGTGGTTCTACGTCGTGCGCTTCAACATGTCCGAGCTGTGGCACGGCTACACCGGCACCGCCGAAGACATCATCGCGACCGAGATTCCCGAACACTGGCTGGAGGCTGCTTCATGACGGACCACGGGCACGATCACGACCATCAGCGCACGGTGGCGCCCATGGTCGACGAGATCACCGACTTCGAGGTGCTCGAGATCGCGCTTCGCGAACTGTGCATCGAGAAGGGCATCTTCACCGCCGAGGAGCACCGGCGCTTCACCGAGTTCGCCGAACAGATCGGCCCGACGCCCGCGGCCCGCCTGGTGGCCAAGGCCTGGCTCGATCCGGAGTTCAAGCAACTCGCGCTGCGCGAACCGATGACGGCGAGCAAGGAGGTCGGCGTCGACTGGATGGAGCCCACCGGCTTCGGCACCCCGAGCGACTTCACCGCGTTCGAGATCCTCGCCGACACCCCGACCGTGCACAACGTCATCGTCTGCGCCCTGTGCTCGTGCTACCCGCGTCCGATCCTCGGCAACTCACCGGAGTGGTACCGCACGCCGAACTACCGCAGGCGCCTGGTCCGTTGGCCGCGTCAGGTGCTGGCGGAGTTCGGGTTGTATCTGCCCGACGAGATCACGGTGCGTGTCCAGGACTCGAATCAGAAGCACCGGTTCATGGTGATGCCCATGCAACCGGAGGGGACCGAGGGCTGGACCGAGGACCAGTTGGCCGAGATCGTCACGCGCGACTGCCTCATCGGCGTCGCGCTGCCCAAGGCGGGTGTCACCACCAACGTCATCACCGATACCCGCCCGGCCACCCACCCCGCTCCGTGACCGTGAGCAGCGAAGCCCAGGTCCCGGAACCGCTCGCCGAGATCGTCGGACGCAATCAGGTCTGGCCGCGGATGGCCGCCAAGTACGGCGTCGAAAACCCCGTGCCGCCGTGGAAGACGAGCCTCGACGGCATGTGCGACGCGCTGGACCGCGCGGCCTGCGACGAGAACGTGCCGGGCTTCAAGGAGCGCCGCGACGAGGAGGACGCGCTGTCGGCGACGGTGTACTCGGACCTGCCCTATCCGGAGAACCAGTTGGTGTCGCTGGCGCACTCGCTGATGGCGCGCGGTGTGATCGACGAAGCCGAACTCCGGCAGCGACTGGCCAGGGTGCGCGAAAGGCTCGAGGGCTGAGCGCGGCGACGCGTTAAGTTCGCGGCATGGAGAAAGTGATCGTCACGCTGCGGCGGGCCGACGTCGACGAGGCGTGGTGCGAGGGGATGCGCGGTGCCGTCGCGGCCGACCTGCTCGCCATGGAGGTGCCGGGACTCGCCGTCAACGTGCGCGACGCCGTGGTCCGCGACTCGCTGATGACGTTGACCACGCTGGACCCTCCGGTGGTCGGCGTCATCAGCGTGTGGACACAGCAGTGCTACGGCGAGCAGATGGGCGCGGTGATCGAGCGGTTGCGCCGGGAAGCCGACGACGTCGCGGCCTATCTGGTCACCGAGTCGGTGCCGCTCGCGCCGCCGGAGACCACGCCGGGCGGGCGGAGCGCCGGGCTGGCCAACATCGCGCTGCTGCGCAGGCCGGCGGACATGGACCGCGAAACGTGGTTCACGCGGTGGCACATCGACCACACGCCGGTGGCCATCGCGACGCAGTCGACGTTCGGCTACGTCCAGAACGCCGTGGTGCGCGCGCTGACACCACGGGCGCCCGGCATCGACGCGATCGTCGAGGAGCTGTTCCCCGAGGCGGCGATCTCGGATCTGCACGCGTTCTTCGGCGCAGCCGACGACGACGACCTTCGCGACAGGATGGAGCGCATGGTCGCCAGCACGGCCGCCTTCGGCGCCAACCGTGACGTCGACACCGTGCCGACGAGCCGCTACGTGTACCGAAACCCGTTCGCCGCCAACCGATTAGCGATGGAGCAGGCACTATGACCACCCTGGACGACGCGGTTGCGCTGAGCGCGGGGGAGAGCGGGCTGGCGGTGGTGTCGACGCTGCGCGCCGACGGCAGCATCCAGTCGTCGCTGGTGAACGTTGGCAAGCTGGCACATCCGGCCAGTGGTGAACCGGTGCTGGCCTTCGTGACCTACGGCAAGGTCAAGCTCGCGAACCTGCGCGCCCGCCCGCAGGTGACGACGACGTTCCGCCAGGGGTGGCAGTGGGCGACCGTCGAGGGCACCGCGGAGCTGGCGGGCCCGGACGATCCCGCGCCCTGGCTCGATGCTCCGGATCGGTTGCGGCGCCTGCTGCGCGAGGTCTTCACCGCCGCGGGCGGCAGCCACGACGACTGGGCGGAGTACGACCGCGTGATGGCCGAGCAGCGTCGCACCGTCGTGCTCATCGCACCCACCCGGGTGTACAGCAACGGGTAACGCTTACGCTGCTGGCGTGGTGCTCAAGATCAGCGACGACAAGCGCATTCGCACGCTCACGCTCAGTCGGCCCGACGTCCTCAACGCGTTCAACGAGGAGCTCTACCTCGCCACCGCCACCGCACTGACGGAGGCCGGTGCCGATCCCGACGTCGCGGTCGTGCTGCTCACCGGTGAGGGCCGGGCGTTCAGCGCAGGCAACGACCTCAACGAGATGCATCGGCGCATCACCGATCCCGAGTTCAACCAGCAGGGCAGTCACTTCACGACGATGATCGACGCGCTCGCCGACTTCCCCAAGCCGCTGATCTGCGCGGTCAACGGGGTGGGAGTGGGGATCGGCGCCACCATCCTGGGCTACGCCGACCTGGTGTTCATGTCGACCGCGGCGCGGCTGAAGACGCCGTTCACCAGCCTCGGTGTCGCGCCCGAGGCCGCCTCATCGTACCTGCTGCCACGACTGATGGGCCGACAGAACGCGGCGTGGCTGTTGATGTCGTCGGAATGGGTCGACGCCGCCGAGGCGCAGCGCATGGGCTTGGCGTGGAAGGTCTGCGAGCCCGACGATCTGCTGGGCGAGGCGCGTCGCCACGCCGAAATCCTGGCCACCAAGCCCATTCCGAGCCTGATGGCGGTCAAGCAGACGATCGTCGCACCGACCCGCGCTCAGATCGACGACGCCACCGCAAGGGAGAACGGACATTTCGCGGTGCTGATGGGCGCCGCCGCCAACGCGAGCGCCCTGGCCGATTTCACCGGCAACCGCGGCGAGCGGTAACCCTCTGGGCGGCCACCGCGTCGGGGGCCGACCCGTTCTCCGCGAAATGCGCCTCGATGATCGAGCGCAGGGTGCGCCGGCACCGCCCGCAGTCGCCGCCGGCGCCGCAGGCCTCGGCGATCTGCTTCGAGGTCCGGGCACCGTTGGCCACGCACTCGTGGACCACGTGGCTCGTGACTCCCATACACAGACAGACAAACACCGGCGCCTCCGTCAGCCCTCGTCGATGCTCATCAAATGGGCGAATCGCCCGATGAAGTGGGTGGGGTAGGCGCCGAGGCCCGCGGTGGGCATCCACTCCGCGGCGGCGTCCGGATGGTCGATCCACTGCCGTGCGGCGTCCTCGTCCTCGATTTCCTGCAGGATCATCACTTCCTGCCCGTCGTCGAGTGCGCGGTAGACCCAGATCTTGCGCACACCGCCGCGCTTGAACCGCTCGATACCGTCGTGGATCTTGACCATCAGCGCCGTCACGTCGGCGACCGACGACATGACGCCGATCACGACCCGCCCGACGTGATCGGCGGGCGACGGGCCGTACAGGTCGATCTTCTCGACGACCTCGCCGCCGAAGATCGGCGGGATGTCGTCGGCGCCGGAAATGTCGAACCATTCGAAGATCGCCGGGGACCGCAAAACATCGCGAATGGATCGGGGATTCCGAATTCCGATCGTCACCAGCACCCGGTTACTCTCCCAAATGGAGGTGTAGAGCACGACGTGATGCGCACCGATGTTTTTCAATTGATCATGATGTTTCTTCAGCCATCGCCACATACGTTCGACGTCGTCGACGCGAAAATCACAGGCGAGAATGAGCGAGTGCAAATCGTACTCACTCATCGGTGGTTCCTCATCTGTCCGGGGCCGCCCGCCAAGGGTTAGCAAAGTCTATCCTTACTTAGCCTAGGCAGTCCAGAGCGGGTGACCGATCGGCCCCGTGCCGCGACCCGGCGAGCGCTTACCCGGTCGAAACACGCTCCGCGCAAGCACAAAGGCGCGCTGTCGACCGTCTTCTCGACTAGATTGGACGGCGCACGACCGACAGCGAGACTTGACCAGCCCCCAGGTGCCCAGGAGTGACCATGCAAGGCGATGCGGACGTTCTAAAATTGCTCAACGAGCAATTGACAAGCGAGCTCACGGCCATTAATCAGTATTTCCTGCATTCGAAGATGCAGGCGAATTGGGGGTTCACCGAACTCGCGGAGTACACGCGTAAAGAATCCTTCGAGGAAATGAATCATGCGGAGGACATCACCAACCGCATCCTCATTCTCGACGGGTTGCCGAACTATCAGCGGCTGTTCTCCCTGCGAATCGGCCAGACGCTGCGCGAGCAATTCGAGGCCGACCTGGCGATCGAGTACGAGGTGCTCGAGCGCCTGCGGCCCGGCGTGATCATGTGCCGTGAGAAGGGCGACGCGACCTCGGCCAATCTGCTCGAGAAGATCCTCGCGAACGAGGAGGAGCACGTCGACTACCTCGAGACGCAGTTGCAGTTGATGGACAAGCTCGGCGATGCGCTCTACGCCGCCCAGTGCGTCTCCCGCCCCCCGACCGCGTTGTAGCCTTCCCAACCCCTGCGGCTCCGCGAGCGTGTGTGTCCGTTCATGACACGCCGCCTTTCACCGGCGTCTTGCGCGCCATCGCGGGGTTCGCGTGGGCGCCCGGGGTCAACTCCTCTCCCGACGCGTAACTTTCCTAGCCTGACTAACGATATGACTGGGCAGAGTTCCGTCCTGGAAGGGAGACATGACGAGTCGGGCCACGACGGCAGAGGCCGATCGCGAGTCGGCGAACGCACTGATCAGTCCCCAGCGCCGCAACATCATCTTCGTCGCGGTGCTGCTCGGCATGCTGCTGGCCGCACTGGACCAGACCATCGTCGCCACGGCCTTGCCGACGGTGGTCGCCGACCTCGGCGGGGCCGGACACCAGTCGTGGGTCGTCACCAGCTATCTGCTGGCCTCGACGATCGCCACGGCGATCGTCGGCAAGCTGGGTGATCTATTCGGCCGCAAGGCCGTCTTCGAAGTGTCGATCCTGTTCTTCCTCGCCGGCTCGGTGCTGTGCGGGATGGCCGGTTCGATGACGATGTTGGTCGCCTCGAGGGCGCTGCAGGGCATCGGCGGCGGCGCGATCATGGTGACCGCGATGGCCGTCATCGGCGAGGTCATCCCGCTGCGCGAACGCGGCCGCTACCAGGGCGCCCTGGGTGCGGTGTTCGGCGTGACCACCGTGATCGGACCGCTGCTGGGCGGCTTCTTCACCGACCACCTCACGTGGCGGTGGGCCTTCTGGATCAACGTGCCGGTCGCGATCGTCGTGCTCGCGGTCGGCGCCGTCGCGATCCCGTCGCTGCAGAAGGCCGGCCGGCCGGTGATCGACTACGCCGGCATTCTCTTCGTCGGCCTCGGCGCATCCGGGCTGACGTTGGCGACCAGTTGGGGCGGCAGCACCTACCCGTGGTCGTCCGGCGTGATCATCGGCCTGTTCGCGGCCTCGGCGCTGGCGCTGGCCATCTTCGTCTGGGTCGAAGCCCGGGCCCGCGAACCGGTCCTGCCGATCCGGCTGTTCGCCAGCCCGGTGTTCACCGTCTGCTGCATCCTCGGGTTCATCGTCGGCTTCGCGATGCTCGGAGCACTGACGTTCCTGCCGACGTTCATGCAGTTCGTCAACGGCGTCTCGGCGACTGAGTCGGGCCTGCGCACCCTGCCGATGGTCGCGGGCATGCTGATCACCTCGATCGGCAGCGGCAACATCGTCGGCAAGACCGGCCGCTACAAGGTCTTTCCCGTCGCGGGCACCGCGACCATGGCCGCGGCGTTCTGGCTGCTGTCCGGGATGGACGCCGCCACCCCGGTCTGGCAGCAGTCGCTGTACCTCTTCGTGCTCGGTGCCGGCATCGGGCTGTGCATGCAGGTGCTGATCCTCGTCGTGCAGAACACCTCGAACTTCGCCGACCTGGGCGTCGCGACATCGGGCGTGACGTTCTTCCGCACTATCGGAAGTTCCTTCGGTGCAGCCATCTTCGGCTCGCTGTTCGCGAACTTCCTCGTCGGTCGGATCGGCCCGGCGCTGGCCGCCGGCGGTGCCCCGCCTCGTGCCGCGGAATCACCGCAGGCACTGCACGAACTCTCCCCGGCGATGGCCGCACCGATCATCGAGGCCTACGCCGACTCGCTCGGCAGGGTGTTCCTGTGTGCCGTGCCGGTCGCGGTCGTCGGTTTCGTCGTCTCGCTGTTCCTCAAGGAGGTCAAGCTTCGCGAGGTGGAGACCGTCTCGGCGACCGACCTCGGCGAGGGCTTCGGGATGCCGAGCACCGAATCACCGGAGAAAATTCTCGAGCTGGCCGTCGGCCGGCTGTTCCGCGACTCGCCCGACATCCGGCTGCGCGCCCTCGCCGCGCAGCCCGGATGCCAACTCAACGTCTGCCAGATGTGGGCGCTGCTGCAGATCTACCGGCAGAACCAGGTTTTCGGCTCGGCGACGATCACCGATATCGCCGAACGGCTGCGTGTTCCGTACGAGGTGATCGAGCCGGCATTCGACGACCTCGTCGAGCAGGGGTTGGCGCTGCGCACCGGCGGGCTGCTGTGGCTGACGCAGGACGGCAAGAGGCAGGTCGACGCCATCTCGACGGCGATCGTCGGCCGCATCGTCGAGAAGCTGGACACGTCGCCGACCTTCGAAGGACGGCCGGACCGGCTGCAGGTCGAGGCGGCGCTCGAGCGGATCGCGCATCGCATGCTGGTCCAGCGCGACTGGACCGACGACCGTGCGCAGCTCGCGACTGTACGGGCGGGCACAAATTAGAACGTGTTCCAATCCATCGGCGGCGGGCGTACGATGCCGAACATGAGCCGCATTGGGGACTTCGCCGACGACGACGCCGCCGCCTGGGTGGTCAAGTCGCCCGACATCGGCGTTGCGATGGCCGGTTTCACCAGTGCGGTCTACACCAAGAACCGGCTGCCCATGCGGGTGCGCGAACTTGCCCGAATGGTCATCGCGCTGGACAACGAATGCGTGGTGTGCCAGAACACCCGCGACTCCGACGGCCTGGCCGCCGGTGTCGACGAGGATCTCTACGACCACGCCGCCGAGTGGCGGACCTGGCCGGGCTACAGCGCCCAGGAGCGCATCGCCGCGGAGTTCGCCGAACGGTTCGCCGGCGACCACACCGGCCTGCGCGACGACGAGGACTTCTGGGAGCGCTGCCGCGAACAGTTCAACGACGAGCTGCTCACCGACCTCGCGCTGTCCTGCGCGATGTGGCTGGGCATGGGCCGCATGCTGCGCACGCTCGACATCGGCCAAAGCTGCAAGATCACGCTGTGAGCCGCGGCGCGACCGCGCACAATGGCCGCTATGGCCAAACCGCTTGCCGCCGCCGCGATCGCCCAACTCGAGGCTGACGGCGTCGCGACGCTCATCGGCACGGTCGTCAACCCGGCCGGGCTGACGCACGCCAAGACCGTGCCGCTACGGCGCATGGGCGCCTTCGCCGATCCGGGACTCGGCGCCAGCCCGGTGTGGCACGCGTTCGCGATCGACCAGACGGGCATCGTGTTCGGCGACGCGATCACCCCCGTCGGTGATCAACGGGTCCGCATCGACCTGGGCGCGCTGCGGATCCTCGGGGACGGATTGGCCTGGGCGCCGGGGGGTTTCTTCAACCAGGACGGCTCGCCGGACCCGTACTGCAGCCGAGGGGCGCTGAGCCGGGTGCAGAGCCGGCTGTCGGATGCGGGGCTGAGCGCAGTCGTCGGTCACGAGATGGAATTCCTCCTCGTGGGTCCCGACGGCAGCCGCCTGCCGTCTCACCTGTGGGCTCAGTACGGGCTGGCGGGTGTGCTGGAGTTCGAAGGTTTCGTCCGCGACGTCACCGACGCGGCCACGGGATCGGGCGTCGCGATCGAACAGTTCCATCCCGAGTACGGGGCGAATCAGTTCGAGATCTCGCTGACCCCGTTGCCCCCCGTCGCGGCGGCCGATGCACTGGTGCTGATGCGGATCATCGTGGGGCGGGTGGCCCGGCAGTACGGAATGCGGGTGAGCCTGTCGCCGGTGCCGTTCGCCGGTAGCGTGGGATCTGGTGCACACCAACATTTCTCGATGAAGCGCGAGGATTCGCCGCTGTTCTCCGACGGCACCGGTGTCAACGGCATGACGCCGGAGGGCGAGTCGGCGGTCGCGGGGTTGATCGCCGGCCTGCCCGAGGCGCAGGGCGTGCTGGCCGGTTCGGTGCTGTCGGGCCAGCGGATTCAGCCGGGGCAGTGGGCAGGCGCGTACGACTGCTGGGGCACCGAGAACCGGGAAGCCGCAATGCGTTTCCTGGTCGGCGGGCCCAGCAACCCGTACGGCGCGAACATCGAGGTGAAAGTGATCGACCCGTCGGCGAACCCGTACTTCGCGACCGCCGCGATCCTGGGACTCGCGCTCGACGGGATCGAGCGGAAGTTACCGCTGCCGCCCGAGACGACCGTCGACCCGGCGACGCTGACCCAGGCGCAGCGGGACCAGGCGGGCATCGTCCTGCTGCGCGACAAGCAGTCCGACGCCCTGGACGTGCTGGACGGCTCGTCGCTGATGCGAGGGATTCTCGGCGACGAGGCCGTCGACGCCGTGGTCGCCGTGCGCCGCTATGAACACGACAACTTCGGGGCGCTGAGCCCCGAGGAGGTCGCCGACAAGTTCCGGCTGGCCTGGAGCGTATGACGCCGTTCGCCGAGCACGTCGAGCAGGTGGCGCTGGTCGACCACCACGTGCACGGTTGCTGGCTACGGGCGCCCGACCGGTCGACGTTCGAGAACGGCCTCAACGAGGCGAACACCGAACCGCTCGCGGACTTCGACTCGTCGTTCGACACGCAGTTGGGCTTTGCGGTGCGGGCACACTGCGCGCCTCTGCTCGGCCTGCCCGCGCACGCCGACGGCGACGCCTACTGGGACCGCCGACGCGGCTACGACGAGGCCGAGCTGGCCCGGCTGTTCCTGTCCACGGCGACGGTCTCGAACTGGTTGGTCGACACCGGATTCGCGGCCGGTGTGGCCGATCTGGGGGAGATGGCCTGCCTGGGTGTCGGCGCCGTGCACGAGATCGTCCGCCTGGAGACGGTGGCCGAGGACGCCATCCAGAGCCCGGGCGACTATGCGGATGCGTTCGAGACCATCCTGGCGGAGCGGACGGCCGGAGCGGTGGCGACCAAATCGATCCTGGCCTACCGCGGCGGCTTCGCCGGTGACCTGTCCGAGCCGACCCCGACCGAGGTGGCCGAGGCGGCGGCCCGCTGGCGCGACGCCGGAGGACGGCACCTGACCGACCGGGTGCTGTTGCGGTTCGGGCTGTATCAGGCACTGCGGCAGGGCAAGCCGCTGCAGTTCCACGTCGGCTTCGGCGACCGCGACTGCGATCTGCATGCCGCCAACCCGCTGTACCTGCTCGAGTTCCTGCGCCGCAGCGGCGACACCCCGGTCATGCTGTTGCACTGCTACCCGTACGAGCGCGAAGCCGGTTACCTGGCACAAGCTTTCAACAACGTCTACCTCGACGGCGGGCTGGCGGTCAACTACCTCGGGGCCCGCGCGCCGGCGTTCATCGGCCGCCTGCTGGAGATGGCGCCGTTCCGCAAGATCGTCTACTCCTCGGACGGGTTCGGCCCGGCCGAGCTGCACTTCCTAGGAGCGCGCCTGTGGCGCAACGGGATTCGCGACACGCTCCAGCGGTTCGTCGATGCGGGCGAATGGTCGCAGCGCGACGCCGTGCGCGTCGTCGACCTGATCGCGTTCGGCAACGCCGAGCGGGTCTACCGACTCGGCTGACTCAGACCAGCCCGGTCGCGTCGAACACCCACGACATGTCCGCGTTGGCGAAGTCCTCCATCCAGGTGGGCGGCGCGTTGTTCGCCAGCGCGCCCATGTCCCAGTAGTCCTTCCACAAGGTGATTCTGCCGTCCTCGACGCGGTGCACGCTGACGAATTGCAGCACGGCCGATTCGCCTGACTGCCAGTGCCATTCCTCGTGGTGTTCGTACATCACGTCGACACCGTTGTCGACCATCAACCCGGTGAAGTTCTCGTAGGAGGCCAATGGCTCCAGCCCGATCTTGAGCCGCTTGACGATGTCCTCCGGCCCCCGCGCGGCGGCGGCGGGACCCACCGGCATGTCGAGGTAGATGCAGTCGTCGGACAGGAAGGTCTTCACCGCTTCCCAGTCCCGCTCCGAGAGCGCCTTCCACATGCCGAGCACCGTATCCTCAACTGACACTGGCGAGTTCACCTTCCTGTCCAGACAGCGCCGGGGCCTTGTGCGCCGCACGCAGGAACCGCCCGGTCCGCCGGTGGCCGACGAGGTCGGTGGGCTCGCCGTCGAGGAACACCGCGCGGCCGCCGACGAAGACGGCGGTGACGGTGTCGTCGTTGCGGTTGACCATGCGGGACAACCCGCCGTACTGGTCGACGACCTCTTCGGCGTAAGCGTCCAGCGAGTCGTCGAGCCTGGCAGGGTCGACGATGACGACATCGGCGCGGTCGCCGATGCGCAGGTGCCCGGCGTCGATGCGGTACCAGTCCGCCAGCTCGCCGGTCAGCCGGTGCACCGCGTGCTCGACGGTCATGAACGGCTTGCCCGCCTTCTCCGCGTCGTACACGTGGCGAAGGAACCGCAGGCCCATGTTGTAGAACGCCATGTTGCGCAGGTGCGCGCCGGCGTCCGAGAAGCCCATCTGGATTCCGTTGTCTCGGGCCAGCTTCTTGAGAACCTCCGGCCGATGGTTCGAGATCGTGGTGCGCCACCGCAGGGCTCTGCCGTGTTCGAGCACCAGGTCGAGGAATGCGTCGACGGGGTGCAGCCCGCGCTCCTGCCCGGCCGCGCCGAACGACTTGCCAACGACCGACGGGTCGGGGCAGGCGACGATCTCGGCGTCGAAGAAGTCGCGCTGCCACACGCGGATGCCGAGCTTGCTCTCGTACTCCTTGCGGAACCGGCGGCGGTACGCCTGGTCGCGCATCAGCTCGTTGCGCTCGACCTCGTCGCGCAGGTGCAACGCCGCCGCGCCTGCGCCGAACTCTTCGAACACCACCAGGTCGATGCCGTCGGCGTAGACCTCGAAGGGCACCGGCAGGTGCTGCCAGCGGAAGTTGCCGCCGAGCCGGTTGACCAACCGGGCGGCCGGCCCGAGGCCGTGGATGGTGTAGGGGTTGGACTTGACGTCGGCAGCCGACAGCAGGCTGGTCTTGAGCGGGTTGCGGATGATGCCCAACGACTGCACCAGCTGGGAGGCGAGGTTGAGCGGGTTCTGGATGTCCGGGCCGGACTGCAGCACCCGGCCCGCGCGGCGCAGCAGCGACTTGAGCCTGCGCAGCTCACGGGGTTTGGCGTAGGTCGACGGCAGTGTCCGCGAGCGGCACACGTCGCCGTCGAGCTTGTCGAAAAGCAGTTGCTGCGAAGACATTCCGACGAAGCCGGCCTCGAGCGCCGCCGAGAGCCAACGCTCCATCTGCGCCTGCTCGCCCTTGGTGGGGCGCACGTCGTCGCGGGTGGCGCGGTCCAGTCCCATGACCGCCGCCCGCATGTCGGAGTGCCCGATGAAGGCCGCGACGTTGGGACCCAGCGGCCTGGCCTCCAGCGCCTGGATGTACTCCTCACAGTTCGTCCACGTCTTGGCAGTGTCGATCGCGTCGATGACGTGCTCGCGCGGGATCGCCTCGACCCGGCCGAAGATGTCGCCCGCGTCGGTGCCGTTCACGTGGATGGTCGACAGCGAGCACGATCCGAGCATCACGGTCGTGACGCCGTGCCGCAGCGACTCCGCGAGCGCGGGCCCGTTGAGCACCTCGACGTCGTAGTGGGTGTGGATGTCGAGCATGCCGGGCAGCATCCACTGGCCGGACGCGTCGATGACCTGCGGGCAGTCGGTGGCGTCGAGGTCCTCCGGGCTGATCGCAACCACGTGCCCGTCGCGGATGCCGAGGTTGCGCACCGCCGACGGGGCGCCGGTGCCGTCGAACCAGCGGCCGTTGCGGATGATCGTGTCGTAGCTCACCTCGACATAGAACAGGCCCGGGTTGACCGGTGTCAACGAAATCTGTGAACAGATTTCCGAAGATGTCTACTCAGGGTCCTGAGCTGCTGCTATCCCGTCGCCCAGCTGTCCGGCACCCGGCCGTCGACGTCGGTGACGCCGTATTCGCGTGCCAGTTCGGCAGAGGTCAACGACCGCTGATTCCACCGGGCGCGGTCGGCGTCGGCGGCGACCGCCGCTACTCCGCGCCCGACGAAACGGGGCGATTCCGATTCGGCGAAGCCGGCGGGTGCGGTGGGTCCGTCGGTCCGGTCGGGGTTGAGCGCCTTGCGCCAAAAGTCCTCGGTGACGGCGTAGTTGTCGAGCATCATCTCCGAACGAAGCCACCCCGGCGTCACGGCAATGGCTGTCGAACCGAATCGCGCGAGTTCATGGCCGTGGCTGAAGGCGAGCCGGTTCACTCCCGTCTTGACCAAGTCATAGAACACCGACAGCCGGTAGTGGTCGGCGTTGTACTGACGGGTGCCGTCGGTGACTTCGACGAGCAGCCCCCCGGGCCGGCCGACCATCAGCGGCAGCAGGCAGTGCGAGGTGATCAAGTGGGTCTCCAGACCAAGACGCAGTATGCGCAAGCCGGCGTCGAGGTCGTGTTCCCACATCGGGCGATTCCACGTCGACGGTGGGCCTTTCAAGATCTCCGCGCCCCAGATGTCGTTGACCAGAATGTCGATGACGCCGAAGTCCGCTCGCAACCGGTCGGCGAGCGCTCGAACCTGAGCGGCATCGAGGTGATCGGCGCGCACGGCGATCCCCACCCCGCCGAGAGCGGTGACCAATTCCGCTGTCTCCTCGATGGTTTCCGGCCTATCGTAGTCCGACCGCGCGCCGCCCCCTCGGCTGCTGCGTCCGGTGCACACGACCGTCGCCCCGGACTCGCCCAATGCCGCGGCGATGCCCCGGCCCGCTCCGCGCGTCGCCCCGGCGACGACGGCGACGCGGCCGCGCAGCGCATCGGGCTCCGCGCGTACTTCCATAGGGGCATACTCGCTGACGTGACTCCCTTGCAGCGCTACATCGCCGAAGAGATCGCCACCGATCACGTCGACGGCCTGCTCTCGCGCCGGGAAGCGCTCCGCCGGCTGGCGCTGCTCGGCGTCGGCACCGCGGCGGCCACTGCCTTGTTCACCGCGTGCAGCCAGAACCGGGAGCCCGACGCCGAAGCGCCCGTGACCTCCAGCGGCGCCGCGACCGCGAGCGCCCCGCCGCCGGGCACCGAGACCGCGCGGCCGACGACGCCGGTCACCTGGGCGGGTCCGCGCGGTGAACTGCAGGGTGCGTGGGCCGAGGCGCCGAACGCCCGCGGGGGCGTGCTCGTGATCCACGAGAACAAGGGCCTCAACGACTACATCCGTTCGGTGGCGGGCCGATTCGCCGGGATCGGCTACTCGGCGCTGGCCATCGACCTGCTCTCGGCGCAGGGCGGGACGGCGACGTTCGGCGATCCGGCCGAGGCGACGGCCGCGCTGGGCAAGATCCCACCGGAGGACGGGGTCGCCGATCTGAGGTCGGGCATCGACGAGCTACAGCGGCGGCTGCCCGGCAAGAAGGTGGCCGCCGTCGGGTTCTGCATGGGCGGGGGATACGTGTGGCGGCTGCTGGCCTCGGGTGAGCCGCGACTGGCGGCCGCTGTCCCGTTCTACGGTCCGACGCCGGACAACCCGGACTTCGCCGGCTCGAAGGACGTTGCGGTGTTGGGTATCTACGCCGCCCAGGACCAGCGGGTGAACGCCACCGAACCGGTCGCGAGTGCCGCCCTCGAGAAGGCCGGCATGACGTTCGAACTCGTCACCGAGCCGGACGCCAACCACGCGTTCTTCAACGACACCGGCGAACGGTACAACGCCACCGCCGCAGCCGACGCGTGGCGGCGGGTGCAGGACTGGTTCACCCGCTACGTCGGCTGAGGTCCGGGTCTCCACGAGCGACCGCTGCGGTACGTCGAAATGCGGCGCGTCGTGTACAGACACGGTCGCTCGGCGTTGGTGACGCGGCGTTGTTAACGCAGCGTTCGGTTGCCGGTCGGCGTCGCGTTGTTGACCGCACATGCGCCGCGGCCACATTCACCTCATGCGGGTGGTGCAGGTCGCGAACTTCTACGGCCCACGCTCAGGAGGTCTGCGCACGGCGGTCGACCGCCTCGGCGCGGAGTACTGCGCGCGGGGCCATGACGTGTTCCTCGTCGTGCCGGGACGTCACTCGGAATGGTCCGAACTTCCGTCAGGCGTGGTGCGTATCTCGTTGCCCGCGAGGCTGATTCCGTTCACCGGCGGCTACCGAGCGGTACTGCCCGGTCCGGTGACGACGCTGCTCGACCAACTCGCGCCGGATGCGCTGGAGGTCTCCGACCGGTTGACGCTGCGCTCGCTGGGCGGCTGGGGACGACGACACGACGTGGCGACGGTGATGATCTCCCATGAACGGCTCGACCGCCTCGTCGGCCAGGTGCTACCCGGCCGCGCCGCGCGTGCCGTCGCCGACGCCGCCAACCGGCGCACCGCCGAGAGTTACGACGCCGTGGTGTGCACGACGACGTTCGCCCGCGAGGAGTTCGACCGGATCGACGCCGCCAACGTGCTCACCGTGCCGCTCGGCGTGGACCTCGACCAGTTCCACCCCAGCCGCCGCTCGGCGGCGGTCCGCCGGCGCTGGGCGCCCGGAACAGACGCTGCTCGTGCACTGCGGGCGTCTTTCGGTGGAGAAACATGCCCACCGCAGCATCGACACCGTTGCCTCCCTGCGTGATTCGGGCATCGACGCCAGGCTCGTCGTCGTGGGGGAGGGCCCGCTGCGCGCCCGGCTGGAGCGCCAGGCCGCACGACTGCCCGTCGACTTCACCGGCTACATCGGCTGTCGCGACACCGTCGCGACTATCCTGGCCACCGCCGACGTGGCGCTGGCACCCGGACCGCACGAGACATTCGGCCTCGCCGCCCTGGAGGCGCTGGCCTGCGGCACCCCCGCGGTGGTGTCGCGCACCTCGGCGCTGACCGAGATCCTCACCGCCGAGAGCGGAGCCGCCGCCGACAACGATCCGGCCGCGATCGCCCACGCCGTGACGTCGATCATCAGCCGCCCGGAATCCGAGCGGCGCACCGATGCGCGCCGCAGGGCCGAGCTGTTCACCTGGCCGCGCGCGGCGACGGGCATGCTGCAGGCGCTCGGCGCCGGATAGCCGTTCGACCAGCCCGCACGTCAGCGCCCGCGACGCTTTCTGATTTTCACCGCGGTCTTGTTCGTCATCGACGAACGCAAGCAGCGGCGACGAACTACCATCGGCGAAATGATCAGGTCACTGGCCGTCTCGGTGGCCGCCGTCGCCCTGGCCTTGGCGCCGGTCAGCGCCGTGGCGAGTGCCCAACCCGACGCTTCGGCGTGCGACTACACGCTGTCGCCGCCGCACGTGGTGTCGGTCTCGGGGACGGACATGGTGGCCGTGACGATGTCGCCGGCCGCCTGTGACAGCGCGATTCCCTTCATGTCCGTGGCCTGCGTGCAACTGCAGGGCGCTCAAGGCCCGGGCAAGTGCATCCAGAACAACGGGACGTTGTCGGCGCGGGCGTATCTGTCGCCGTACCGGCCCGGCGGGACGTACGTCGCGACCGGTACAGGCTGCGCGTCGACGGGCAATCCGCCGCAGCCGGTGTGCCAGTCGGCCGGCCCGCTGAGCGCGACGCTGTAACGCCGCGGCCGCGGCACCTTCGTTTAGGCCGGTCCTCCTCCGGGCACCCGCAGAACTAACGGGTTCGTCAATCGTGCGAGCCCGCCGAACTCTGACCCGAGGAGCCGACATGCAGGACAACGCCGTCGTGTGGATCATCGTCGCAGTGGCGGTGATCGCTGTCATCGCGCTCATCGCCTTCATGGCCAGCCGGGCGCGCACCAAGCGCCGCCACGCGGAAGCCGAACGACTGCGCACCGAGGCCGACCAGAAGACACAGCACGTCGCCAAGCACGAGAACGTCGCGCAGGAGACCGAGGCGCGCGCGCGAGCCGCACAAGCCGAGGCCGAGGCCAAGGCGGCCGAGGCCGCGCGGTTGCAGGACGCCGCGCGCACCCACCGCGACAGGGTGACCACCCAGCGCGAGGAACTCGACGAGCAGCGTGCCCGCGCCGACGCCCTCGACCCGAAGTCGAGCACACCCGACCCGTCGCCCACCAAGGCCGACACGCCCCCGCAGACCGATGCGACCCGGCCCGAGCAGCAGCGCTCGCCCGAGCAGCAGCGCTCGCCCGAGCAGCAGCGCTCGCCCGAGCAGCAGCGTTGGTGACAGGCCGCAACAGCACCAGGTCGGCCGTGCTGTTCGACATCGACGGCACGCTCGTGGACTCGAACTACCTGCACGTGCACGCGTGGTACCGGGCCTTCGACGAGGTCGGCCATCCCGTGGAGGCCTGGCGCATCCACCGCTCTATCGGCATGGACGGCACCACGCTGGTCACCACGCTCGCAGACGATGCCGACGACGATGCGCGCTCGCGAGCCGAGGACCTGCATTCGCGCTACTACCAGGAACTCGCGCCGATGCTCAAACGGCTGCCCGGGGCACGCGAGCTGCTGGAGGCCGTGCACAAGCTCGAGGTTGCGGTCGTGCTGGCGACCTCGGCCCCCGAGGACGAGCTGGCGATCCTGCGCAACGTGCTGGACTGCGACCACCTGATCGCGGCCGTGACGTCGTCGGAGGACGTCGACACCGCCAAGCCGCAGCCGGACATCGTCAACGTCGCGCTGGAGCGTGCGAAGGTCAGCGCGCAACACGCGGTCTTCGTCGGGGACACGGTGTGGGACGTCGAGGCGTGCGAGCGCGCCGGCGTCGACAGCATCGCCGTACTCAGCGGCGGGGTGTCGCAGGGCGAGCTGGAAAAGGCCGGAGCGCAAGGGGTTTTCGAGCATCCACTCGATCTGTGCCAGCACCTCGACGACACGCCGATCGCGGCGTTGGCCAACATCGTCGGCGCCCGCTAGCCCGGCCGTCAGCGCAGCGCGTAGCGCAGTATCGCCGCGACGCCGTCGGTGGGCTCGATGCGCTCGTCCGTACGGATCAACTCCGCGCCGGTCGCGATCGCGACCATCGGCAATGCCTCGTCGGCCCGCAGCGTCTGCACCGGTGCCGTGCCGAGTTCGGAGAGCACGTTCGCGCTCGGGGCGATCGTCGAAAGGTCCTCGCCCGCAACAACGGTCGAGTCGCCGACCTCGCCGAGGATCAGCGTCTGGACCGCACCGGCGCGCAGCGCCGCGGTCACGCCGTCGAGCCCCTCGGTGGCCAGCCCCTCACCGCGGCCGCGTTCGGCGGCGAATAGTTGCGCCGCGTCGTCGATGGCCGCCACGCGCCTGCGCTGGAGCTCCTGGTTGATCTCGTGGCGTAGGTCGTCGTCGTCGAATCCGCTGTGCCGCGCCCCGACCTTGAGTTCGACCACCCGCGCGGTCACCCGCTCGGGCAGTTGCGCGGTCAGGTCGGTGCGGGATTGCACCTCGCCGACGACGAACACGATCTCGGGCGCGGCGTCGTCGAAGAGCGTGGTGAGCCGGCTCGCCACGGCCCGGATGTTGTGCTGGCGCGCGCCTTCCGCGGCCCGCTGCGGATCCCCGTAGCCCGGCGTCTCCGCGCCCGCCGCCTTGTGCACCGGATAGGCGTCCCCGTCGACGGTGTCGGACACGGTGGTGCCGTCCCGGTACAGCGAGATGTCCCCGCCCTGGTGGTCGACGATCACCACCGCGTACGCCGGGCGGTCCACCCCGTGTTCGAGAACCGGAACGAGGTAGGGCAGCGGCGAGACCCGCACCAGGGGTCCGGCGGGGCGGATCAGGTGCTCGTCGACCAACACACCCTCGGCGCTTGCGACGACGGCGCGTCCGCTGCGGCCCACCGGCGGGCGGGCGCCGACGATCGCCTGTTCGATGCTCTCGGTGATCGCGGGATCGGCGCCCTGCTCCTCGAGTTGGTCGCGCAGCGACCGCCACTTCAAGTCCATCTGGGCCGCGGCGTCCTCCGTGTTGTGTGAATCGTCGAAGTACACCGATGCGTACGGTCCCGTCGAGGCCAGCAGCGTGCGGAAGTGTTCGGCTCGCATGCGCTACGGGTTGCCCGCCCGATCGCGAGGCAAACGGCGGCTCGGGTCAGCGCCGGAGCAACTGCGCCCGCAACGCGGCCGCCAGCCATTCCTCGAACCGGGTCCGCGTCCACCCGCGTACGAGGACCAGCCGGTCGTAGAGGACGGCGTCGGTTGCGAGCCAGGCGATGTCGGCGGCCTGGCCGCGCTTGAGGCCCGGCCTAAGCGCCTCGAGTTCCACCAACCGCCGCACGACCGCCCGGGCACCGGCCAGACGTTGCTCGCGGATCTGGGCCAGCAGGCCTGCCGCCTGCGCGTCGGTACCGGCGGCGACCTCCACCGCCCTGGCCAGGGCCCCGACCCGGACGTCGATGTCGACCAGGACGCCGGCCCAGCCGCTCAACAGCGCGCCGGGGTCGTCCCCCTCGAGCAGCCGACGCACCGCCTCGCGTTCGGCCAGCGTCCGCGGCTCGTCGTCACCGGCAACGGCCCAGTCCAGCGCCGTCTTCAGCAACTCGACCTTGCCGCCGACGGCGGTGAACACGGTCTTGCGGCTGACGCCGGCGGCCTCGGCCACTGCCTCGACGGTCGTGGCGTCGTAGCCCCGCTCGACGAAGAGTTGTGACGCCGCCGCAACCACCATCCGGCGCGTGCGGCGCGCCTGCTCGGCCCGGAGATCCGAGCGGTAGCCACGCTTGACAGCGCGGGGCATTCTAGGTAACTCTCACAGTATTCATTACACCATATGTTACCTGAAATGAGCCACTATGCGCATCGTCATCGTCGGCGCCGGGCCGACCGGGCTGTTCACCGCAACCGCGCTCGCGCGCCGTGGCGCCGATGTCACGCTCGTCGACCGTGATGCCGGACCGCCACCGCGCGGCGAGTGGCGGCGCAGGGGAGTGATGCAGTTCCACCACGCGCACAGTTTCCGGGGGCACGTGGTCGACGCGTTGCAGGCCGAAATGCCCGATGCGCTCGAGGCTTTGGTGGCGACCGGCGCCGAGGTGGTCACTGCCGTCGCCGCCCCGTCGCGTGCCGCCACGCTGCGGTGCCGCCGAAGCGTGTTCGAGCGGGAACTGTGGCGCTGCGCCGCAGGGCAACCACACCTGTGTTTCGTGACCGCTCATGCCGATGAGGTGATCGTCCGGCGCGGCCGCGCGACCGGAGTCCGCGCCGGCGGTTCGGTGCTCGACGCCGATCTGGTCATCGACGCGTCGGGGCGGGCGGGCCGCTTCGTCACCGGCGTGCGCGGGCGCGGTGAGCGCATCGACTGCGGGGCCACGTACACGAGCCGGCTGTACCGGCTGAAAGCCGACGCGGACCCCGGCCCGACGAACTCGGTGGTCGGGCTGTCGCTGAACCTCGACGGCTACGCGGCGGTGGTGTTCTTGCACGACAGTCGCACGTTCACCGTCACCGTGATCCACAACGGCGCCGACGATCGTCTGCACCGGCTGCGCCACGACGCCGTGTTCGAGGCGGCGGCCGACGCCATCCCCGGGGTGGCCGATTGGGCCGACCCGCATCGGTCCGTGCCGATGATGTCGGTGCTGCCCGGAGGACGGCTGTACAACGGCTACCGCGGCCAACTCGACGACTCGGGTGCACCCGTGCTCGCGGGCCTGATCTCGGCGGGCGACGCGGTGTGCACCACCACACCGCTGGCCGGGCGCGGTGTGTCGCTGGCCCTGCTGCAAGCCCGTGCGCTGGTCGGCCTGATCGACCGCGGCACCGGGGATCTCGACTCACTGACAACAAGACTCGACGCCTGGTGCAACGACAACATCAAGCCGTGGTTCACCGACCATTGCCGTGTCGATGCCGAGCGGATGCGGCGCTGGTCCGGCAAGGACGTCGATCTCACCCGCCCGCTGCCGTCCGATCTCATCGTCGCGGCCGCCGAGGCCGACCCGGGGCTGAACGACGTGGTGGGGCCGTACGTCACGATGGACGCCCTTCCGGCGAGTCTCGCGCCGGCGGAACCGAGGGCGCGCGAGATCTACGTGGGCGGTTGGCGTCCGACGCCCGCGGCGGGGCCCACTCGTGACGAACTCAGCGCGGTGGTGTCCAGGACACCGGCAGTCGCTTGATGCCGTGGATGAACGGTGACAGCAGGCGGGAGGGTTCCTCGGTGGCGGCGATGTCGGGGATCTGCCGGTGCAACTCCTCGAAGACGACGCTGATCTCGCGTCGGGCCAGGTTGGCGCCGAGGCAGAAATGTGCGCCGCCGCCGCCGAAGCCGGCGTGCGGGTTCGGGTTGCGGCCGACGTCGAAGGTCCACGGGTCGGCGAACTTGGCCTCGTCGCGGTTGGCCGAGCAGTACCACAGCGTCGCCTTGTCGCCCGCGGCCATCGTGACGCCGCTGAGTTCACAGTCCTCGGTGAGCGTGCGGCGCATGTAGATCACCGGCGAGGCCCAGCGCACGATCTCCTCGACCGCGGTCGGCGCCAGCGCCTGGTAGTCGGCCCACCACCGCGCCCGCTCCTCCGGATAGCGGGTCAAGGCGAGGACGCCGTGGCTGATCGCGTTGCGGGTCGTCTCGTTGCCCGCCACCACCAGCAGGATGAAGAACGACGCGATCTCGGCCGACGTCAACCGCTCCCCGTCGACCTCGGCCTGCACCAGCGCGGTGGTCAGATCCTCGTGCGGGTTGACGCGGCGGTCCTCGGCATGCGCGGTGGCGTAGGCGCCGATGTCCATCGCGACCTTGACGAACTCCTCGTAGTCCTGGGCGATGTCTTTGTCGCCGAACCCGAGGATCACGTTCGTCCAGTGGAAGATCTGGTCGTGGTCCTCCTCGGGGAGCCCCATCATGTCGCAGATGACCTGCAGCGGCAGCGGCCCGGCCAGTTCGGCGACCACCTCGCCGGTGCCGTCGGGGTGCCGCTCGATCATCGTCTCGACGAGTCGGCGGGCGCGGTCGCGCACCGACGCCTCGGTGCGCGCGACCACCCGCGGGGTGAACGCGCGGCTGACGATGTTGCGCAGGCGCAGGTGGCGCGGATCGTCCATGACGATCATCGAGCCGAAGTACTCCGACAGCTCGGGGTTGGCGTCGTTGATCGTGATCGACGGGCTCGAGCTGAAGATCTGCGGGTGACGGCTGGCGTACCAGACGTCGTCGAACCTCGTCACCGCCCAGTGCCCGGGGCCCTCCTGCACGCCGGGGGTCTCCAGCGCCTGATGAAACGACACCGGCGCCTCGCGGCGCAACGTCGCGAACGCCCCGTCGCGGTAGGCGTCGTCCTGGACCCAGAACTTCCAGTCCCCCAGGTCGATGTCGGACAGCGGCACGTCGGGGGGAGTGGCGCCGTTCAAGCGCGTCGCGATACCCACATCCCGAGCGTAGGTTCCGGTTCGGCCACCGTCACGGATTTCTGAAACATGTTCCAACAGCAGATCCGGCGTGGTAGCACGATGGGGTGCGCAACCCACATGCCGGACAACCCTTTACGACATCCGACGAGGAGATCGCCGAGGCGTTGCTGGACGTCAGCATCCCCACGCTGATGTTGTCGCTGGTGCACATGTCGGGCGATCCCAGCCTGATCCGCGGCGAGCTCAAACCCGCCGGCCTGTTCCTCAACGAGGTGCAGGGATACATGTCCGAGGAGGACAAGGCCGCGGTCCGCAAGATCGCGCTGGAGGTCATCGCCGACTACCGCGACCGCGGCTGTCCGGAACCCGAACCGATCGGCGCGGAGTTGCTGCACGAGATGATGGCGTGGCTGGTCTGCGAACCGGTGCCCGCCGAATACGTGCCGATGCTGCTCGAGGAGATGGAACTCGACGGCCGCGACGCCAGGGTGGTGCCACCGGCAGGCAGCGCCGAGGGGTTCCCGGTCCTCGTCATCGGATGCGGCGAATCGGGTCTGCTGGCCGGGATCCGGCTCAAGGAGGCGGGCATCCCGTTCACGATCGTCGAGAAGAACGCCGGCCCCGGCGGGACGTGGTATGAGAACACCTACCCGGGCGCGCGCGTCGACGTCGGCAACCACTTCTACTGCTACAGCTTCGAGCCCACCGACCAGTGGACGCACTTCTTCGCCGAACAGCCCGAACTGCAGGCGTACTTCCAGCGGGTGATGGACAAGCACGACATCGGCAGGCATGTGCGGTGGGAGACCGAGGTCACCGACGCCGAGTGGGACGACGTGAGCGGGACGTGGTCGATTCGTGCTCGTGACCGCAACGGCAAGGCCGACACGCTCACCGCTCGTGCGGTGATCAGCGCTGTGGGACAACTGAATCGGCCGTTCGTGCCGACGATCGACGGGCAACAGGACTTCGCCGGTCCCGCATTCCACTCCAGCCGGTGGGACCACTCCGTCGACCTGCGCGGCCGGCGGGTGGCGCTGATCGGCGCGGGCGCCAGCGGGTTCCAGATCGCCCCGGCGATCGCCGGCGATGTCGATCGCCTGACCGTCTTCCAGCGGACCGCGCAGTGGATGTTCCCGAACCCCAACTACCACGAGGGCGTCGGCCCCGGGGTGCAGTGGGCACTGCGGCACCTACCTTTCTACGGCCGGTGGTACCGGTTCCTGTTGTTCTGGCCCGGGTGCGACAAGGGACTCGACGCCGCCCGGGTCGACCCGGACTACCCGGATCAGCAGAAGGCCGTCAGCGAGATCAGCGAGATCACCCGGATCATGTTCACCGAGTGGATCACCAGCCAGGTCGGCGACGATCCGGAGTTGCTGGCGAAGGTGCTGCCCGACTACCCGGCGACCGGCAAGCGCACGCTTCAGGACAACGGCAGCTGGCTGCGGACACTGACCCGCGACAACGTCGAACTGGTCCGCACCGGCATCGCGCGCATCACCGAGAACGCCGTCGTCACCGAGGACGGGACGCGGTATCCGGCCGACGTCATCGTCTACGCCACCGGATTCCAGGCGAACAAGATGCTGTGGCCGATGGCGATTCGCGGCCGCGACGGCGAAATGCTTTCCGAGCGGTGGGGAGAACGGCCGTCGGCATACCTGGGTATCACCGTGCCCGGATATCCGAACTTCTTCTGCTTGTACGGACCAGGCACCAACCTGGCCAGCGGCGGCAGCCTGATCTTCCACTCCGAGTGCCAGATGCGGTACATCACACAGTGTTTGGAGCTGTTGATTGCCGACGGGCACAAGTCGATCGAACCACGCGCGGAGAAGGCGGCCGATTGGCTCGACCGCACCCAGGCGGAGATGCGCAAGATGGTGTGGTCACAGCCGTCGATCAAGCACTCCTTCTACAAGAACCGCTTCGGCGAGGTGTACGGCTTGAGTCCGTGGCGGCTGGTCGACTACTGGACCTGGACCCGTGAACCCGATCCGGCGGACTTCGTGATCCGTTAGCCCAGTTGCCAGTTCATGTTCTTGGCGAACGTCCGCGCGTCGTCGGAGATGGTGCCCAGTTCGTGGCAGCGCTGGATGTAGCCCTGCACCATGACCAGGAAGTTCATCGGGTTGTAGGCGTCTTCCTCATAGCTCCATCTGCCGTCGCCCGCGTACTTGAGCACGGTGATGACCGGGGTGCCGTGCACGCTGCCGTCGCCGGGGTCCTTCATGGTGTTGACGTTGCGGTTGATCACCCATCCCTTGTCGGCGTCGATGGAGTACCACTCCACCGGGTAGTGCGGCATCTCGCTGCCCGGGAAGGTGTTCATCGTGGCGACGATCCACTCGCGGATGGCCTCGCGGCCGGACATGTTCCCGAGGGCATGCTCGACGTACGTCGCGTCCTCGGTGAATTGGTCGGCGTAACTGGACCAGTCCCACGTCCTGCCGATGTCGACGACGACGTCCTGATACCGGCCGAAGGCGTCTTCGAGTTCCTCGCGTGACCATTGACCCACCGCAGACTCCTTCGCGTCGACCGGTTTCTTGAGCCGTTCCTACCAAATCCCGGGCGGGGGCGAGGGGGTTTCGGCTACCGCAACGGCCCAATGTGGCGGCCGGGCAACGCGATACCCGTGTGCGCGTTACTGTTCGGGCATGGCTCTCGGCATCGATGCCCAAGTGCTCGAGGAGATGGCGCCGTTGATGGCGGCGGTGGGCGAGGCCGAGGCCGCGCCGATCGGTGACGTGGAGTCGCGGCGCGTCAGCGGGCACCGCATGTTCGACACCGTCGCGGCAACGCGCAGTCCGGCGGCCGGCGTCGAGGTGGCACGGCATGCGCTGAGGACCGCCGACGGGGCGGACCTGGACCTCGCGTGGTACCACCGGCCGGGGACGGCATCGCCCGGCAGCGCCGCGCTGTATCTGCACGGCGGCGGGATGATCTTCGGGCTGGCGCACATCGGCGGGCTCTACGACCTCGCCGTGCGCGACTATGTCGCCGCCTCCGGAGTGCCGATGCTCGTCGTCGATTACCGGGTCGCCCCGGAGCATCCGCACCCGGTGCCCGTCGAGGACTGTTTTGCCGCACTGCGGTGGCTGGCCGACAACGCCGCCACGCTCGGAGTCGACCCGGCCCGGATCGCGGTGATGGGCGACAGCGCGGGCGGTGGGCTGGCAGCGGGGGTGAGCCTGCTGGCCCGCGACCGCGGCGGCCCGGCCATCGCCCAGCAACTGCTCATCTACCCGATGCTCGACGACCGGACGTCGACGCCGGACCCGCACATGCTGCCGTTCCTGACCTGGACCTACGACGACAACGTCACCGGGTGGGGCGCGCTACTGGGCGCGGACGCCGGAACCGACGCGGCCTCGGCCTATGCGGCACCGGCACGCGCAGCCGACCTGAGCGGCCTGCCCGACACCTATCTCGACGTCGGCGACCTCGACATCTTCCGCAACGAGGACATCGCCTACGCCAGGCGCCTCGCCGATGCCGGGGTCCCGACCGAACTGCACGTGTATCCGGGCTGTCCGCACGCGTTCGAGGTGCTGGCCCGGCGCGCCGCCTTATCCCAGCGAGCGCTCAGTGACCGGATCCGGCGCCTACGCGGTCTGTGAAAAACGTTGCGGCACAACCAAATCAGGTGTCAGCCGGGTTCGGGTGACTCGACGACGGCCTTGATGCGCTCCAATGTCTTGCGCATGTCGCGGACGTTGCGCCGCCGCCGCAGTTGACCGCCGAGCACGGAGAACACCTTCATCGCGACCGAGTCGTCGAGGCGGAACGACTCGGTGACGTCGGTGCCGCCGTCGGCCGGGGTGAGCCGGTAATGCCAGTTGTTGACCGGCTTTCCACCGAGCAGCACCGCGAAGCCGAACTCGCGACCGGGTTCACACGCCGTCACCTCGCACGTCGTCCAGTACACCGGTCCGATCTCGTTGCGCTTGACGTGACCGCGGAACCGCGCTCCGCGCGCCGGACCGGTGGCGCCGTCGAGCCACTCGGCCTCCATCACCTCGGGTGAGAACTTGCCGGTGTTGCGAACATCGGCGATCAATTCCCAGATCCGCTGCGCCGGCGCAGCCATCGACACGGTCACCGATCCGTCCAACGCGAACTCCCTTCGCTCCCAGGTCCCCCCAACTGTGGCGTGTCGGCACCGCATGCACAAGGTCTGCCGTCACGGTCCGTAGCATGAGCGGCGACGTGAAGATTCGATTCGGGATCGGGTTGGCCGCCGACACCGCTCCACAGGCACTGCCCGCCATCGTCGATCATCTCGAGGCGACGGGCGTCGACTCGCTGTGGTTCTCCGAACTGGTCTACTCGCAGGCGATCGACCCCTTCGTCGGCATGGCGGTCGCGGTCGCGCGCACCGACAAGCTCAAGGTCGGCACATCGGTGGTGGTGCTGCCCGGCCGCCACCCCGTGCTCGTCGCCAAACAGCTGGCGTCGCTGGCGGCCGTGGCGCCCAGGCGGGTACTGCCGGTCTTCGGCCTGCGCTCGGCGATCCCGGCCGAGCGGGAGATCTTCGTGGTGCCCGACGGCGAGCGGGCCGCGGTGTTCGACGAGGCGTTGCGACTGCTGCGGTCCGCCCTGGAGGAGGACACCGTCACGTTCACCGGCGAGTACTTCACGGTGAGCGGGGCCGTGGTCACGCCGCGTCCGGTCAAACCCCTCGACATCTGGCTGGGCGGTTCGGCGCCGGCGGCGTTCCGGCGCATCGGCCGCCTCGGCGACGGCTGGCTCGGCAGCTTCGTCACCCCGCAGGAGGCCCGTCGGGCGCGCGACGACATCCGGCGGGCCGCCGTCGACGCCGGCCGGACCATCGAACCCGACCACTTCGGCATCAACCTCGCGGTCGGCGACGGCGAACCGTCGCAAGAGTTGCTGGCGGCGGTGAGGCGGCGGCGCCCCGACCTCGATCCGACCGAGCTCGTCGCCGCCGACTGGCCGCAGCTGCACCGCCAGCTCGACGCCTACCTGGACGCCGGCCTGACCAAGTTCGTCATCCGCCCGGCGGGACGGCTCGAGGTCGCCGAGTTCATCGAGCAGTTCGTCGCCGAGCTTCTGCCGCGGCAGAACTGAGCGTCAGCAGGTCCGGCCACGGTGGGCGGCGGACCATCGCCAGCCCGGCCAGCGTCACCGACACGAGCCCGACCGCGATGCCCATCAGCGTGATGCGGGTCGCATCCACTGCCGGCTGCCATTGCGCCTTGCCGTCCTTGACGACGAACACGCCGACCGGGTTGAGCACGGGAATGATCGTCGCCCCGTCGGCTGTCTCGTACGGCTGTCCGTACACCCGGCCGGGATCGGCGTCGACCTTGGACAGTTGTCCGGCATCACGCAGATTCATACCCACCTGCTTACTACGCCGACGGCCGATGAGTCGGGTGTCCGGCCGGGGTCTACCCCGTCAGAGACAAGGAGGTTTGCAATGGTGATCGTCGCGGGTCATCTGCACGTGGACCCGGCCGAACGCGAGACCTATCTGGTCGGCTGCGTCGATGTGGTGCGGCAGGCGCGCAGCGCGCCCGGATGCCTGGACTTCGCGCTGTCGGCCGACCCGCTCGAGGCGGGCCGGGTCAACGTGTTCGAACGCTGGGAGTCACGGGCGGCGGTGGAGGCGTTCCGCGGTTGCGGACCCTCCGGCGAGGTGGGTGCGGCCATCGTGAGCGCATCGGTGGCCGAGTTCGACGTCAGCGGGCAGCGGTCGCTGACCTGACGCCGGCTCAGCGGTCGAAGTCGGCCTCGTCGTCGGCCAGCGGCACCTCGATGGCCTGCTCGACGAGATCGGCCTCGTTGGCCTCCCAGTCCCGCGCCGCGGTGATGCGGGGGGCGTCGCGCCAGGTGTCGTCCTCCTCGGCGGCCACCGGGGTGCGTTGCTCGGCCACATCGGCCTCGGGGGCCTCGGGAACCGCCTCGCCGAACTCGAGGCCGTCAGGATTCGTCATGAGCGGTCTCCGTTGACTGTCGATGGGCCTGGGGGCGTGCCTGTCAACAATAGTGCGACACGTCGGCGGCCCGCTCGGCCCGGCCTGAGCAGGGTAATGCGGAGGCCTGACGGTTGCTGTGCGTAGACTGCCCTCTCGACGGGGGAGGCTCTCGAACCGAGCGGAGCTCTCGTCCCGACCAAACAAACCAAGACGTCAGAGGCTGTGCTGTGCCAGAAAACACCGAAGATCTCACGCCGCACTTCGAGGACGTGCAGTCGCACTACGACCTGTCCGACGATTTCTACCGGCTGTTCCTCGACCCGACGCAGACCTACAGCTGCGCGTACTTCGAGCGCGACGACATGACGCTCGAGGAAGCTCAGCTCGCCAAGATCGACCTGTCGCTCGGCAAGCTCGGGCTGCAGCCCGGGATGACGCTGCTCGACGTCGGCTGTGGATGGGGCGCGACCATCAAGCGCGCGCTGGAGAAGTACGACGTCAACGTCGTGGGATTGACGTTGAGCAAGAACCAGCAGGCCCACGTTCAGACGGTGCTCGACGGCCTGGACAGCGCACGCAGCAAGCGCGTGCTGCTGCAGGGCTGGGAGCAGTTCCACGAGCCCGTCGACCGCATCGTGTCGATCGGCGCATTCGAGCACTTCGGCCGTGACCGCTACGACGAGTTCTTCAAGATGGCCTACGAGGCGCTGCCCGCCGACGGGGTGATGATGCTGCACACCATCGTCAAGCCCGACGACGAGGAGTTCAAGGAACGCGGCCTACCGGTCACGATGACCAAGATCCGCTTCTTCAAATTCATCATGGACGAGATCTTCCCCGGCGGCGACCTCCCGCAGCCGGTGACCGTCAGGAAGCATGCGACCAAGGCCGGCTTCGACGTCAAGCTCGTCCAGCCGCTTCGCCTGCACTATGCGCGCACGCTCGACACCTGGGCGGCGGCGCTCGAGGCCAACAAGGACGAGGCGATCCGGATCCAGTCCGACGAAGTCTACGAGCGCTACATGAAGTACCTCACCGGCTGCGCCGACTTGTTCCGCGAGGGCTACACCGACGTCTGCCAGTTCACGCTGGCGAAGAGTTAGCAGCGCCCCGGAGCTCACCACAGCCGACGATCGCGTCGATCACGGCCGACGGCGCATCCAGCGAAACGAACGTCCTGGCGTCGGGCACCTCGATCAGGGTCGAGTTCGGGAACAACGCCGCCAGCCGCCTGCCGAGCGACGGGGTGAACGAGCGGTCGCGCTGCCCCCACACCACGGTGACCGGCTTGGTGAACCGCGGCAGCCGGGTCGCGACGTCGGTCAGGTCGGTCTTGGCGACGGCACGCAGGAGCCCGGCAAGGTCTTTCCGGATCCGTACATCGGTGCGCGCGGGTTCCAGCCACGACGCGGTCAGCTGGGGGTCGGGGTGAGTCAGCAGTCCGTAGCCCAACGGGGAGTGCCGCAGGGCTTTCAACCGCATCTGCTCGAACAGGATCTTGATGGACACGGGCCCCCGCAACAGCGCGAAGACGATGTTGAACGGGAACGGCGGAAACTTGTCGAAGGCGTCGCAGTTGGTCAGCACCAACCGGCCGACGCGGTCACCGAACTCGTCGACCACCAACTGGCACAGGCCGCCGCCGGTGTCGTTGCCGACCAGCGTCACGTCCGAAAGGTCAAGGGCGACAAGGAAGTCGCGCACCATCGCCGCCACCGAGCGCGGCGTCAGCCGCACGCCGGGATCGACCGGGATGCGGTGTGAGCCCAGCGGCCACGTCGGCAGGTAACAGCGATAGCCACGGCGGGCCAGGCCGTCGGCCACCCGGTCCCACAATCGGCTGTCGACGAGGATGCCGTGCACGAACACGACGGGAGGGTGCGGGGAGTCCTCCGGTCCCAACACGCGGTAGTCGAGCGTTGCCTCTTTCAGCGCGACCTGCGGCATGTTCGCTATCCTTTCCAAGTTACAAACACTCAGTACGAAAGTTACGTGCAGCCTGTATGAAAGTCAACAAGGCCGGCTCACCGGGTCGACGCACCCAGGCCGAGCGCACCGCCACAACGCGCGCCCAGCTGATCGGCGCTGCGCGAAAGCTGTTCGCCGACAAGGGTTTCGCCGACGTCTCGACGCACGCCATCGTCGCCGAGGCCGGCGTCACCCGCGGGGCGCTCTATCACCAATTCGAGGACAAGGCCCAGCTCTTCGCGGCGGTGTACGAGGATGTCGAGCGCGATCTGGTGGCCGACATCGCCCGCCAGATCGGCGAGCATCACCCGGCCGACCCGCTGGAGGCGATGCGGGTGGGCGCGCGACTCTTCCTCGACGGCTGCTCGGCGCCCGATGTCGCGCAGATCGTCCTGATCGACGCCCCCGCGGTGCTCGGGTGGGTGCGCTGGCGCGAGGTCGGCATGAAGTACGGCCTCGGGGTGATCGAGGGGATGCTGATCGAGGCCATCGCCGAGGGTGCCATCCCCGAGCAACCCGTGCGCTCCACGGCCCACGTGCTGCTCGGTGCGCTCGACGAGGCGGCGCTGTACATCTCGCGCGCCGACGACCGCGACCGGGCACGCCGGGACATGGACGCCGTGTGCGACCGGTTGCTGCTCGGCATCGCGAGCCGTTGATGACACCCGCGCCGACCGCGGGCGGCGACTGGCTTCGGTCACCGCCGGCGCGCGCTCTGCTGTGGGCATCTCTGCTGATGAGCCTGATCCTCGGCGTGAGCCTGGTGACGGTCACCGGTTCGGACCCGCTCGCGCCGGGGCAGTCCGACCGTCCGCTCGACGACGACGAAGCCGTGGCGCAGGTGGTGTCGGCTGCCAGGGGGATCATCTCGGCGGCAGGACTGCAGCAGACGACGGGCGGATACTCGTTCCAGTCCTGCGCAACCACCGACGCTCCGCCGTTTCAGGCCGTGCTGTACGCGACTTTCCTTGTGCCCGAAGGCGATCCGGCACGGTACCTGCACGCTGCGACAGAAGCGATGACCGCGCGCGGGTGGACCCGGTCGCCCGTCGTCGGCGAGCGCTTCGGCGAGAACATGACCAAGGACGGCGTTGCGGCGCTGATCAACCGCGACGCCACCGCCCCGGGCTTCGCCGCCATGCGGCTGTACGGCGAGTGCCGCAACTGGGGACCCCATCGCGAGGACGACCCGGCATGGACCGAGGTCGACCTCTAGCTGTGCCGCCCAGGCAGGTTGCACGCGACCGGATGCGATTCGCAGTACGGCGTGGTGCCGGGGAAGCGGTAGCGGTGCTCGGCGACATACCGGTAGACGGCGTTCTCCAGCGACCGGATGCCGGGCAGCCGATAGATCACCAGCGGCAGCCGGCTACCCAGTGCGGTCGACACCGCCGCGTTCACCGCCTCCGCTCCGGCGCACACCGTTCCCGCATCATCCAGCCAGCGCACCGAGTCGAGCAGTCGGGACTCCGCAACGCCCAGCCGATCCGCGAGACCATCCGTCTGCAGAGGTTCGGTCCGCAGATCGCCGGTCCGGTTGAACCGCAGCAGGAGATTCCGCGCCCGCGTGCACATCCCGCAGTTGCCATCGAAGTACAGGGTTCCGGGCATGGGTCCATTGTCCTCCCGGCGCCGCCGCGAAATCTGCACCATGGTCGTAGATCACAGGAAATCACGACCACCACGCAGATCTCGGCGCTAGCGCGCGGGCGGACCCGGCGTCGCCCCGGCGGCGTCGCGGCGGCGCGCGGCCATTCCGCCGAGCGCCTCGAAGACCACGCGGTGCGCGGCATTGACCGTGAGCTCGGCGTGGTCGTAGGCGGGCGCCACCTCGACCACGTCGACACCGGCGACGTCGTGCTCGTAGCAGAGCCGGCGCACCATCCGCAGCAGGTCGGCCGTGGTGATGCCGCCGGGTTCCGGCGTTCCGGTGCCGGGGGCGTGCGCGGGGTCGAGGACATCGATGTCGACCGACACGTACAGCTTGTCGGCCTTGGCCAGCGCCTCGCCGACGGCGTCGCCCATGACGTCGGAGAAGCCCCGCTCCCAGATCTCCTGCATGGTGTGCCAGGTCATGCGCTGCTCGAGCATCCACTCGAACGTGTCCTGCGGCGGCCAGTACCCACGCAGGCCGACCTGCACGAAGTGGCTGCCCGGCACCGCGCCCGACTCGATGAGCCTGCGCATCGGCGTGCCGTGGCTGGCAAGGTTGCCCTCGATCTCGTCGGCGGTGTCGGCGTGCGCGTCGAAGTGCACGATGCCGACGTTGCCGTACCCGTGCACGTCGGCGACGGCCGTCGCCGCCGGCCAGGTGATCGAGTGGTCGCCGCCGAGCACCACCGGCACGATGCCGCGCGACGCCACGGCGTGCACCCGCTCGCGGATGTTGGCGTGCGAGGCCTCGGTCTGCCCGTGCGGGCAGTAAGCGTCGCCGAAGTCGACGACCTCCAGCCAGTCGAAGATCTCCAACCCGAGATCCATGTGATACGTGCCCGGCTCGTAGGCGGTGGCGCGGATGGCCCGCGGACCGAACCGGGCACCCGGGCGGTTGGTGGTGGAGATGTCGAACGGGGCGCCGACGATGGCCACGTCGGGTCGCCACGACTCGAGCTGGTCGACCTCGGTGAGGAACGGGCGGTGTCCGAACGTCACCATGCCCGAGTGAGCCAGCGCGAGTTGCTCGGCCATACCGGGCAGGAGTTCCCTGCGGCGGTCGTGATCGTGGGCCATGGGCCGACGGTACCGCCGCCACGATCTCCGCGCGGCAACGATTTTCGGGTGCATCGCGACGGCCCGGACGCGGTCGGTGCGCCAGACTGGTGACGTGGACCTGGTATCGCTCGCCGACATCGAGCAGGCCGCCGCGCGGATCCGCGCGTACGTCCTGCGCACACCGCTGCTTCCGGCGGGGTGGGCCGACGACGCCGACCGGCCGCTGTGGGTCAAGCCGGAGAGCCTGCAGTCGATCGGGGCGTTCAAGGTGCGCGGTGCGTTCAACGCCATCGGCAACCTCGACGAGTCGGTGCGGACCAGGGGAGTGGTGGCCTACTCCAGCGGCAATCACGCTCAGGCGGTGGCGTACGCCGCAGCGGTGTACGCGATTCCCGCCCACATCGTCATGCCGGAGGAGACACCGCGGGTGAAGGTGGACGCCACGCGGACCCACGGTGCCACCGTGGTGTTGTGCGGCGCAGGCCAGCGTGAGCGGGTCGCCGCCGAGGTGGTCGAGGAAACCGGCGGCGTGCTGATCCCGCCGTTCGACCACCCCGACATCATCGCGGGACAGGGCACCATCGGCCTGGAGATCGCCGAGGACCTGCCAGGTGTCGACACCGTGCTGGTCCCCGTCAGCGGTGGTGGGCTGGCATCGGGCATCGGCACGGCGATCAAGGCGCTGTGTCCCAGCGCCCGGGTGATCGGCGTCGAACCCGAACTCGCCGCCGACACCGCGCAGGGTCTGCGGATCGGCCGCCGGGTGGACTGGTCCATCGAGGACCGCAACCGCACCATCGCCGATGGTCTGCGCTCACAGCCGTCAGAACTCACCTTCGCGCACCTGCACGCAGTGCTCGATGACGTCGTCACCGTGAGCGAGGACGAGATCCGTTCGGCGGTAAGAGAACTCGCGTACCGCGCCCACTTGGTCAGCGAGCCGAGCGGTGCGGTAGCGCTGGCGGCCTATCGGCAGGGTTCCACCCCTGCGGGCCGAACGGTCATGGTGCTCTCCGGCGGCAACATCGAACCCGCGATGCTGCGCGAGATCCTGGCCGCGTGAGCGTCAGCCGGTCGACGCCGGTCGAACCAGGGGAACCGCCACCACACATCTCTGGTGGATGGCGTGCATCCACGCGTCCTGTTCGGCGGCGGCCTTCAGCCGGCGGCGGCTGCCGTGCCACCCGCAGCTGCAGGCCGCGGCGCAGTGGGCGAAGCCGAAGGTTCTGACCAGAACCGTGCCGGTGGCGACGGCGGCCGACGGCAGCGCTTCGCGGGCATCGATGGTTACCGCAACCGACATCGTCAGCCTCCTCCGTCGACCAAACTTCGTCGTCCCGTCAGACGCTCGTGCAAGCGCTCCGGTTCTGATGATCGCCCGCGCCGACACCGAAAAGCGTCGCGACCGGGTCACGACTTGGCCTCGCTCCTCCGGGATCGCGGGGCAAAGAGGCGCTGTCCGGACTTACAGGAGCTTCATGCGTCACAGCACATTTCGGCTCGGCGACCGTGCCGGCCGCAGCCGACGCCCGGGGAGCCGGCGACTCGAGGGGCTGTTAACGTCACCCCGGTAGCTCGACGTCCGAAGGGGTGTGAGTGGACGCCGTACTTGGCTTGTCGGTGACACCATCCGCGGTCGGCCTTGTCCTGGTGGAGGGACAGGATGCCGACGGCGCCACCGTCGACCGCAACGCCATCGAGCTCCCCGGCAGGCGGGCGACTCCCCAGCAGACCTCCGACGAGGCCGCCGCGGCGGTGCTGCGGACCGAGGCCATCGCCGCCACCCATGGCCACCGCTTGCACTCCATCGGCGTCACGTGGAGCGACGACGCCGATCTGGAAGCCTCGCTGCTGCTGAAGTCCCTCAACGAATGCGGTTTCGACAATGTCGTGCCCGTTCGACTACCCGAAGCGTCGGAAGCGCTGGCGTGGGGCGTGGCCGAGGTCATCGGCCATGACGTCACCGCGGTCTGCGTCGTCGAGTCCGATACCGTCATCGCCCTCGTCGTGCACGCCCGTGAGGGGGCCGTGCAGACCGCGGTCAACCATGCGATCGACAGCGAAGACGCGCTCGTGCGGTGGCTGAGCGCCCTCTTCGCCAAGGCCGACTGGCGACCCGAGGCGTTGGTGCTGGTCGGCTCGGGCTGCGGGCTCGACGATCTGATGCCCCGGCTGGAGGACGTGCTGGGCGTTGCGGTGTTCGCGCCGGCGGAGGCCGAACTGGCGCTGGCCCGCGGAGCGGCGCTGGCCTCGGCGCACACCGGGGAACTGGGCTTCGCCGACGTCGACGAGCGTCTCGTCGACCCGTCGTCCGGGCCACCCCGACGGCAGTTGGCCCTGACGGGTCCGCTGGCCATGCTGGCCGCCGGCATGGTCACCTTCGTGGCATCGGTGTCCGTCGCGATCAGCATGCAGCTGGCACCGGAGCGGGGCACCGCACCTGCCGAACCGAGCCCCGCCGCGAAATCGTCCCCGGAGATCGCGGCGGCCATCGAGCCCGCCCCGATCGCCACCCCCGCGCCGGCGGCGCTGCCCGCTCCGCCACCGGCCGAGCCTGCGCCCCCGCCTGCCGAGCTGCCCGTCGAACCACCTGCCGTCGACGTGGACATGCCGGCGCTCCCGGAAGCCGCGCCGATGCCCGTCGCGCCACCCGACCCCGCGCTCGTGCCGGTGCCGGCCGCCCCGGCGCTGCCACCGGAATCGATGGCGCCCGGGCTGGTGCCCGCGGAACCGACCCCGGTGCCCGAGCGGCGCGGCTTCCTGCAGCGCATCCGGGACCGGCTGGACTTCCGCGACGACGACGCCGGCGTACAGCAGGCTCCCGCGCCGCTCGACCCGGCGCTCGCACCGCCGCCTCCGCCGCCTCCACCACCACTGGAGCCGCCGCCGCCCGTACCGCCGCTGCCGCCGCCTGCGTGACACCGGTCGCGGCTCCGGCGGTCCTGCGGCTGGTGCTGCGTGTCGCCATCGTGGTCGCGGTCGTGTCCGCGCTCGTCGCGGTGGAGCTCACGTCGCGGTCGGGCGTGGTGTGGCGGCTGATCACCTTCACCTACCAGGCCAACGTGCTGGCGGCGGCGTACTACCTGTGGACCCTGGCCTCGCCCCGCGCCGACGCTCGCGTCGGGCTCCGAGGGGCGGTGGTGCTGTACCTGCTGATGGCCGGGGTCGTGTGGAACCTGTTCCTGACCGAGCGCAGCATGGGCTACACACCGGCCAACATCCTGCTGCACGTCGTCGTGGCCGTGCTGGCGTTGTCGGACTGGCTGCTGGTCGGGCGCGGGCTGGGCCGGGTGCGGTGGTGGCAGCCGCTCGCCTGGTTGGCGTATCCCGCCGCGTACGTGGTGCTGGCGCTGATCGTGCTCAACGGGGCCGGCAGACGCGCGCCCTACTACTTCCTGGACCCCGACGGCCGAGGCGCCTCCGCAGTGGTCGCGAATATCGGTGTGCTGGGGGCGGGCGTCCTCGCGGTGGGCTATGCGTTGCTGGCCGTCAATCGGCTGGCCACACCGGCGCGATTCGACGTCACATGAAACGTATTGAGCAGCGCGTTCGATATGGCGTCTGCATGGGTATTCCACCGATTGACCGACATCCGAGGACGGATGCGACTTGCGGTTACCGGAATAACCGCTGCCGACGAACTAGGATGGAAGTGTGCTGAAGCTTCGAAACATGCTCGCAGTGGCGGGCATTGCCGCGATCACCTTGGCGGGCACCGCCGCAACCAGTGCGGCGGGTGTGACGACCCCGACCGATGTGGCCAGTATCCAACCGGCGGGCGAGACCGTCGGTGTGGCACATCCGATCACGGTGACCTTCCAGCAGGCCATCGACGACCGGGCCGCGGTCGAGCGGACGTTCACCGTCTCCGCGCCCGAGATCCCGTCGGGCACCTTCACCTGGCTCAACGACCGCGTGCTGGAGTGGAGCCCGGAAGAGTTTTGGCCGGCCCACTCCACGATCTCGCTGAGCGTCGGAAACACCAAGGCGTCCTTCCAGACCGGCGCCTCGGTGGTGAGCGTCGCGGACATCGGCACATACAGCTTCACGGTCAGCATCGACGGGGAGGTCGCGCGCGAGATGCCGGCGTCGATGGGCAAGGCTCGTTTTCCCACTCCGCAGGGGACCTTCAGCGTGCTGCGCAAGGAACGCTACGTGGTGATGGATTCGCGGACCATCGGCATCCCGCTCGACGACCCCGAGGGGTACAAACTCGACGTGTACAACGCCGTGCGGATCACCAACGGCGGCGTCTACGTCCATTCGGCACCGTGGTCGACCGGGTCTCAGGGCTACGCCAACGTCAGCCACGGCTGCATCAACCTCAGTCCCGACAACGCCGCGTGGTACTTCGACACGGTGAGCGTCGGGGATCCGGTCATCGTTCAGGCCTAGGCCGGCGGCCGACTCACGCCGCCTGTGCGTGCAGGTTCTTGGCCGTCGGCGAGTTCTCGACCGTTGCCGGGTCCGGGTACGTGCCCAGCACCCGATCGGCGGTGCCGGAACTGGTGACCGTGAACCAGTAGTGCTCGTTCTTGAAGTGATGCTGCCGGTGGTTGCGCCAGATCGCCCTGTACACCGGGGTTTTCGGTTTGTAGTCGCTGTGGATGAGATAGTGCGTCCACTCGTAGAACAGTCCCAACGTGGCGATGCACACCAGATACGTCAGCCCCATCCCGAGGCGCGGGAACGCCAGCAGGCCGACGGCCACCGTGAGCGGCAACACCCACGACACCAGCGACTTCCACGGGATGAAGATCAGCGGAACGTCGCGCGGGTCCTGATGGTGGGCGCGGTGGTCCCGGGCGAGCAACGGGTCGATCGTCAACCGTCCCAATCGCTTCGGCCGCCAGTGCAGGACGAACACGTGAATGATCCACTCGAAGAACGGGAACACGGCCAGCATCGCCAGCGGCACGAGGGCGTCGGTGGGCTGCCAGTCCCCGACGACGAAACGGGCCACCAGCGCGGCGACCAGTGTGGCACCGATCATCCAGGGGGAGGGATGTTTCCAGAACTCACGCAGGGCGTCCTTAAGCGTGAAGCCCTTGCGTGCGGGACGCGCGGCGGTGGTCATCGATTGTCCTCCAGTGTGTCGAGTGCGGCCAGAAGCGCCGTGGTAGCCGGTTCGAGAAGGGTGTGCGCGGCCTGCCGGGCCCGCTCGGGGTCGTGTGCGAGGACCGCGTCGGCGAGCTCGCGATAAGCCTGCGGGCGGCCGACCTCGTCGGCCATCACCGCGGCCAGCGCGGGCAGCCCGGGTTCGTAGGTGGCGCGCAGGGTGTTGTACATCAATCGGAAGGCGATCGAGTCGGCGCCGTCGACGATGTGGTCCCAGAACGTGAGCGCATGGCGCTGCTGCTCGACGGGATCGTGTTCCTGCTCCAGCGCACGCAATGTGTCGTCGAGCAGCGCCGCCAATTCGGCACCGTGCCGCTCCGCGGCCAGCTCGGCGACCTTGGGCCCGTTGTGAAGCCGGGTCTCCACGATGCTGCGGACGACGGACGGGTCGAGTTCGCCGCCGCGGATCAACAGGCGCGGCAGCAGATCCAGCCCGGCATGACGGCGGAAGTCGCGCACCGTCGTCGCGTCACCCTGGCGCACTTCCACCAGACCCGCGGCGGTGAGCCGCTTGAGCGCCTCGCGGACGGCGGGCCGCGACACCCCGAGCACCTCGGCGAGCCGACGTTCGCTGGGCAGCGGTTCGCCCGGCTTCATCTCACCGCTGAGGACCTCGCCGACGATCTGCTCGAAGACGTCCTCGGGCACGGAGCGGCGATTCACGGGCTGCAGGGCCATGCGCCCAGTGTGCCGTGGATACCGGCCAGAGGTCAAGTGGTCTGACCAGTCGCCTACATCGCCGTGAGCCGCGCCTTCATCTTCTCGGCGAGCACCAGCGTCGCCGACAGCGGGCGCACCATGACCATTAGTTCCTTGACGGCACCGTCCTCGTCCAGCCGGAGGAAGTCGCAGCCCTCGATCTCCTTGTCGCCGACCCTGGCCTGGAAGATCAGCGCGTGCTCGCGCGCTTCGGCCGCCCCGATCTCACGCACGTAGCGAAAGTCCTCGAGCACCTCCATCACGGCCGCCAGGATGGGGCGCAACGCGTCGCGCCCGCGGTAGGGCGAGAACACGACGGGACTGTGGAAGACCACGTCGTCGCGGAGCAGCGCGACGACCGCATCGAGGTCGCCGGCCTCGACCGCCTGGCGGAATGCGAGCACCATCACCCGTCTCAGCAGTTGGCTTCGATGCGGAAGGTCGCGGTGACCTCGTTGCTCGGATTGTCGGTGAACGACCCGTCCGCCGAACCGGTGATCGTGTACCTGCCGCCGGTGCTGTTCACCTCGGCCTCACCCAGGTTGCCCTGCCAGAACGTTCCGGTGAAGCCGCCGAGATCACGGAAGTCGACCGATTGCACGACGACCTTGTCGCCCGTGCCGATGTCCGCGGTGAAGCCCTTGGCCCGGTCCGGGGTCTCGATGCGCCACGACCAGCCGGATTGCGTACACCGGACCGGATGAGGCCCGCCGGTGCTCTTGCCGTTGATGGTCACCTTCGCGGTGGTCCCGCCGAGCGCCGCGGGCGGCGTCGAGCAACCGGCGACGCCGGTGAGCAGGACGGCGGCGGTCACTGCAACGAGTCGGTTGTCCATGCCGCCAGACTCTATTGGTGTTCGCGGTGACTCAGGTGCGTTTCACCGCAAGGCCGCGGCCGTGTCCTCGTCGGCCGGCAGAAACGCCTCGATCGACAGTTCGGCGGCGGTGAGGTCGAGCGCGGTGCCGAACGTCGTCACGGTGGACAGAAACGTCAACAGACGCCCGTCGGGCCGATAGAGCTCGAGCGGGACCGCGATCCGGCCGAGATCACCTGTCGCGTCCGAACCACCTGCGTAAGAAGCGATTTCGGCCAGCAGTGCAGACAGCTCGATCGAACCGCTCACGGCGACCTCACGCCGCAGCCGGTCGAGCAGGTGATGACGCCACTGCGCGAGGTTGCGGATCCGCGGCGCCAGTCCGTCCGGATGCAGCGCGATGCGCAGCGCGTTGGGCCGCTCGAGGAGGGCGGGTGCCACGCCGTCCAGCAGCACCCCGGCGCCCTCGTTGGCGCGCATGATGTGCCAGTTGCGGTCGACGGCGATACACGGAAACGGGTTGTAGGCGCCCAAGACCCGCTCGACTCCCGCGCGAACGGCGGCCATGTCGGGGTCGTCGAGCGAGCGCTCTCCGTACGCCGGCGCCAGCCCCGCGGCCAGCAGCAGCTGGTTGCGTTCGCGTAGCGGGACGTCGAGCACGTCGGCCAGCCGTAGGACCATCGCCCGACTCGGCGTCGAGCGACCGGTCTCGAGGAAGCTGACGTGCCGTGGCGACACCGCGGCCTCGATCGCGACGTCGAGTTGGCTCAGCCGGCGGCGCTCGCGCCACTGCCGCATCAGCGCGCCGAAGGGTGGGGTCTGGACACCGGCGGTGGTCACGGCGCCAGTTTCGCCGATCGACCGCACCACATGCCACTACGTCCGAGGTAATTGCGCCGCTTACCCGACCGGGGGACCGTTGGTGGTGTCCAGCGAACGACAGGAGGCGACCATGGGAACCGCACGCCGGCCCGACATCCCGATTCCGCGGTGGCTGCGCTTCGTGTTGCTCTCCGACCGGGCCGGTTCGGCGTGGTACATCGGCGCCGGCTTCTTCTTCGCACCGGTGCTGGCGGTGCTGTCGCCGTGGCCGACGGTCACCGCGGCACTGTGGACGGTCATCGGCCTGTTCGGGCTGTGGCTCGGACTGCTCGGCATCGCGATGGCGACCGGGCTGGCGATGGTGCTGAGGTCGAACGCCGAGATCCCCGAGGAGTACTGGCGCTCGATCATCGACTACTGACTACGCCTTGCCCGCTCCGGTGTAGTCGACCTGCCAGTGCTTGATGCCGTTGAGCCAGCCCGACCGCAAGCGCTCTGGCTTGCTCAGCGGCCGCAGATTCGGCATCTCGTCGGCAACCGCGTTGAAGATCAGATCGATGGTCATCCTCGCGAGGTTCGCGCCGATGCAGTAGTGCGCCCCGGTACCGCCGAAACCCACGTGCGGGTTGGGATCTCGCAGGATGTTGAAGGTGTAGGGGTCGTCGAAGACCTCCTCGTCGAAGTTCGCCGACCGGTAGAACATGACCACCCGGTCGCCCTTCTTGATCGTCACGCCGGAGAGTTCGGTGTCCTCGAGCGCGGTGCGCTGGAACGAGGTCACCGGCGTGGCCCAGCGCACGATCTCGTCGGCGGCCGTCGCGGGACGTCGCTCCTTGAACAACTCCCACTGATCCGGGTAGTCGGTGAACGCCATCATGCCCTGGGTGATGGAGTTGCGCGTGGTCTCGTTGCCCGCCACCGCGAGCAGGATGACGAAGAACCCGAACTCGTCGTCGGTGAGCTTGTGTCCCTCGACGTCGGCCTGCACCAGCTTGGTGACCAGGTCGTCGCCCGGGTTCTTGGTCCGGTCCGCGGCCATCTGCATGCCGTAGGTGATCAGCTCGACCGATGCGGCCGTCGGGTCGTTGCGGGAGTACTCCGGATCCTGGTCGCCGACCATCTGATTGGACCAGTGGAACAGCTTCATCCGGTCTTCCTGCGGAACACCCATCAGCCCGGCGATCGCCTGCAGGGGCAACTCGGCCGACACCTGCTCGACGAAGTCGCCGGATCCCTCGGACGCCGCGGTCTTGGCGATGTTCGCCGCGCGCTCGCGTAGCTCGTCGCGTAGGGACTCGATCGCCCGCGGGGTGAAGGCCCGCGAGATGATCTTGCGCAGATGGGTGTGGTGCGGGGCGTCCTGGTTGAGCAGGACCACCTTGCCTCCCTCCAACGACGCGGGGTCGGCGTCGTCTCGGTACCGCGGCAGCGCCGTCTTCTTGTTGCTGGAGAACACGTCGCTGCGCCGCGAGATCTCCTTGACGTCCTTGTGCTTGGTCACCACCCAGAAGCCGTTGTCGCCGAAGGCGAGATTGCCCTTCGTCTGCGCGTTCCACCAGATGGGCGCGACCCTGCGCATTTCGGCGAGCTCCTCGACGGGCAGGCGCTCGGCGTAGATGTCGGGATCGGTGAAATCGAATCCGGGCGGGAGATTGGGAGTCGGCATCGACAGGTTCCTCACATGACGTGGTCTAGTGCCCTACCGCATTGCTACACCACAGTTGGGGACGGGTGAAGAGGGTTCGAAGAAGTCCGAGGTCACGAGAAGTGGAACGTGTTCCGCGGGCGCAGGGATATTGACCTCTTGGTCTCACGGGGCACAGGTGTAACAATTTTGACGTTCGGACTGAAGCACCCAGTAGCGCCGTGAGACGGCGGTACCGGCAAGAGGGGGCATCGGTGAGGGTTGGCATGGACGTGAACAAGTTCTCGCTGCTCGGTGTGGGCCTCGCCGCGGCCTTGTGGACAACGCCCTCGGCCCTGGCCGACCCGGTCGCACCCCTCCCGCCGCCGCCTGCCCCGGTGGTGACCGCGGCAGGTGACGTCGTCGCGCCGCCCGCACCGGACCCGTTGGCGTTCCTGCGCCCGCCGGCCCCCGCTGCGCCCGCGCCGGACGCCGAGCCGGCCGCCGAACCGGCTGCGGCCCCCGCGCCTCCCGCCGAAGTCCCGCACCTCGTCAGCCCGGAGAACCTGCCGCCCGGATCCACGATGGACCCGGCCGCCAAGAGCACCGAGAACCCGAGACTCAGCTACCTCAAGGACCTGTGGCAGGGAGTGCAGAACCAGGAGATCAGCGCCAAGGAAGCGTTGATATGGGGTCTGGCGCAGCGTGGCATGAACACGCCGTATCCAGAACAGGCCGCCGGGCCGAACGTTCCGGTCTCGGGCACCGACCTCGCGGCGGCCCCGCCGCCACCCGCCGACGCACCGCCCCCGCCTGCTGACGCGCCACCTCCTGCGCCAGCACCCGTGCTGCCGTAGCTGCCTAGCCCATAACCCGGCGGGCCGCCAACTGCAGAAGTGAGCGCACGGTGCGCACGTGCGCGGGCTCGATCGACGCCCATAGGGCGCGGGCAATCGAATTGTTCTGGCGTACAAGGGTGCTGAACAGTAATCCGGTACCCTGTCGGCGGAGAATCAGTTCGCCGGGCATGCCGATGCGCGAGTCAGCGCCGAGCAGAACGAAATCGGCGTCGCGGGCCCGGATCTCCCATCCGAGCACAGTTCGGCCGGGGGCTGGGAGCTTCAGTGTGAGCCCGATCGCCGTCCACGCCGAGAGCAGTCGCAACCGGGTGCCCAAAGGGGCGTCCTCGAGGATGACCCGTATCCAGTTTTCGGCGTCTCGAGTGCGCGACAGGCCGACCTCGACGACGAACGCATCTTGGTAGTCGATGCGGCCGAGCAGGCTCGACGTACGACTGATGGCAGGCGGGGCGATCCGGCGTACGCAGGCGTCGGCGGTATCGGTGTGCATCACAGACTCCCGGGCTGACTTGGGGCACTGGGTCGTTCGGCCCAGGCGTGGCCGATGTCCCGCAACATCAATGGGTAGACGATCAAGTGACGGAACGGTGCGATAGCGGCCAGGTACGCGTTCCCGAGCACACCGTTGGGACGGACCAGAACCGCCATCTGGCCTCGATGCCCGCCGGCGTCGTCGGCGACCCAGCCGACGTGCAGGACCCCGTGCACCGTCCGATTGGCGATCTCCATCGCAAACTCGTCGGCGGTGACGTACAGCGGGACGAACCCAGAGTTGGCTCTCACGAGTTCGGTTGGGCGCTGGCGCAAGTCGGCACTCAGCCGGTCCCGCAGCGTGGTCACGCGCCCGCCGAGACCAGTCTCCAGCCTGTCGAGGCCGAACATCTTGCCGAGCGACCACCTCATCGCGAACAGGGCACGCACCAGCAACGAACGACGGCCGGGATCGAAGGTCGACCACAGCTCGAGCAACCGCGGGAATTCGTCGGGCCCCCCGGGTGTCGGAAGCGCCCATACGTCGAGGAGCCGAAAGTCCTTGGTGACTTCGTGAATTCGCCACGGCAGGGAGGTGTGTTCGGTCGCGTCGAGCGGCTGAGCCTCAAGCATACAGTACTGTATCCTTGAACAACTTGCGGCGTCAAGACCCGCAACCGGACAAAGGGAGTGGTGGTGGTCGCACAGACCCGCACGTCGCGCGACACGTGGATCGACACCGGCCTGCAGGCCCTCGCGACGGGTGGTCCCGACGCAGTTCGGGTCGATCTGCTCGCAAAGACGCTGGCTGTCACCAGAGGCGGCTTCTACCATCATTTCGCGGGCAGGCAGGCGTTCCTCGACGCGCTTCTCGACGCGTGGGAGCACCGAAGCACCGACGACGTCCTCGACCGCGTGGAGACCGAGGGCGGGGACGCCAGAGCTAAGGTCCGCAAGGCGGGCATCCTGACCTTCTCGAAGGAAGTGCTGCCCATAGATCTCGCCGTACGCGACTGGGCCCGTCGCGACCGCGCTGTCGCCAAGCGCTTACGCCGCGTCGACAACCGCCGCATGGACTACCTCCGCGCGCTCATCGGCACGTTCGTCGACGACCCCGACGACGTCGAAGCCTGCGCCATGCTGGCCTTCTCGCTGGCCATCGGCAGCCATTTCATCGCCGCCGATCACGACGGGCTCAGCAGGCCGCAGGTTCTGGAGCGGGCGACGATGCGGCTGTTGGCCTAGCGAGCCCGTCGAATCTGAACCTATGCGGGAGATTCGGCGAGATCGTCGAGCACAAGCTCAGTTTCGATCGGCTCGATCCTGGCGGGCACGTGCTTGTGCCACGGCGTGCCCGCGTAGGCGTCGCGCCAGTCGCTGGATGTCAGCGCGTTGGGCGCCACTCCCGGAACGTGGGTCCGGCCGTCGTCGTCGACGAAGTCGAGGCCGAACCCGTTGGGCAGTGACGCATGCCCGGGCAACATCGCCTCGTTGACCTCGACGCTGGCCTCGGTGCTGCCCGCGGCCGTGGTGATGCGGACCCGGCCGCCGTCGACGAGGCCGAGCGTCTCGGCGTCCTCGAGGCTGACCCGCAGCGCCCCGTCGGCGTCGCGCTTGCGCCACGTCGGGTCGCGCAGGATGTCGTTGGCCGTGTAGGCGCGCCGTTCGCCTGCCGAGAGCACGATCGGAAACTCGGCGGTGGTCAGTGGCGTCGGCCCGTGCGCCAGGGCGCGGATCTCCTCGATCATCTCCGGCATCTCCAGCGCGATCCGGTGGTCGGCGTGCGTGATGAGCGCGAAGTCGTCCTCGTAGTTGTGCACGGTGAAGGTGATCCCGGACGGGTTGTCGAGGATCGCGTCGAAGAGGACGTTGCCGTCCGGATAGCCCGCCCGCCGCACGGCGTCCGGATAGGTCATCGCCGCCTTCTGCGCCAACCCCCACAGTGCCGCCGCACCCGAAAGTCCCTGCGGCAGGGTTGGTCCCAGCGTCTCATAGAGCACGAACGGGAGCACCTTGCCCAGCATCGGGCTGGACCCGACGGCCTGCAGGAAGGCCTGGGTGTAGGCGTCGCGACCCGCGCGCGCGGCGACGCGCAGCGGTTCGAGTTCCGCGTCGTCGACCATGTCCAGCGCGCGCGTCAACCGCGCCCAGATCTCGGGTTCGGGCAGCGTGCCCTCCACGGGATCGAGCAGCGGGTGGCGCAGATGGAAGGTGTTATGCGGGAACTCGAGGTTGAAGAAGGTCGACTCACACTTCTCGTACTGCGAGGCGGCGGGCAGGACGTAGTGCGCAAGCCTGGCCGTCTCGGTCATCGCGACGTCGATGACCACCATCAATTCCAGCGACGCGAACGCTTCCCGGCATGCCTGCGAATCCGCCAGGGAATGCGCAGGATTGCTGCTCTCGACGATCATCGCGCGGAACCGGTCCGGATGGTCGGTCAGGATCTCCTGCGGCACCGCGTTGCTCGGGATCAGCCCGCCGACGATGGGGGCGCCGGTCACCGGTGTCCGGCCAATTTCGCGGGTGTGCCGGAACAGCGGCCCGAACGACGAATGCAGATGCTGGCCACCGCGTTTGGCGAAGTTGCCGGTGAGGATCCACAGCAGCTTGTTCAGATACGAGCTCAGCGTGCTGTTGGGCGCCTGCTGGATGCCGAGGTCCTCGAAAACCGACACGCTGCCGGCCGTGCCGACCCGCCGCGCCGCGGAGCGGAGGAGCTCCTCGTCGACCCCGCACCGCAAGGCGTAGTCGGCGACCGGCACGTCGCGCAGCGCCTCCCGCACCGATTCGACGCCGTGGACGTGTTCGGCCAAAAAGGCCTCGTCGCACAGGTTCTCCTGCACCAGCACACCCGCGAGCGCGGCCAGGCACCACGCGTCGGTTCCCGGGCGCACCCGCAGGTGGTAGTCGGCCATCTTCGCGGTGTCGGTGATCACCGGGTCGATGACGATCATCGCGCGCCCGGGGTCCTTGGCGATGTCGTTGAGCACGGTGCGCGCCCGCGGAAAGCTCTGCGACATCCACGGGTTCTTGCCGACGAACACCGACACCTCGGCGTGCTCGAACTCACCGCGCGTATGCCCGCCGTAGAGGTGGGCGTCGACCCACGCCTCACCGGTCTTCTCCTGGGCGAGCGCATTGGACCGGTAGTGCGAGCCGAGCGCCCTGAGGAACGCGCCGCTGTAGGCGCCGCCGAGGTGATTGCCCTGACCGCCGCCGCCGTAGTAGAAGATCTTGTCCCCGCCGTAGATGTCGGCGATGCGACGGAAGCCCGCGGCGATCTCGGCGATCGCGGTGTCCCAGTCGATCTCCTCGTAGCTGCCGTCGGGCATGCGCCGCATCGGCGACGTCAGGCGACTGCGGTTGTTCTGATAGTGGTCGAGGCGAAGCGCCTTGTTGCACGTGTAACCCTGTGAGGCGGGGTGATTCTTGTCGCCGCGGATCTTGGCGAGCTTGCGGCCGTCGAGTTGAACCACGATGCCGCAGTTGCACTCGCACAGAATGCACGCCGTCGGATGCCACTGGCCGACCGCGACATCGGTACTGGTCATCTGGAGTTTCCTTCCGACATCGCGGCTTCGACGAGCGACCGCAGCTGGCGATGGACGAGGTCGAGTGGCGCCGATGTCCGCGAGGCGCGCGCGACGACGATCGCGCCCTCGATCGAGGCGGTGATGAACATGGCGAGTTCGTCGGCGCGGTCGGCGGCCACGCCGTCGAGTCGCAGCCGCTCGGCGATCGCAGCGTTCCAGCGCGAGAAGGCCGCCGCGGCACGGTCGATGAGCGGGTCGGCGTCCTTGCCGGGCTCACCGGCCTCCACGGTCACCGCGACGACCGGGCAGCCGGCGCGGTAGTCGGTCGCTTCGAGTTGGCGGCGGTAGGAGGAGAACAGCTCGTCAAGCAGCTCGATGCCGTTGTGCGCGTCCTCGATTCGGTTCGCGATGAACTCGCCTGCGTAATCGATTGCCTCACAGAGCAGCTGGGTGCGGCCGCCGGGGAAGTAGTGGTAGGCCGATCCGCGGGGCGCGCCGCTGTGTTCGAGGACATCGGCGATCGCGGTCGGATGGGCCCCGCGTTCGCGGATGAGCAGGGCCGCGGAAACCACCATCCGCTCCCGATGACCGGCCATGCACGCGACCCCTTCCTCGGCGCTATGTATGTCACCTTACATAATGAGTGGGGCGATCACCAGCCCGCGTCGAACGTGAAGTTGTGTGCGATCTTCGTTCGACGGCCGCAACGATCAAGCGGTCACCCAGACGGCGACGAACAACGACATGGACCCCAGGCAGAGCAGATGGTCGCGGCAGATCCCGCGGGCCAGTCGCGACTGGCCCGCGGGGTTGTCGATCCGGCCGCCGAGACGCTTGGCGCTCGGCACGGTGTGGACCGTCGCCAGCAGGATCGGCACTCCCGCCAGAACCGAGGAGACGGCGACGGACCAGCCGGGGTCCGAAAACCATCGAAATCCCACCGCCGCGAGCAGGATCGCCATCACCGCGGCGATGAGGTAATTCATCGGCCGCGCGGTGGTGGTGGCGCGGCGGTAGTACCCCGCGATCGACGCGAGCACCGGTTCGGGTAGCTCGTCGGCCCCGCGGTGGGACAGCACCTGACTGTCGAAGATCAGGTCCATCCACAGCACGGCGACCAGAAAGCCGGCGCAGGCCGCCCCGATCAGATCGATCAGACGGAAGCCGCCTCGTTGATCTCGTCGAGCCGGCCGGTGGCCTCCAGGTACTCCTGCACCCAGCGCTCGATCACCGCCGAGGTCTTCTCGACCTTGGTGAACTGGCCCACGACCTGACCGATCGGGTTGAACGCGACGTCGACGGATTCGTTCGGGTACTTGTGCGTCGCGGCGACGGCCATGCCGGACACCATGTACTGCAACGGCATTCCCAGCGGCTGCGGATTGTCCGGGTTCTCCCACGCCTCGGTCCAGTCGTTGCGCAGCATCCGCGCCGGCTTGCCGGTGAACGACCGGCTGCGGACGGTGTCGCGGCTGGACGCCTTGGCGTATGCGGCGTGCTGCACCGGGGTGTGCTCGGACTCCTCGACCATCACCCACTGCGAGCCGGTCCACGCGCCCTGCGCGCCGAGCGCGAGCGCCGCGGCGATCTGCTGGCCGCTGCCGATGCCGCCCGCGGCAAGCACGGGAACCGGGGCGACCTCCTTGACGACCTGCGGCCACAGCACGATGGAGCCGATCTCACCGCAGTGCCCGCCGGCCTCGCCGCCCTGGGCGATGATGATGTCGACGCCCGCGTCGGCGTGCTTGCGCGCCTGAGAGGGCGAGCCGCACAGCGCCGCGACCTTGCGGCCCTCGGCGTGGATGTGCTTGATCATGTCGGCGGGCGGGGTGCCGAGCGCGTTGGCGATCAGGGTGCACTTCGGGTGCTTGAGCGCCACCTCCACCTGCGGCGTCGCCGTCGCCTCGGTCCAGCCCAGCAGCTGAAGCGCGTCGTCGTCGCTGTGATCGACCGGCACGCCGTGGTCGGCCAGGATCTTCTTGGCGAAGTCGATGTGCTCCTGCGGCACCAGCGCGTTGAGCTGTTTCTTCAGGACCTCGGGCGACAGGTCTCCTGCGTCCATGCCCTCGTACTTGTTCGGGATCACGATGTCCACGCCGTACGGGTGGTCACCGATGTTCTCGTCTATCCACTTCAGCTCGATCTCGAGTTGTTCGGGGGTGTAGCCGACGGCTCCGAGCACGCCGAACCCGCCGGCCTTGCTGACCGCGACGACCACGTCGCGGCAATGGGTGAACGCGAAGATCGGATACTCGATGTTGAGGTCGTCGCAGATTGGGGTGCGCATGCCTGCTCCTTAGGGGGCCGCTCACGAATTGAAACGTGTTCTAGTTTAGTACGCGGCCGTGGTGTCGAGGCAAGTAGGGGGTACGACGACTATTCGGCGGTGCGCGCGCACGCGTCGAGAGAGGTTCGCCGTTGTGCAATCCCTAGCCAGACGGGAAGGAAACTCTTCCGTTCTCGGCCTCGAGGCTGGCTTCCCGGCGATTACGGAGCACACCACGCAGGCCGGAGACTTTCCTGGACCACGAAGCGATTCGCTCGAACCGCGCAGATGGAGCAGATGGAAAGGAAAGACCATGGGACAACTCACGATGCATATGACTCTTGCCGGGGGCGAGCGTTCGCGTCGTCTCGCACGCACCATCCTTGTTGCGGTCGCGGTCACCGTGGGCGGCCTTGCAACACCGGCGATCGCAATCGGCGCACCCAACGACAGCTGGGACATCGACGCTTTCGACTGGTGTTTGGAGGCGACGGATCCTGAAAACCCGCTTGATTGGAGCATCAACGACATAAAGACTCAGAACCGCTTCTGCTGCGAGAAGAGCGGCGGCGTTTTCCAAGACGACGGGTATACGGGCAGGTGTGTCGCTCCTCCTGCCAAGGAGCAGAGTGCGCGGCCGGGGCTGCCGCCGCTGCCGACGAGGAAACCGCTACCGGTTCAGGTGATCGGTCCGCTGCCCGGTGACGTCCCGATGGAGGTTGCTCCTCGCTCCGGATAGGCGGCCGCCCGGACTTGGCCGAAATCTACGCAACGACGCCTCGTAACCGTCTGCGGTCGTAGTGGTCGGGCGCCGTGTCTGGCGAAGGACTCAGTCGTAGCCCATGAGCCTGCGCAGCGACACCCTCTTGCGGTTGCCCGACCCCTCGACCCGCAGCACCGGCCAGCCGTGTTCGGCGGCCATCGCCGCCAGCGCGGGCCGCGGGTTCACCGGCCGCGGGTTGCCGACCAGAACCATCAGCGCCGCATCCTCGTCGCCGTCGGCGTAGAAGTAACTGCGTTGCAGTTCAACGTCATTGGCTTCGCAGAAGCGCTGCACCGCCGTCGACTTGTTGCGCCCCCAGATGACCGGTTTGGCGATCCGGCCGGTGAGCCGTCCCGCGTCGTCGAGTTCGAAGTGGTTGCACAGCACGTCGGTGATTCCCGTGTACCTGGCCACCGGATCGGCGTGGATGGTGAGCGCCGAGCTGCTGAGCACCACGGTATGGCCGCGCTGTTGGTGGGCCTGCACGATCTCGTGCATGACGGGGAAGACTCGCGCTGCAACCCGCTCGGTGAAGATGCGTTCGCCCAACTCGTCGAGTTCGGCCAGCGACTCGCCGCGCAGATAGCCGGCCGCGCGGGTCAGCAGTCGCTCGAACTGCATGCGCCCGAGCCGGTATCGCACCGACGCCTCAACGACTCCCAGCACCTCGCCGATGCGCGCCTGCCTGCGCCGGATGCGGTCTGCGGCGTGGTGGGTGGCGGTGAACCCGTCGACCAGCGTGCCGTCGAGGTCGAAGAAAGCGCCGATCTGCGGCCCTGCCGGGCTCGCGGCGATCTCCGCGATCGGATCGGGTGCTGCGGGCTGCGCATCCATGACGCGCTCCAGCCTACTGAGCCGAGTAGACACCCTTTCCGGTGACGAGAGGCATGTCCAGCGTGGTGCGGATGCCCGAGGGCGCGGCGATGACGTCGGGGATCGCGTTGACGATGCGGCCTGCCGCGGCGAGGATCGCGGCGTAGTTGTGGTCGCCGTTGCGGCTCGTCGGGCAGATGTCCATGGTGTAGGAGGGCTCGCCGACGATCTCGACGCGGTAAGAACCGCCGGGCTGGGCGGGCTGGGCCCAGTCGGGCCGCAGGTCGCCGCGCAGCCGGGTGACGTGCTCGACCACGATGGCGGGCCGACCGTCGACCATGCCTTCGATCTGGAAGCGCACCGCGGCAACGGTGCCCTTCTTGATGGTGCCGACCGCCACCTCGAAATCCTCGGGCGCCGGCTCCTGTTCGACGGAGTCGCGGATCTCGTCGACCTCGATGCCGAGTCCGGCGGCGAGCTGGCGGACTGCGGTGCCCCAGGCGATGCTCAGCACCCCGGGCTGGTAGAGCATCGGCAGGTCGCCCAGCTGGTTGCCGAAGCCCATCACGTCGAACATCACCGTCGCACCGTCGTAGGTGGCGTAGTCGGCAATCTCCATGGTGCGGATCTGCTGAATGCTCTGACAGGTCCCGGCCAGCGCCAGCGGCAGCAGATCCGTCACGAACCCGGGGTCGACGCCGGTCATGAAGACCGTCGAATCACCCTCGCGCGCAGCGTCTTCCACGCGCTGGATATATTTGTCGGGGATCACGCCCCATGGGTACTGCAGCACGCCGAGCGCCGAACCGACGACATCGATGCCGGCCGCGAGGATCTTGCGGACGTCGGCCATCGCCTCGGGCAGCCGGACGTCGCCCATGGCGCAGTACACCACGCAGTCCGGCTGAGCAGCGGTGATCGCGTCGAGGTCGTTGACCGCGGCGATTCCCGTCGCAACGTCGAGCCCGGCCAGTTCGCCGGCATCCTTGCCCACCTTCGCGTCCGAGTGGACCCAGACCCCGGTGAGGTCGAAGCGCGCGTCGATGATGAGTTGCCGAAGCGCGAGACTGCCGCAGTTGCCGGTTCCCACGAGCGCGACGCGAATAGTCATGGCGAGCAGTATGCGTGGTGCGCACCGAAATTGGAACAGGTTCTAGTTCACGACGGCTGTGCGGTAGCCTGACGCCCCATGGGACGCGTTGACGACAAGGTGGCACTGATCAGTGGTGGCGCGCAGGGGATGGGCGCCGCCGACGCGCGCGCACTGGTCGCCGAGGACGCCAAGGTGGTGATCGGCGACATCCTCGACGACAAGGGCAAGGCCCTGGCCGACGAGCTCGGCGAGTCGGCCCGCTACGTCCACCTCGACGTCACCCAGGCCGACCAGTGGGAGGCCGCCGTCGCCACCGCGGTCAACGATTTCGGCAAGCTCAACGTTCTCGTCAACAACGCCGGCACGGTGGCGTTGGGCCAGATCGGCCAGTTCGACATGGCCAAGTGGCAGAAGGTCATCGACGTCAACCTCACCGGAACCTTCCTCGGCATGCAGGCGTCGGTCGAGGCGATGAAGGCCGCCGGCGGCGGGTCCATCATCAACATCTCGTCCATCGAGGGCCTGCGCGGCGCGGTCATGGTGCACCCGTACGTCGCGTCCAAATGGGCGGTGCGCGGGCTGACCAAGTCGGCGGCGCTGGAACTCGGGCCGCACAACATCCGCGTCAACTCCGTGCACCCCGGCTTCATCCGCACACCGATGACCAAGCACTTCCCCGACAACATGTTGCGCATCCCGCTGGGCCGGCCGGGGCAGCCCGAAGAGGTGGCGACGTTCGTGGTCTTCCTGGCCAGCGACGAGTCCCGGTATTCGACCGGTGCCGAGTTCGTCATCGACGGCGGGCTGACCAACGACGTCCCGCACAAGTGACCTCCCGCGAACGTGGATTACCGGCACGCTTAGCGCGCCGAAACGTGCCTCAAGTCCACACTCGCGGGTATCAGTCGACCGCCGCGAAGTTCACCGTCGCCGTCGCGCCGACCTCGTCGTCGTTGCCGCGGTAGATGTCCACCTGAACGACCACCGAGCGCTTACCGGTCCGCAGGATGCGTGCGACCGCACGAGCCGGCCCGACCTTGATGGGCCGCAGGTAGCGGATGAACAGATCGGTGGTGGCGATCGCGTGGCCGAAGGGCGTGACGCGCGCGGCGAGCTGACCGGCGGTGACGTCGGCCATGGTGGCGATCAGGCCACCCTGCAACCCGCCTGCGGTGTTGACCGTGCGCTCGTCCACGGGCATCTCCATCACCACCGTGCCCTCGGCGCCGGGCACCTCGGAGAGCCCGAGTTGATCGAACAACTCGCGAAGCGACTTCGGCGCCGTCATGGGTAACGACATTACCGCTGCGCCTCGTCGCCGTCCGGGGTGCGTAGTGTCGTAGCTCGTGAGCGCACGCGCGGGCATCGTCGTTACCGGAACCGAGGTCCTCACGGGCCGGGTGCAGGACCTCAACGGGCCGTGGGTCGCCGACCGGCTGCTCGAGTTGGGCGTCGAGTTGGCCCACATCACCATCTGCGGCGACCGGCCCGCCGACATCGAGGCGCAGCTGAAGTTCCTCGCCGACGAGGGCGTCGACCTGATCGTCACCAGCGGCGGGCTCGGACCGACCGCCGACGATATGACAGTCGAGACGGTCGCCCGGTTCGCGGGCCGAAACCTGGTGTTGGACAACCGACTCGAGGCCAAGATCGGCGACATCGTGGCCCGGCTGATGGCTCGCTTCCCGAACGTCGACGCCGAGGCCGTGCGCGCGTCGAACCGCAAACAGGCCATGGTGCCCGAGGGTGCGCAGGTGCTCGATCCGGTGGGCACGGCACCGGGTGTCGTGGTGCCGGGCAAGCCGACGGTCGTGGTGCTTCCCGGCCCGCCGCGCGAACTGCAGCCGATGTGGCCGCGCGCGCTGCAGACGGCCGCGGTTCAGGAGGCGATCGCGGGTCGCACCACCTATCGCCAGGAGATGGTGCGGATGTTCGGGCTGCCCGAGTCCGGCCTCGCCGACACGCTGCGCGACGCCGAACGCATGGTGGCCGGCTTCGACCGCCTGGAGATCACCACCTGCCTGCGCCGCGGCGAGGTCGAGATGGTGACCCGCTACGAACCCGACGCGGCCGAGTCGTATGCGCAGCTGATGGCGCTGCTGCGCGAACGCCACGGCGACGAGATCTTCTCCGAGGACGGCTCGAGCGTCGACGAGCAGGTCGCCGCGCTGCTCGCCGGGCGCCGAATCGCCACGGCCGAGTCGTGCACCGGCGGCCTGCTGGCCGCGCGGCTGACCGATCTCGCGGGGTCGTCGGCCTACGTCGCGGGTGGGGTGGTGGCCTACGCCAACGAGGCGAAGACCGATCTGCTCGGCGTCGACGCGGCCCTGATCGCCGCCCACGGCGCGGTGTCGGAGCCCGTCGCCGAGGCGATGGCCGACGGCGCCTTGCGCCGCTTCGGCGCCGACACCGCCGTCGCGACAACCGGAATCGCGGGGCCGGGCGGCGGCACCCCCGAAAAGCCCGTCGGCACGGTGTGTTTCAGCCTGAAGCGCACCGACGGCCCCACCATCACTAGGACCATCCGGATGCCGGGCAACCGAGCCGACATCCGCGACCGGTCGACCGCCGTCGCGATGCACCTGCTGCGCCGCGCACTGAGCTGACCGCCGAGCACTTTTAGTCCGCCGCCGCTACGGGTAACCCCGCCGGTGTCATGACGCTCGCGCAACATCAACTGGCCACCGACGGCTTCTACCTGATGGCGCCCGCCGAGCTCAACGGGCGCCTCGGTGTCGGGCCCGACGCCTGGCACGGGTTCAGCCGTCACTGGGACGAGCTGAGCGCCGATCCCTACGCCGCGGAACTGGGCACCCGGCGCCTGCGGCGCTACGGGCACTTCCTGTTCACTCCCGGCGACGGGAGCATCGAGCCGAGGACCCACGACGCGTTCGTGCAACCCGAGGACTCCAACCCGCTCTACGTCGGGCACGAGCGCCACTTCGAACCGCTGACCGACGCGTTCACCGCCGAGCCGCTGGTGCGGGACTACCTGCGGCTGCTCGGCGCGATGGCCACGATGCTCGCAGACGTCCCCCGGTGGAGCGTGAAGGTCACGCCGTTCCGCGTGCTCGCGACGGCCGACGGCGGGGGTGAGGCCACACCCGAGGGGCTGCACCGCGACGGAGTCACGTTGGTGACCTCGCTGCTGGTCGGCCGCGACAACGCCGAGGGCGGCGAAAGCTCCGTCTGCGACATGGCCGGCCGTCGGCTGCTGTCGATCACCCTGACCGAACCCGGCACGCTGCTGCTGGGTGACGACCGCCGCGGTCTGCACGGGGTGACGCCGATCCGGCCGCGCGATCCGTCGCGCCCGGCCCGCCGCGACGTCCTGGTCGTCACCTTCGCGCCGTCAGATCCATGAGGTCGTCCACCACACCTTTGAGGTCGCCGTGCCGCGCGGCCGAGGCGCGCTGCATCTCCGCGCCGCTGCCCAGCGCGGCCCGCCGGCTCATGAACGCCGACACCGTTTCGGTGTCACCGCAGGCGGCCAGCGCGGGCCCGATGTAGTCGACGAGCCGCGCCGCCTGCACGGACGCGGGCAGCAGCCGGCCCGTCAACAGGTCGAGGGTGCAGCCGGACCACCCGTCGCGCGCGGCGCGCCAGTAGGCCGCCCGCAGCAGTTCGCCGGCGAGCGCCGGACCGGGGTCACCCGCGAGTGCCTGCTCGGCGACCGTCATCACCAGTGCCCGGACCATGGTCGCCAGCGCGACGGTGTCGTCGACATCGGCGGCGACGTCCATCGTGCGGATCTCCACCGTGGGCCACACCGGATTGGGACGGACATCCCAAAACGGCATGCGCGCGTGCAGCATCGCGCCTGACTCGGCGATCGCCGCGGCGAGTTCCTCGTAGTGACGCAGCGACTCGACGTAGGGAGGAGGGCCCAGGCACGGGAACCGGCTTCTGACGACGGCCCGCCAGTCGGCGTATCCGGTGTCGGCGCCGTCGCTGAACGGCGAGTTCGCGCTCACCGCCAGCAGCGTCGGCAGCCACTGCCTGAGGTGGTTGCAGACCCGGATCGCCAGCTCAGGGTCGGGCACGTGGACGTGGACATGCACCGAGCAGACCGCGAAGTCGTCGAGCATCGCGCGGTATTGCGCACGCCCGGCCCGATACCGGGAATGGTCGCCGATCGCGAGGGCCAGCCCGTCCGTCATCACCGGGGTGCCCGACGCGCACAACCGCAGGCCCTCGGCGGCCGCGGCGGTGTTGGCGGCGGCGCGCACACCCACCAGCTCGGCGCGCAGCTGGTCGGTGTCCGCACACGGCGGCGTCCTGACCTCGAGCTGGTGCAGCGCGAACTCACCGGAGATCAACTCGAGCGCGTCGTCGGCGACACGGGCGATGACCTCACCGCCACGCGGTTGCGGGGTACGGGTGCCCGGATCGACGAGGAAGAACTCCTCCTCGACGCCCAGCGTCGGGACGTCCGGTTCGGATCGCCCTGCGCGATCGACGCCCATCGAGACCTCCTCTCGCTGCGCCGTTACGGGGATCCGATAACGTACCCGTGCGACACAGGAGGAACACCCAAATGACGGCAACCGAGCGCGAGAACCTGTCCCAGCGCGCCGTGGAGGCCGGATGGCATCGCAGGGACGCCGACCGCACCGACTACTTCACGCGCACCCCGGTACGGGTCCAGGTGATCTGGCGTGGCTCCGACGCGATCAGCGGGGGAGCGCTGTACCACGACGACACCTTGATGGCGTACAGCCGAGACCTGGACACCGTCGCAGGCTGGCTGAATCGCTGACCGGGGCGCGGCGCCGGTCGCCGCCCGGGGGCTAGGGGCCGGCGTACTCGTCCCACACCTTGACCATGGTCTGGAGGATCTCCTCCGCGCGGCCCAGCCCGGCGAGATGGCTCTCGCCCGGCATCGGATACAGCTCGGAATCGGCCAGCTTCGAGACCACATGCTCGCCGTGGGCGAACGGGACGATGTGGTCGGCGTCCCCGTGCCACCACCGCACGGGCACCCTGATCTCCTCGAGCCGGAAACCCCAGTCGCGGGCGAAGACGACGATGTCGGAGAACGGCGCGGCCATTTGCTTGCGGCTGCCGTTGAGGATGTCGTCGAGGAACATCGCCTTGATCTCCGGGCGGGCGAGCAACCGGCGGTCGGCCTCCGGCGACACCCGCCCGTACAGATCGGCGGCCGGTGAGGCGACCGGCTTGATGAACTTGATCAGCGCCGACGCGATCAGCCCGATCGGTCTCCCGGCGAACTGCAGCAGTGGCGCCACGCGCGTGCCGAGGTTACCCATCAGCCCCCCGGCGATCGCGTCGGAGCCGACCGTCGGGGCGACGCCACCGATGACACCGACGGCCACGACGCGGTCCGGCATCGCCGCCGCGCACCCGAGCGTGTAAGGGCCACCGCCGGACAGGCCGACCACGACCATCCGGTCGATGCCCAGGGTGTCGGCGATCGTGCGCAGATCCTCGGCGAAGGCGCCGACGGTGTCGTAGCGGTGCGGTGTCGACGAGCCGATGCCGGGGCGGTCGACGCCGATCAGCCTGATGTTCGCCTTCTCGGCGAAGACCCGGGCCTCCATCGGAATCTGGCGGCGTGCGCCGGGGGTGCCGTGCAGCCAGAAGATGGCACGGCCCTGCGGGTCACCGAACTCGGCGAATCCGATCTGACGGTCTTCCCCCACGGCGACGGTGCCTTCGAGCTTCGGGCGGGCGATTGCGACAACCATGCCCAGATTGTCTCACGACGCGTCGGCGGCCTGTGCCGCTATACCGCGCGGAACACGTAGGACCCGGCCGTGACGCGCCGGTCGCCGGCGCCCTCGTCGGACATCACCACCCGCACCGCCACGGTGCCGTCGGCTCCCGTCATGGGTTCGGCCTCCACCCGGAACGGCCCGGCCTTGCCTCGCGCCAGGAACATCACATGGCACGACACACCCTGCAGCCGGTCGGTCCCGGCGACGGTCGCCGCGGCGTCGAGCGCCGCGGTTTCGAGGATCACGAACTGCGGCCCGATGTGCAGCGCCGCATCGGGTGAGGCGACCTCGACGGCCAGCTCCGGCAACCCCCAGTTGCCGTCGGGTCGGCGGTGGCCGCCGAACACCTGCCACAGCGGGGGCAGGTCGGGGGAGTCGACGACCTCCAACGGATTGGCCTCCATCCGTTCGAGGCCGTCGGGCGGCGTTCCGATGCTGACACCCTGTCCCTCGATCAGCGCCAGCACCCGGGCCGGCCGATCCGCGTCGACGATCTTGGCTCGGCTGTAGCCCATCTGCCTGCCGACCTTGAGCTCTTCGGACACGATCTCGATGCGACGCACGTCGCGCCCGGGGTCGAGGATCTGGCAGGAGTGGATGACCGGGTTGGGCACTGCCTCCAGGTCCGACATGTGGCCGCTTTCGGGCGCGCAGATGCCCAGCACGGCGAACAGCAGCCCGCCGCCGGCGTTGCGCATGTCGCTGCGCAGCGTGACGGTGTTGTCGTCGGGAACGAGGTCCATCGACGCATAGCTGCGGCCGATGTAGCGGTAGCTGAGCAGGCCGCCCCACCGCCTGCGCAGTTCTTCGGCGTACTCCGCCGGCGAATCGGTCAGGTCCCTGATATCTCGCAGCACGCTGCACTCCTCACGACGTCGGCCGACCGAGTGCACACGCGCGGCGCTACCAACGGCGGGCCGATCTGCCCATCTCGTATCCGGCGGGGAACGACATCTCGATCACCCGCAGCTGATCGTTGGCCTTGGACTCCAGTTCGAGCACGACGCAGCCCTCGCCGAGGTCCTTGGCCTCCAACACCAGATAATGTTGACCGCCACCGTTGACGTCGGTGATCGGGTCCCCTGAGCGCAGTGCCTCGACCGGTACCAGGTCGGGGGCTTTTGCCGGGTGCGGTTCCACGATGCAAACGGTAGGCCAATGTCGCGGCGCCGTGGCCGCTTTCAGCTGACGGCCATGCTGTAGGCCATCCCGCCGAAGAAGAACGCGAGCACGCACAGCACCAGGGTCGCCACCGCGAACGGCCAGCCCCGCTTGCGGCGAACCAGTTGCACCACCGTCGCGGTCAGGCCGACCACGCCGATCGCGACAGCGACGAACAGCGCGGTGCCGACCGCGTTCACCGCGCCCTGTGCGCTGCAGGTCTCCGGCGGGCAGTAGTCCAGGAACGCCAACGAAAACAGGCCCATGACCGCGCCGCCCGCGATCATCAGCGCGGTGAGCACCAGCACGGTGATCGAGATCGCAATGTCGGCACCGGATACCGGTGGCTTCGGGGGCCGCGGCGCGGCATAGCTGGGTTGGCCCATGGCAGCAGATGCTATCCGCGCCTTTGCCCATTTCGCGTCCGACGGCGCGTCACTTCGACAATCATGGCGCTACCGACTCGCCCAGGGGGATGCTCATGGACAGCACGATGCAGGATTTCCCGCTGACCGTGACGGGGATTTTGCGGCACGGCACCGGGTGGCACTCCACCCGCAAGGCCATCACCGTGACCCCCGACGGGCACCGTGAGATCAGCTACGGCGAACTGGGGGCCCGGGTCGCGCAGCTGGCCCACGGGCTGCGCGAACTCGGAGTGACGCCCGGCCAGCGCGTGGCCACGTTCATGTGGAACAACCAGGAGCATCTGGAGACGTACTTCGCCGCGCCGTGCATGGGCGCGGTACTGCACACCCTGAACATCCGGCTCTCGGGCGACCAGATCGCGTTCATCGCCAACGAGGCCGAGGATTCCGTAGTGCTGGTGGACATGTCGCTCGCCGCTCTGCTGGCACCCATCCTTGGCGAACTGTCCACGGTGCACACCGTGGTCGCCGTCGGCGACGGCGATCTCGATCCGCTCACGGCATCGGGGCGCACCGTGATCAGATACGACGACCTGCTCGAGGGGCGGCCACTGGAATACGACTGGCCCGAACTCGACGAGAAGAGCGCCGCCGCGATGTGCTACACGAGCGGCACCACGGGAAACCCGAAAGGCATTGTCTACAGCCACCGGTCGAGCTACCTGCATTCGATGGCGGTGTGCGCGGCCAACAACATCGGCCTCGTCGACGGCGACCGGGTGCTGCCGGTGGTGCCGATGTTCCACGCGAACGCGTGGGGCCAACCCTATGCGGCGATGATGGCGGGCGCCGATTCCCTTCTGCCCGACCGCTTCCTGCAGGCCGCCCCACTGGTCGACATGATCGAACGGCACCGACCTACGGTGGCCGCCGCAGTGCCCACCATCTGGAACGACGTGCTGAAGTACCTGCACGCCAACCCCGGCCGAGACATCTCCTCGCTACGGACGGTGTGCTGCGGCGGCTCGGCCGTGCCGCTGGCGATGATGAAGGAGTACCAGGAGCGCTACGGCGTCATGATCCGCCAAGGCTGGGGGATGACCGAGACCTCGCCGCTGGCGGCGATCGCGACGCCGCCGCCGGAGGTCACCGGCGCCGACCACTGGACGCTGCGCGCCTCGGCGGGCCGCGTGCTGTGCGGGGTCGAGATCCGCATCGTCGACGACGCCGGCGCCGTGTTGCCCACCGATGGAAAAGCCGTGGGCGAGATCGAGATTCGCGGTCCGTGGATCGCCGGGTCGTACTACCGCAACGCCGATCCGGCGAAGTTCGACGACGGATGGTTGCGCACCGGCGACGTCGGCAGGGTCGACCCGCAGGGTTTCATCACGCTCACCGACCGCGCCAAGGACGTCATCAAGTCCGGCGGCGAGTGGATCTCATCGGTGGAGTTGGAACTGGCCATCATGGAGCACCCTGCGGTGTTCGAGGCCGCCGTCGTGGCGGTGCCCGACGAACGCTGGCAGGAGCGACCGTTGGCGACTGTGGTCACCGAGGGGGATGCTTCGGTGACCGCCGAGGAACTACGGAAGCATCTCAGCGACAAGGTGGCGCGGTTCTGGGTTCCGGAGCGCTGGACGTTCATCGACGAGGTGCCCAAGACCAGCGTCGGCAAGTTCGACAAGAAGGTGATCCGCGCGCGGTACGCCGACGGCGCGTACGACGTCGTCGAGTGCCGCGACTAACCGCCGGCCGTCATCGCCCAGCGGATCCCACCGACCAGGACGCGCCCCGACATCCGGATGACCGTCGACTCGATCGGCGGAAAATACGGCAGCATCAGAGGCATTCGCGCCCACGGTGGCAACATCGCGACCGCGGTCGCCGCGAGAACGCCGTAGGGCGCCCTGGCGGCGATGGGCAGCGGGGGTGTCAGCAAGAGGAAGCGGGCTGCGTCGCGCGCGGCAGGCGTCCCGCTCAACTCGGCGCGGAACCGCTCGATGTGCTCGGCCAGTTCGGCCTCGGTGCGGGGCGGGTCGGGGACACCCAGCGCGAGGGCCACCCGGGCGGTGTCGGCGACATAGCCGTCGCGGCCGGCTTGATCGAGCTGCGCCTCGCCGTACAGCCGGTGGGCCATCAAGAAGCTGTCGACCTCGGCGATGTGCACCCACTCCAGCAGGTGCGGATCCGCGGCGTGATACGTCCTGCCGTCCGGCGCGGTGCCGCGCACCCGTTGGTGAATGCCCCGCACCCGGTCGACCGCGCGCTGCGCGTCGGCCGCCGGGCCGAACGTCGTGACGGCCAGGAACGTGCTGGTGCGCTGCAACCGACCCCACGGGTCGCCGCGGTAGTCGGAGTGCTCGGCGACGCCGGCCATCGCGAGTGGGTGCAACGACTGCAGCAACAGCGCGCGCAGACCGCCGACGAACATCGACGCGTCGGCGTGCACCCGGCGGATCGGGCGGTCGTCGCCGAACCAGCGGGGCCCGGGAGTCTCGTGGATGCGCGCACGATTGGCGGGGCCTTCGGGCCCGGCAACCATACCGAACAGGCTGCGGCCGAGGTTCTTGCGCACAATGCCCAGATCCGGCAACACCGTCATGCCACCACGGTACGGGGAAGCGGTGGTTTACCGTTACGGCGTTGGTCAATCCCCCGTACGCACGCGGGGCCGCCGAGGACGAGGAACGGGGACGAACGATGCGCCGAACGACACAGCTTCTGGCTCTGACAGCCGCACTGGCCGTCATGGCCCCGATCGGACCGACGCTGGCCGCCGGTGACGCGTCGGCCGACACGGCTGACGGCGGCACCTTCATGCCGTTCGCCCAGTGGCTGCGGCGGTGTGATTTCAGCAAGAACGAGTACGACGGGCCGGCCGGTTACGCCAGGCCGCAGGCCGTCATCCGCTCCGACGGCTCGACGGTGACCGCCGACGTGCAGATCGCGACGGCCATCCCGAACATCCGTTACGACGTCCGGCTCATTCAGGCGCCGAAGCCGTCGTCGGTGACGTGCTGGGGCGGCGATCCGGGCGTCGCGCTCGCCTCCATGCAGATCGACGCGGCGGGCAACGGATCGGTGACGCTGCAGGACAACATCGAACCGGGCGCGACGGGGGCATGGCTGTTCATCAGCCGGCCGGATGCGTTCTCCCAGAAGCCCGCCGAGTTCTACACCTCGGACCTGATCACGCCGATCTAGGCGGGCACGACGATCGTGAGTTCGGCGCCGCGGCGCTCCATGCGCATCCCCGCGCGGCGGGCGACGGCGGCGACCGCACCGGCGTCGTCGGGTTCGGACCTCGTGGTTGCCAGCGCCCGGGCCAGCCACCCCTTGTGCGCCTTGTTGAAGTGAGTCACCACACTGCGCCTGCCGTCGGCGTGCTCGGCGAGGACGTCGACACTCACGGCGTCGGGCAGCCGGCCGAGTGCCGCGTAGGAACCCGATCTCAGATCGACCACCAGTTCCTCGGCCGCCAACTTCGCGAGCACCGGTTCCAGCACCGGACGCCACCGGGCGGCCAGCGTCGGCCGGTCGGGCAGCTTCGACGACGCCGAGAGGCGGTAGGCCGGGATCGGGTCATCGGCGCGAAGAAGGCCGAACAGGGCCGAACCCACGGCGAGCCGCGCCCGTGCCCGGGCCGCGGCGGCGCCCCGCAGCGATTCGACGTCCAGGGCGTCGTAGAGCACTCCGGTGTAGCGGGCGATCGCCGGCAGCGTCGGCGCGCTGCGGAGCTGCGCATTGCGGTCGATCTCGCCGTCCTGCGATGCAGACAGTCCGAGCGCGCGCCGGCATGCCGCTCGGTCACCGGCCAACTCGACCAGTTCGTCGACCAGTGCGGTGCGCAGCGGGCCCAGATCCGGCGCGCTCAGCGTGTCCAGCCGCAGGGGTGGCCCGTCGCCACCGGCCCGCTTGGTCTCCGACGGCGGAAGTAGGACGATCACGCCGCAGAGGCTATCCGGGCCGGTCTTCGCCTCAGGCGGGAGGAGGCGGAGGCAGCGGGGCCCCGGGCGGCGGCGGGGGGACCGGTGCCGGCGGCGGCGCGAACGGGTCGACCGGCGGAGGCGGCAGCGGCGCACCGGGCGGAGGCGGGGGAGGCAGCGGCGCACCAGGCGGCGGGGGCGGCGCGAACGGGTCGACCGGCGGAGGCGGCAGCGGCGCACCAGGAGGCGGCGGCGCCTGGCCGGCCATCAGCACCACCGGAGCCCCCGGTGGCGGCGGGGCCGCCGGGTCCAGCGGCTGCTCGGGCGGCACGGGCAGGAACATGTGGTTGGTGAACTGGTCCTGGAAGGCGCCGCCACCGCCGATCTTCACTCCGCCGCCTTCGCCGGACGAGACGGGAGTGCCATCGGGCAGGGTCACCGCGGCGTGGCCACCGTTCCAGCCGACCACCAGGGCACCGGGCGCAGAACCGTACTGGAACCCGCGTTCCAGCAGTTCGCCCTCGATGTTGCCGGTGTGGAACCGGTCTCCGTAGACGGAGCGGCCGGTCGCCGCGTTGGTCACCCAGGAGACCAGTCCGGAACAGTCCGTACCGGCGGGAGAGTCCCCACCCGAGACGTACGGCGTGCCGGACACCTGATTCACAAGCGTCAACAGCGCAACTGTAGCAAACATGCGGCCGGACGTTACTAGGTCGGTTTGTAAGCCACCAAAATCTGTGATCACGTTCACAAGCGATGCGCTCAGTTGCGCAGTTCACGAAAATGGCTGTGTTCGATCCACTTTCGACACTGCTGAGCAACATCAATTGCTGTCATCGAATTGGTCACTACAGCAATCGATTAGAACATACGCCCGCCCTGTTAACCGCTAAATCAGTTGTCAGTCAATGCATTACACGGCTGACCGCGATATTGATATCAATGGGTCAACTATGCGCAAGCAGCAAAGGAACGGCCTGCTCAGCGAAAGTCAGGGACCCGTGATGTCCGATCAGCGAAGATTCGAGCGGTTCGACGGTCCGCCGCACGACCGCCGCGGACCCGCGCGCCGCCGCGACGACGTCACCGATGCGGGGTCGGACCGCATCGCCGACCGTCCGGCCGAACCACCCGGCGGCGATCGCCTCCTCACGCGACACCACCCAGGCCCGTTCGCCCAGCGTGGCCCGCCAGGCGGCGAGCACGTCGTTCCCAGCGCCGTCCGCTATATAGATGTGCCGGGCGCGCGGTTCCCCGCCGATCGCCTGCACGCCGTCGACCAGCGCAGGGGTGGCGTCGGCGTCAACGACGTCGGCCTCGTCGACGGCGACCATGCCGTGATCGGCCACCACGGCGAGCAGACCGCCCGACGGCAGCGCCTCGACCACCGACTCGACGAGCCGGTCGATCTGGCGCAACTGCATGCGCCAGGGCGTCGAACCGGGTCCGTGAAGGTGGCCGAGCAGGTCGAGCTCGCTGTGGTAGGCGTAGCAGAACCCACCGTCGGACAACGTTTTTCGGACGTTCGCCGCCAGGTCACCGAGGGCGTGGACGCCGATGTAGCGCCCGCCGCGCAGCACCGCGCGCGTCAGCCCCGATCCGGTGAACTCGGCGCCGGAGATCACACTGACCGCGACGCCCGCCGAGGCGGCCCGCTCGAAGGTCGTCGGCAGCGGCTGCACCTGCTCGGGTGGCACCGTCTTGCGGAGGTCGTCGCCCCACGGGTGCGGACGCCAGCGCAACGCGTTGACCACGCCGGCCTCGGGCAGGCGGAAGGAGTAGCCGACCAGGCCGTGCTCGCCGGAGCGGAATCCGGTGCCGATGGCGGCCAGCCCCGCGGCGGTGGTGGAGGGAAAGCCGACGCTCAGTGTCTGGCCCCGCAGGCCGGCCAGCACCGGCGCATCGGCGGCGTAGGTGTCCAGCAGCTCTGCGCCGAGTCCGTCGATCAGCAAGACGCATGCGCCGGCGACGTCGCCCGGCAGGAGGATTGGCGCCTCGAAGCCATCGACACCCATCGCGGCGAAAACCGACGGCACGACATCGGCGAGGTGGGCCATGTCCGGATCGGGGGTCGGCAGCTCCACGAGGCGAGCCTGCCACACATTCTTGACATGCAGCCATGCGGCTGCCTATTGTCGGAAACATGCAGCCAGATGACTGCATGACGATGGCGAAAGCGGAGATGGACGAGGTATTCAGGGCGCTGGCGGATCCGAGTCGGCGCCTGCTGCTCGACAGCCTCAACGCGCGCAACGGCCAGAGCCTGCGCGACCTGTGCGCAGAACTGTCGATGGCGCGGCAATCGGTGAGCAAGCACCTGGCCGTGCTGGAGGCGGCCAACCTCATCACCACGGTATGGCGGGGGAGAGAGAAACTGCACTACCTCAACGCCGAGCCGATCAACGCCATCGCCGACCGCTGGATCAATCAGTACGACCGCGCGCGGGTGCAGACGCTCGCGGACCTCAAGACAGCATTGGAGACCCAACCCATGAGCGCCAGCCCCGAATTCGTCTACACCACCTACATCAGGACCACGCCCGAACGGCTCTGGCAGGCCATCACCGACCCGGCGTTCTCCGAGCGCTATATGGGCCACGGGCTCGTGTCGGACTGGGAGAAAGGATCCCAGTATGTCTGGGCCGACGGCGATTTGAAGATCACGGACCCCGAACAGGTGATCCTGGAGTCCGACCCGTACCGTCGCCTCGCGTTCACCTTCCATGCCTTCGTGCCCGAACTGACCCAACTCGGCCTGGATGAGGAGACGATCGCCAAGGCCGCGGCCGAGCGCCGGTCCAAGGTCACCTTCGAGCTCGATCCCGTCGACAACGGCATGGTCAAGCTGACCGTTACCCACGATGACTTCCCGTCGGAAAGCACTGTCCGACAGCTTATCTCCGGCGGTTGGCCATGGAAGCTCGCCAACCTCAAGAGCGGATTGGAGGCCGCCTGATGAAGATTCCACCGGTCGTGACCGCAGCCGAATGGGACGCCGCGCTGCAGGAGATGCTGGTCAAGGAGAAGGAGGTGATGCGTGCCCGCGACGCACTGGCCGCGCAGCGCCGGCGCATGCCATGGCTGGCGGTGGACAAGGACTACGTGTTCGACGGTCCCGACGGCAAGGTCAGCCTGCTCGACCTGTTCGACGGCCGCCGTCAGCTCATCGTCTACCGGGCCTTCATCGAACCGGGAACCGGCGACTGGCCCGAACACGGGTGCACCGGCTGCTCACTGATGGCCGACCACGTTCCCCACCTCGCACACCTCAACGCGCGGGACACCACGTTCGTCTACGCCTCGCGCGCAACGCAATCCGACCTCGAGCGGATGAAGGCGAAGATGGAGTGGCGACATCCGTGGTTCACCATCCTCCCCACCGAGGATGCGGCCTTCGACAAGGACTTCGGCGTCGACAACTGGCACGGCACCAACGCGTTCATCCGGGACGACGACGGCCGGATCTTCCGCACCTACTTCATCAACGGCCGCGGTGACGAGATCTTCGTCGGCACCTGGCACCTTCTCGACATAACCGCGCTCGGTCGGCAGGAGGACTGGGAGGACTCGCCGGAGGGCTATCCGCAGAGCCCGCCGTACGAATGGTGGAGTTGGCACGACACCTACACGACGCACACGCCGTGGCGGTGGTTCGGCGATCCCGATCCCGACGACCCCACGGACCAACGGCCCCCGCACAAGGAGGCTTAAGCCGGCACGCTGGCGAGGGCCTCCTCCACGATCTCCGACCAGCGCCCGCGGTCGACTTCCTCGAACGCGACCTCGCCGCCGAACGCGCTCGCGACCACGACGTCTGGTTCGACGCTGCCCAGCAGGTCGACACTCCGCCGAAGCGCCGCCGCGTCACCCCGGCCCGGAACCAGGAACGTGGACCAGGTGCCGTCACCGGTCGGGAACATCGTGTCACCGGTGAACAGATACTTCTGCCCGTCGACGCCGGTCACGAGATAGCTTGTGCTGCCGTTGGAATGACCGGGCGTGGGCAACACCTCGACAAGGTTGTCGTCGACGTGCCGCACGGGCTCGACGGGCACATCCACCGACCCGTGCTTGGCAATGTCGGCGACTTCGGCGGCCGGCGCGTGCAGCCGCCGACCAAAACGGTCGGCGATGCGGGCCAGGTTCGGGCCCGCTTCATCGAGGTGTGACAGGTACTGGGCGTGGACCCCGCCGAGGGCGTCGATCGCGGCGAAATCGGCGTCGGTGGCGGGACTGTAGAACAGCACGTTGCCCTTCGGGCCGCGCCACAGGTAGGCGTGGGTGGTCAACCCGGGGAACGGTGTGTCGAGGCGGGTCTGCCAGAGGTCCTCGCGAATCCTGGTCAGCTGCGATGCTTCTCGTGATGTTGAGGTAGCCATGACCCTACTGTGCTACCTCAACTAATGTTGAGGTCAAGTCATTCAGCCATGCGCCGAACGTGAAGTTGTGTACCAAGAATCAGTGAGAAGTCGTGCACAAGTCCACGCTCGGCGCTCAGGCAGCGGCGATCCGAGCGGCGACGTCGTCGGCGACGGCCAGCGTCGGGGCATCCGAAGCGGGTGAGTAGCGGTCGGCGGCCCTGTCGTAGGCCGCACCCGCGATGGACGCGTGGTCGGCCGCCAGCACGGCACACTCGACGGGCCAGCCACTGCTACGCAGAGTCTCCGCGAACTCCCGGCTCGCAGCGGCCGGGATGACGTCGTCGGACTCGCCGTGCAGCAGAAGAAACGGCGGCCGGCCATCATTCGGCAACTCCATCGGCAACGGCGCACCCGAGATCGGGTCACGGACCATGAATGCGCCGGCGAGGCAGACGGCGCGGGAGACCGCCACCCCCAGTTCCCGAGCGCGGAGCGTCAGGCCGGCCGCGGCCAGACCACCCATCGACCAGCCCACGACCACCAGTTCGCTGCCGTCGGCATGCTGTTGTGCGAACTCGGCCGACGCGAGCAGGTCCGCGCGTCCGCGGTCGTCGGCGTGGGAGTCCCAGTCGGCGAGCACCACCGCCATGCCGTGCCCGTGCACGCGTTCGGCCAGCGGCCGCATCGCCGCCCGCGAGTCGGTCTGCGCGCCGTGCCACATCAGCACGGTCTTGCGGGGCTGCTCGCCGTAGACGTCGGCGGCGCGGCCGGGGGAGTATTCGACGGTACGCACGGCGGTGGAGTGCCCCGCTGACGTCGCCGCCAATCACGGCCAGCGCGCGTACCTGTCGACGAACTTCTTCAGGATCGTCGGCGGATACCGCACATCCCATTGGCGGGCAAGCGATTTCAGCGATTCGGCGGATTCCGGCGGGAAGTACCCGTGGTTCTTGTAGACGTTGATGCGGGTGATGAGGCCGTCGAAGTCCAGCTCGGGGTGAAACTGCGTGGCATAGACGTTCTGACCGACCCGAAACGCCTGCACCGGGCAGTCGCGTGACGACGCCAACTGCACGGCTCCCGGCGGCAGGGACGTGGCCGCCTCCTTGTGCCCGCCGTAGGCGTCGAACTCGTCGGGCACCTCGGTGAACAACCCGTCGTCACGCCCGGCGGCGGTGACGCTGATCGCCATCCCACCGACGGGTTCGGGGTAGGTGCGGTCGACGGTGGCGCCGATGACGGTGCCGAGCGTGCCGACGCCGTAACAGCAGCCCAGGAACGGGAAGTCGTGCTCGACGAGCCGCCCGATCAGTTCCAGAAGTTCCGTCTCGACCCGCTGCTGCGTGGCCGACTTCGCATCGGGGGCGTCACTGACGTTGTACGGGCCGCCGCCCAGGATGACGCCGGACCAGTCGGCGAGGTCGATGTCTCCCAACGGCTCGTGGGTCAGCCGGATGCGGTGCATGCCGTCGCGGTCCAGCCCGGCGAAGCGCATCATCGCGCGGTACTCGTCGTCGGCGGCCTCATCCTCGCCGCGCACGGATAACAGCAGAAACGGCGCGTGGCCTGAACGCACGACACCCCGCGAGCCGGGTGAGCCCGCGGGGTGCCGCACGTTATCTGTTGTCGATCAGGCCAGGTCGAAGCGGTCGTTGTTCATGACCTTGACCCAGGCGGCGACGAAGTCCTCGACGAACTTCTGCTGGTTGTCGTCCTGGGCGTACACCTCGGCCAGCGAACGCAGCACCGAGTGCGAGCCGAACACCAGGTCGTTGGCGGTCGCCGTCCACTTGGTCTGGCCCGACGCCCGGTCCACACCCTCGTAGACGTTCTCCGCCGACGCCGACGACTTCCACTCCGTCCCCATGTCGAGCAGGTTGACGAAGAAGTCGTTGGTCAGCACGCCCGGCTTGTCGGTGAACACACCGTGCTTGCTGCCGCCGTGGTTGGCGCTCAGCGCCCGCAGACCGCCGACCAGCACGGTCAGCTCCGGCGCGGTGACGTCGAGCATGTACGCCTTGTCCAGCAGCAGCTCCTCGAGCCGAGCCTTCTCACCGGGGCGGATGTAGTTGCGGAACCCGTCGGCCCGCGGCTCGAGAACCCCGAAGGACTCCACGTCGGTGTTCTCCTGCGTGGCGTCGGTCCGCCCGGGCGCGAAGTGCACGTCGATCTCGAAGCCGGCGTCCTTGGCGGCCTGCTCGACCGCCGCCGACCCGGCGAGGACGATCAGGTCGGCCAGTGAGATCTTCTTGCCGCCCGAGGCCGAGGCGTTGAACTCCGACTGGATGCGCTCCAGCACCGGCAGCACCTTGTCCAGCTCCGAGGGCTCGTTGACCTCCCAGCGGCGCTGCGGCTCGAGCCGCAGGCGCGCGCCGTTGGCGCCGCCGCGCTTGTCGGTGCTGCGGAAGCTCGCCGCCGCGGACCATGCCGTCTTGACCAGTTGCGGCACCGACAGCCCGGAGTTGAGCACGGAGTTCTTGAGCTGCGCGACGTCGGCCTCGTCGACCAGCGGGTGGTCGACCTCGGGCACGGGGTCCTGCCACAGCTGCGGCTCGGGGATCCACGGGCCGAGATAGCGGCTGACCGGACCCATGTCGCGGTGCAGCAGCTTGTACCAGGCCTTGGCGAACGCCTCGTTCATCTCCTCGGGGTGGTCGAGCCAGCGGCGGGTGATCTCGCCGTAGATCGGATCCACCCGCATCGACACGTCGGTGACGAGCATCGTCGGCTTGCGAGGCGGGCCGCCGAACGGATCGGGGATGATCGCCTCGGCGTCCTTGGCCTCGTACTGCCAGGCGCCGCCGGGACTCTTGGTCAGCTCCCACTCGTAGCCGTACAGGTTCTGCAGGTAGCCGTTGCTCCACTTCGTCGGCGTGGCGGTCCACACCACCTCCAGGCCACTGGTGATGGTGTCGTTGGCCTTGCCCGACGCGAACGCGCACTTCCAGCCCAGGCCCTGCTGCTCGATCGGGGCGGCCTCGGGCTCGGGGCCGACCAGGTCGCCGTCCCCGGCGCCGTGGGTCTTACCCAGGGTGTGGCCACCGACGATCAGCGCGGCGGTCTCCTCGTCGTTCATCGCCATCCGGCCGAACGTGTCGCGGATGTCGTGGGCGGCCTTCAGCGGATCCGGCTCACCCTCCGGGCCCTCGGGATTGACGTAGATCAGGCCCATCGTGGTGGCGCCGTAGCGCTCCTCGAGCTCCCGCGCGCCGCCCTTAGAGCCGGCGTAACGCTTCTCGGTGCCCAACCACTCTTCTTCCTCGCCGAAGATGACCTCTTCGGGCTCCCAGAAGTCGGGCCGGCCGAACGCGAACCCGAACGTCTTGAACCCCGCCGACTCCAGCGCGACATTGCCCGCGAGCACGAGCAGGTCGGACCACGAGATCTTGTTGCCGTACTTCTTCTTCACCGGCCACAGCAGGCGGCGGGCCTTGTCGAGGTTCGCATTGTCGGGCCAGCTGTTGATCGGGGCGAAGCGCTGCATGCCCTGGCCGGCACCGCCGCGGCCGTCGTAGATGCGGTAGGTGCCCGCGGCGTGCCAGCTCATGCGGATGAACAGGCCGGCGTAGCTGCCGTAGTCGGCCGGCCACCAGTCCTGCGAGGTGGTGATGACGTCCATGACGTCGGCCTTCAGCGCCTCGACGTCGAGCTTGGCGAACTCTGCGGCGTAGTCGAAATCCTCGCCGAGCGGGTTGCCCTTGTTCTTGTGGGCGTGCAGCACGCCGACATTGATCTGATCGGGCCACCAGTCCTGGTTGGTCAGGGGGCGGTGCGCCTTGGGTTCCGGCGTCCGGATCGCCGGGTTCTCGCTCTCGCTGCCGCTGCTCTGGGTCGGTGCCTCGGGTGTTGGCGGCTTGCTATCGGATGACACAACATTCCTTCCGGTGGGGTGATAGGGCTGCGATCACGGACGTGATCGGGACACTTGCGTTTTCGAGCAGTCGGGGCACAGGCCCCAGTAGATGACCTCGGCCTCGTCTAGGACGAAGCCGTCCAGCGAGCTCTCGGGATCCGACGGGGTCAGGCACGGCGCGTCACCGACGGCGCAGTCGATATCGGCGATGACGCCGCAGGACCGGCACACGACGTGGTGGTGGTTGTCGCCCACGCGCGACTCGTACCGGGCGACCGATCCCGACGGTTGAATTCGACGGACCAACCCGGCGCTGGTCAACGCGGCGAGCACGTCGTACACCGCTTGGCGGGAGACGTCGGGAAGCCCGATCCGCACGGCGCCGAAGATTGTCTCGGTGTCGGCGTGGGGGTGTCCGTAGACAGCCTCGAGGACGGCGAGACGCGGACGCGTCACGCGCAGATCGACGGCGCGCAGTTGCTCCGCGTAGTCGGGTGTCGAGGGCACGCTGCCAATATGCTCCCTTTTCTGGAATGAGTCAAGAGTTGACTCTCGGCATGTCGGGACGATGGCCGGGGCCGACGGGCCGATCGTTGCTGATAGCTCCAAAGCTCCTGCTGAGCAACGCCTTTCGCCGTCGCACAGCACTTTCACAGCCGTTTCGGCCGTGCCGGGCCCGCGATGGCGCTGATACCCTTCGGAAGCTGCCGGTGCGTGGCGACGGGGTTGAACGGGGCTAGTGAACCACCCGGCATGCGAAATACCTAGCGTGACCCGACCGAAACCGTAGAGACTTCCGCGAAGAGAGTGTTGTGCGCACCGGAGAGATAAGGGCCCTGTCCGGCTTGCGCATCGTCGCCGCGGCCTGGGTGGTGCTCTTTCATTTCCGCCCGCTGCTGGAGCAGACCGTGCCGGGGTTCCGGTCGGCGCTGGCGCCGGTGCTCAACTGCGGCGCCCAAGGTGTGGATCTGTTCTTCATGCTCAGCGGGTTCGTGCTGACGTGGAACTACCTCGACCGCATGGGGGAGTCCTGGTCGTGGCGCGCCACCCTGCGGTTCCTGTGGTTGCGGCTGGCGCGGGTGTGGCCCGTCTACCTGGTGACCATGCACCTGGCGGCGATGTGGATCATCTTCACGCTGCACGTCGGACACGTGCCGTCGGAGGCCGCGCACACCCTGACCGCGATGAACTACCTCAAACAGGCGCTGATGATCCAGTTGTGGTTCGTGCCGTTCTTCGACGGCTCCAGCTGGGACGGGCCGGCCTGGTCGATCAGCGCCGAATGGCTGGCCTACCTGATGTTCGGCGGCCTGATCCTGGTGATTTTCCGGATCGCGCGCTCGACACGGGCGCGTGGGCTGATCGCGCTGGCGTTCGTCGCCACGCTGCCGCCGATCCTTCTGGTGCTGGCCACCGGCCACTTCTACACGCCGTGGAGCTGGCTGCCGCGCATCGTCATGCAGTTCACCGCCGGCGCGCTGGTCTGCGCGGCCGTGCGGAAACTGCAGCCCAGCGACCGGACGCGGCGGGCTGCGGGGTACGCCGCGCTGGCCCTCGGCGGCGCGATCGTCGGCATCCTCTACTGGCTCGACGCGCATCCGATACCGAGGGTCCTCGACGGTGCGGGGCTCGTCGACGTGTTGTTCGTGCCGCTGTTGAACACGCTGGCCATCGGCTCCGGGAGCCTCCCGTGGCTGCTGGGAACCCGGCCGCTGGTGTACCTCGGACACATCTCGTTCAGCCTCTACATGGTTCACGAGATGGTCCACACCACGTGGAACTGGATGGCCGAGCAGTTCGCGTTGCGCCTGGCACCGGACCTCACCGGCAAGCTCGTCATCCTTACCCTGCTCGGCGTGGCGCTGAGCGGCGCGGTGTTTCTGTACCACTTCGTCGAGGAGCCCGCCCGTAAATGGATGCGCAGCATGATGAGCGCGCCCGGCGGCGCACGCACGGACGCGGGATCCGGCAGGTTGCATCCCGTCGGCGATCCGCGGAGGGACCGCGCCCCGGTGGTGCCGGCGCGCGCGGGATGACCGCGCGCGTCGTCGGCATGGATTCGGTTGTCCCGCAATACGCTGTAGCGGTGAAGCGTGTGGTCACGGTGGTCGTCGCACTGACTCTGCTGGTCGTCATGGGGTGCGAGCGATCGAACGCGGTCGGCCACAAAGAGATCGTGCCGCTGACGTTTTCGGTCAATCGCGTCGCGGTGATCGGCGACTCCTATACGACGGGCGGCGAGCAGGGCGGCCTCGGGGAGAAGGGCTGGCCCACTCAGGCGTGGCAGCTCCTCGCCCGGCAGGGGGTGTCCACCACCGCCGATGTCGGCGCTGAGGGTGGGGCGGGCTATGGAACCCGCGGCAACCGCGGCGGCCTGTTCGAGGACCTGACCGCCGCGACGGTCAAGCCCGACGACACCCTGGTCGTCTTCTTCGGTTCCCGCAACGACCAGGGCGTCGACCCGACGCAGCTGTCGATACTGACCTACGGCACCTTCCAGCTGGCGCGGCGTATCGCGCCGTCGGCGAGGTTCCTGGTCATCGGGCCGCCGTGGCCGACGGCCGACCCCCCGCCGGCCGTGCTGCGCATCCGAGACGTGCTCGAGTACCAGGCCGGTCTTGCGGGCGCGAGGTTCATCGATCCGCTCGCCGCGGGGTGGTTCGTCGGCAGGCCCGAGTTGATCGGCGCCGACGGGGTTCATCCGACCGATGCCGGACATGCCTACATGGCCGACAAGATCGCCCCGCTCATCGGCGCCGAGCTGCCGCGCCAGATCTGAGCGCGCCTACCGCGACGCGCCGCTGCCACCTCTTGAGGACTTTCGGCCCTGCGGCGACAATGGCTTCGGTCCATATTCTCGGACCCTGAGTGCTGTTGCTGCGATGGGGGCTCGATGACAACCGAGGCTGCACGGATTCCACCGCTCGAGGTCCGCCGTCCTTTTCCGGCCAGGCTCGGCCCCAAGGGCAGCCTGATCTACAAGCTCATCACCACCACCGATCACAAGCTGATCGGCATCATGTACTGCGTCGCCTGCTTCATCTTCTTCTTCATCGGCGGGCTGATGGCGCTGTTCATCCGCAGCGAAATCGCCGTGCCCGGGCTGCAGTTCCTCTCCAACGAGCAGTACAACCAGCTGTTCACCATGCACGGCACCGCGATGCTGTTGTTCTACGCCACCCCGATCGTGTTCGGGTTCGCCAACCTGGTGCTGCCGCTGCAGATCGGCGCGCCCGACGTCGCCTTCCCGCGGCTCAACGCACTGAGCTTCTGGCTGTTCGTCTTCGGTGCCCTGATCGCGCTGAGCGGCTTCATCACGCCGACCGGCGCCGCGGACTTCGGTTGGACCGCTTACTCGCCGCTGACCGACGCGATCCACTCGCCCGGCGCCGGCGGAGACCTGTGGATCCTCGGCCTCGGCGTGGGTGGTCTGGGCACGATCCTGGGTGGGGTCAACATGATCACCACCGTGGTGTGCATGCGGGCGCCGGGCATGACGATGTTCCGGATGCCGATCTTCACCTGGAACATCCTGGTGACCTCGGTGCTGGTGCTGATGATCTTCCCGCTGTTGACCGCCGCGCTGTTCGCCTTGGCCGCCGACCGACACCTCGGCGCGCACATCTACGACCCGGCCAACGGGGGCGTGCTGCTGTGGCAGCACCTGTTCTGGTTCTTCGGCCACCCCGAGGTGTACGTCATCGCGCTGCCGTTCTTCGGCATCATCACCGAAGTCTTGCCGGTGTTCAGCCGCAAACCACTGTTCGGCTACACCACGCTGATCTACGCGACATTCAGCATCGCGGCGCTGTCGATGGCGGTGTGGGCGCACCACATGTTCGCGACGGGTGCCGTACTTCTTCCCTTCTTTTCCTTCATGACGTTCCTGATCGCGGTGCCGACCGGGATCAAGTTCTTCAACTGGACCGGCACGATGTGGAAGGGGCAGTTGACCTTCGAGACACCGATGTTGTTCTCGGTGGGCTTCCTGTTGACGTTCCTTTTGGGCGGCCTGTCCGGCATCCTGTTGGCCAGCCCGCCGCTGGACTTCCACGTCCACGACAGCTACTTCGTCGTCGCGCACTTCCACTACGTGCTGTTCGGCACGATCGTGTTCGCCACGTATGCGGGCATCTACTTCTGGTTCCCGAAGATGACGGGCCGGCTGCTCGACGAGCGGCTGGGCAAGCTGCACTTCTGGCTGACCTTCATCGGCTTCCACACCACGTTCCTGGTGCAGCACTGGTTGGGCGATGAGGGCATGCCGCGCCGCTACGCCGACTACCTTCCGGGCGACGGCTTCACCACCCTCAACGTGGTGTCGACGATCGGCGCGTTCATCCTCGGGGTCTCGACGATTCCGTTCGTGTGGAACGTGTTCAAGAGTTGGCGCTACGGCGAGCCGGTCACCGTCGACGACCCGTGGGGTTATGGCAACTCGCTGGAGTGGGCGACATCCTGCCCGCCGCCGCGGCACAACTTCACCGAGCTGCCCCGGATCCGTTCGGAGCGGCCGGCATTCGAGCTGCACTACCCGCACATGATCGATCGGATGCGCGCCGAGGCGCACATCGGCCGCAAACATGAGCCGGCGGAGCCGCAGCCGGTGGACCAGTCCAGCTGACCATCGAGAACCCACGGGACCCGCCGCACGCACGCGGCCGGCCGGGGGAGTGGTCGGGCAGGATGTGATCGTGCACCTCGGCGAACGCCTCTACCGGCTGCTCACCCCGGTGATGTCGCTGCGCGTCATCGTGATCGTGGCCGCGCTGTCGGTGGTCGTGCTGGTGATCACGCTGGGCGCCTGGGTGTGGTTCGGCGTCACGAACGACCAGTACAGCCAGCTGGACCGTCGGCTCGATTCGGTCAGCAGCCTCGGTGACATCAGCACACTGCTGCGCGCCGCGCCGGAAGGCGGCATCGACCAGCCTCCGATCCCCGACGGCGGCCTGGTGCGCACGGCCCGGGTCGACGGTGTCACCGTGTCGGTGCCGAAGGACATCGTGTTGCCGCAGTTCGAGAATGGTTACACCGACACCACCATCGACGGTGTCCAGTACCGGGTGCGGACCTTCTCGGCGGGCGACGCCTCGATCGCGATCGGCGCCCCACTGGCCGAGACGCAGCGCCGCATCGACGGACTGCACCGGCGGGTGCTGCTCATCTGCGCAGGCGTGATCGTCGGCACCGTGGTGGTCGGCTCGGTGATGTGGTCGATCATGATCAACCCGTTCCGGCTGCTCGCCCAGCAGGCCCGCGCGATCAATGCGCAGTCCAATCCCGATGAGGTGCAGGTCCGCGGCGTGCAGGAAGCGGTCGAGATCGCCGAGGCCGTCGAGGGCATGCTGGCCCGGATCGGTGACGAACAGCAGCGCACCAGGGCCGCGCTGGAGTCTGCCCGCGACTTCGCCGCCGTGGCCTCCCACGAACTGCGCACCCCCTTGACCGCAATGCGCACCAACCTCGAGGTGCTGTCCACCCTTCAGATGCGCGATGAGCAGCGCCAGGAGGTGATCGCCGACGTCATGCGCACCCAGAGTCGCATCGAGGCGACGCTGACCGCGCTCGAGCGCCTGGCCCAGGGAGAACTGACCACCGTCGACGACTTCGTCCCGGTCGACATCACCGACCTGCTCGACCGCGCGGCGCACGACGCGATGCGCAATTACCCCGGGTTGAAGGTGTCGCTGGCATCGTCGACGACGGTGCTCATGGTCGGGCTGCCCGCCGGCCTGCGACTGGTTATCGACAATGCCATCACCAACGCGGTCAAGCACGGCAGTGCGACCGAAATCCAGCTCGCCGCAGTCAGTTCCGGTGAGGGAGTGGCCATCACCATCGACGACAACGGCACCGGTATACCCGAAGCCGAGCGTGCCGCCGTCTTCGAACGGTTCTCCCGCGGATCGACCGCCTCGCGGTCAGGCTCGGGCCTGGGCCTGGCCCTGGTCGCCCAGCAGGCCGAGTTACACGGCGGCACCGCGTCGATGGAGGCCGGCCCACTGGGCGGAGCCAGGCTGGTGTTGCGCCTGCCTGCGCCGAGCTGAGCTGGCTACCATCCGTCCATGGCGAAACTCGAGTTGGCACGCGAACTGGCGGTGAGCCCGCAGCAGGCCTGGGAGCACGTCTCCGACCTCAACTCCCTCGGCGACTGGCTGGTGATGCACGAGGGGTGGCGCGGTGAGGTGCCCGACGAGTTGTCGGTCGGAACCCAGATCGTCGGGGTGGCCGGCGCCAAGGGACTGCGCAACCGGGTCACGTGGACGGTCAAGAAGTTCGATCCGCCGGAGCTCATCGAGGTGACCGGCAACGGCGTCGGCGGCACGAAATACGGGCTGACGATGAAGGTCGCAGCGACCGAGGTGGGCAGTGCTTTCACCCTCATCCTCAGCCTCGGCGGCGCGCCGCTGTTCGGGCCGATCGGAGCCGCCGCCGCCCGCGCGGTCAAGGGCGACATCGACCGGTCGATACGCAGGTTCGAGGAACTCTACGCGTGACTGCCTGACGGCGGTGAAGGCCGCACGCCGGTCGCCGCCACCTCACAGCAAACTCGCCTGCCGTCTCGCCAGCGCCGCGCACCCGCATTTACGTGCGCGAAAATGCCCATTTGTCTACGACGTAGTTAATTAATCGATGGCGCTGCTAGCTCGCCTTTTGCCCGAAATCTGAAATTTTCATGTGCGTTTTTGTTGATCTTGGTCACGAGTGGGTACGTATCTCAGCACCAACCTAGAACGGGATGGCTCGACAACAGCAACGTCGATCCAAGGACACGGGAGTAGAAGATGACCAGCCAGGGACTCACACCGGAAGAGATCGCGGCCGAAGTCGCCACCGCGCTTCCCGATAAGGAAGTCGTATCGATTCTCGACCTCAACGTCGACGTCGACGTCTTCCTCGACGTCGCATCGCCGATCGATCTTGCGGTCGCCGCGCAGCTCAACGTGGCCGCACCGATCGATGCCGCCGCCGGCGCGAACGTGCTGACGTACAACTCCACCGCGGGCGCCTTGGTGGACCAGAACGCGAGCGTCGACCAGGTCATCCTGGCCGATGCGACCGCGATCTCCAACCAGGACAGCGCGATCGACCAGATGGACGTGGCCGACGGCGATCCCGTCCCGCCACCGCCCGACGACGGCGGAACCGTGGAGGTCGGAAACCTCGCCACGCTCGAGGGACCGTTGCTCAACGTCAATGTCAACGTCGATATCGACACCGACCTCACGGCCCCGATCGCCGGCGCGGTTGCGGCCAACGCCAACGTCGCCGCGCCGATCGCGGCTGCGGTGGCTGCCAACGTCCTGTCCGTCGACTCCGACGCGGACGCGCTCTCATACCAGGATGCGGTCATCACCCAGCGTCTGGAGGGCGTGACATACGCGGAGGCGACTCAGGTGTCCGACGTGACACAGGGCACCACGCAGGCCCCGGATGCCGGTGACACCACAGGTGGCACCACTAGCGGCGAGACCAGCAGCACCAGCAGTGGTGACGGCGGTGGTACCAGCTCCGGCGGTGACAGCAGCAGCTCCGCGGGCTGAGGCATAGACCGAAGTCATTGAGTCCTTGGGGAGTGCCAACATGACCGTGGCGACCGAGCCGGCAGGCGCGGCCGAAGCCGTTGTCCTGCAGCGTGCGGACGGCGTCGAGCTGATCGGAGAGATGGCGGGATCCGGTTACCGGGTCCCGCCGTCCCTGGTCCGCCGCGCCGACGGCCAGACGATCCAGCTGACGCCGCTGCTCTACGCGGTGTTGCACGGGATCGACGGCGACCGCACGTCGGCGGAGGTGGCGGCCGCGGTATCGGAGTCGACCGGCCGGACGGTCAGCGAGGACAACGTCCATCAGCTGGTCGACGGAAAGCTCCGCCCCCTAGGGTTGATAGTCCTCCCCGACGGCACCCAACCCTCGGTGAAAAAGCGGAATCCGCTGCTCGGCCTGCGGCTGAAGCGAACGGTGACCGATCCGGAGCAGACGCGTCGCTTGACCGACCCGTTCCGCTTCCTGTTCCGGCCGTGGATGGTCATTCCGGTTCTGGCGGCCTTCCTGGTGGTGGTGTGGTGGGTGTCGTTCCGCAAAGGCCTTGCCGCAGCGGCATACGACGCCTTCGAACGCCCCGGCCTGCTGATCCTGGTGTTCGCGGTGACCGTGCTGTCGGCCGGTTTCCACGAGTTCGGGCATGCTGCAGCGGCACGCTACGGCGGCGCGACCCCGGGGGCCATGGGCTTCGGCCTCTACCTGCTGTGGCCCGCCTTCTATACCGACGTCACCGACTCGTACCGCCTCGGCCGCGGGGGACGGCTGCGGACCGACCTCGGCGGGCTCTACTTCAATGCCATTGTCGCCGTGGCGATCACGGGTCTGTGGCTATGGTTGCACTACGATGCGCTGTTGCTCATCGTCGCCACGCAGATCATCCAGATGATTCGCCAGCTCACCCCGCTGGTGAGATTCGACGGCTACCACGTACTGGCCGACCTGACCGGCGTGCCCGACCTGTACGGCCGGATCAAGCCGACCCTGCTCGGCATGTTGCCGTGGCGGTGGGGCGACCCGCGGGCACGCGAGTTGAAGTGGTGGGCACGCATCGTCGTGACCGCCTGGGTGATCGTCGTGGTTCCGCTTCTGATCGGCATGATCACGCTGGCGATTCTCGCGCTGCCGCGGCTGATCGGCTCGGCATGGGCCGGACTCAACAAGCAGCAGGACGTGCTGACCACCGCGTGGGCCGACGGCGACATGGTGCAGGCGGTCGCGCGGGTGCTGGCGATGATCGCGATCGTCATCCCGATGGGGGCCATCATCTATCTGCTGGTCCGGGTGGTCCGCCGCATCGTCGCCACCGCGTGGCAGGGCACCGAGGGCAAGCCGGTCAAGCGTCTGCTCGCCGGCCTGGTCGGTGCCGCCGCCCTGGCGGGTATCGCGTACGCCTGGTGGCCCAACGCCGACAACTACCGGCCCATCGAGGCGTCCGAACGCGGCACGCTCAGCGACATCATCTACGCGTTGCGCGTTGAGAGGCTGGGGGACTCGCAGCGGACGGTGCGGGAGTCGACGCAACCGGTCGCGTCCAGCCGCCCGCTCACCGTGGGTCAGCGGGGCGTCATGCCGGCGCTGTGGGACACCCGGACCCCGCCACCGACATTCCGGACCCCGCAGCTGGCCTTGATTCTGGTGCCGAGGCAGCCGAGTTTGGCGAGGGCCAACGGAGGTGGCTATTTCATGGCCACGCCTCAGCTGAGGCTGGGCGAAAATCAAGCCAACGCACAAGGCTGGGTGTTCCCGTTCGACAAGCCGCTGGCTCCCGAAGAGGGCGACAACCAGTCGCTGGCGGTGAACACCATCGACAACACCGTCGTGTACGACGCGGCGTTCGCACTCGTCTGGCAGACCGACGAGGAGTACGCCATGAACGTCAACGAGGCGCATGCCTACGCGTCCTGCAATAACTGTGCGGCGGTCGCAGTGGCCTACCAGGTGGTGTTCGTCATCGACCAGGACGAGAGCAACGACAACGTCGCCGTCCCGCAGAACCTAGCCGGCGCACTGAACTACGACTGCGTCAACTGCGTCACCTACGCGCTTGCGCGGCAGCTGTTCGTCACCCTCGACGACGACCTGTCGCCAGAGGCGAAGGCGGAACTGCAGGAATTGTGGGCCGAAATCGCCGCCTACGGCGAGCAGATCACCGCGGGCGAAGTCGATGTCAACGAAATCGACGGCAGGCTCGCGGAATATACGAGGCAGATCATGGTGATCGTCGAGGAGGACCAGCCGGGTACCTTCCCGACCGAGCTCTACCCGTCGCTGACCCAGACCACCGCCCCGCCACCGACCACGGCGCCGGTCACGACCGCGGCACCGTTGCCGTCGGCGACCAGTCCGCCGCCGAGCACATCGGCGACGGAGTCCACCACGGTCGCTGGAACCACGGAGCCCACCGGCACCACCACGCAGGAGCCAACCACAAGCGCCACCACCACGAGCGAGCCATCGGCGACCACTGATCCAACGACGCAAGCGCCGTCGACCGACAGCACCACGGTGAACGACTCGACCACGGCAGGCGACACCACGGCCGGCGACACGACCTCCGGGGGGACCACCTCGGACGGGTCGAGTTCGGACGGGTCGAGTTCGGACGGGAGCTCGGACGGGTCGAGCTCGCCGTAGACGGCCGGGCCGGTCAGTCCTCCTTGCGGATCAACCGTTGCAGGGCTTGACGATCGGGGGCGAGCAGTTCGTCGATGCGTGGCTGGTTCACGTCGGCGACAATGATCTCGCCGACCTCCTGGTAGACATCGCTGAAGATGCCGTGCGACTTCATCTTCTCCGTCTGGTAGATGTTGTCCTCGGTCGGGGTGACGTAATAGACGATCTCGGCCTTGAACCGGTGGATGAGCCACAGGTGGATGATGTCCATCAACCGCTTCTTGCGCAGCTTCTCGGCGAACGTGTTCTGGTCGCGCACAGTGAGAATGCTGCGGCCGTGCCGGTCCTTGATGGGGTCGACGATGGCGTTGGCGAGCTTCTCGGCCTCGCCGTCGCCCCGCTCGCCGTAGATGCCCAACTCCAGGACGTCGGAACCGGGTCGAGTCGGGCGCAGCTGCACCCGGAGCTTCTCGCCGAGCTGGTAATGCTCGCTCCACAACGCCAGCCATTCTTCGAGCAGCTTCTTGGGCACCTCGGTCTGCACCATGTGCTGGTGCTGGGTCGAGCCCTTGCCCATCGCCTTCGTCGTCGCGGTACGGCCCGACGACGCCGCGAGTGCCGCATCGCTGCGGGGCCCGCCGACAAGGGTCTGCGGTGTGCGGTAGGGAGATTCGACCAGGCGCATCTTGCGCTGCAGCCGCGCGAGCGCCAGCATGCCGTCCTGGCGCAACGCCGTGGCGAACTCCTCCGACGCGACGCCGTCGACCTGATGCCCGCCATAGGTGATGAAGTTGAACACGAAGCCCAACTTGCCGAGTTCCTCAGGGAAGGCCCGCATCTCGTCGTCGGTCATCCCGGTGGTGTCCCAGTTGAACGAGGGGGACAGGTTGTAGGCCAGCATCTGGTCGGGAAACTCGGCGTGGACCGCCTCGGCGAACTCCCTGGCGTCGGCGAGGTCGGCGGTCTTGGTCTCCATCCACAGGATGTCGGCGAACGGCGCCGCCGCAAGGGACTTCGCGATCGCGTACGGAATTCCGCCGCGGACCTGATAGTAGCCCTCCGGCGTCTTGGCCAGCTCGCAGTCCCACCCGACGGCCGCCCCGATCTCCCTGGCCTTCTCGCGGGCGGTGTACATCGGTGCCCGGGTTGCGAACTCGCGCCACTGGGCCACGCTCATGTCGAGCTGCTCGCCTTCGCTTTCGCGGAACTCCAGCAGTTCGGCGACCGCCTCGCCGTAGGTCATCAGGCCCGAATCGACCTGCCAGGCGTCGACGAATTTCGATTCCACCTCGTCGAAGATCGCGTCGATGTCACCGTCCGGCCGGTCCTGGTAGGCCGATGCGGCCTCGGTGACCGCCTCGGCGATACCGTGCTGTGCCAGCCAGGCGTCGGCCGTCTCGTACTCGCCCTCGGGCAGCGCGTAGAGCAGGTGCCCGTTGAGCTCGGTGACGCCCGCCTCGTAGAACCGCCGCATCATGGCCAGGTAGCAGGACTTGTACGACGGGATCCTGAGATTGGTGACGCCCAGCAGGAACGGTTGGTCGCGCTCGTCGGCGCGGCTGTCGATCAGGTTCGCGGCCTCGGCGTCGGTACGGGCGACGATGATGCCCGGCACCTTCATGATGTCGAGTTGGAACCGGGCCGTGTTGAGCCGCTTGATCTGTTCGTCGGACGGCACCAGCACCTTGCCGCCCTGGTGGCCGCACTTCTTGGTGCCGGGGCGCTGGTCCTCGATGTGGTATCCGGGTACGCCCGCCTCGACGAACCGGCGGATCAGGTTGCGCACGTGCGGATCTCCGCCGTGTCCGGTGTCGGCGTCGGCGATGATGAACGGCCGGAAGTCGATGGCCGGGGTGGCGGCACGTTGCTCACCGGTCATCTGCAGCCGCACGTACTGCTGATTGCGGTCGGCTGTGAGCAGGGCACGCACCAGGCCGGCCGCCTCCTCGGGCACCTGGCTGAGCGGGTAGCTCGCGAGGTCCGGACCGGGATCCTCGGTGGTCGACCCCTTGGCCGAGGTCGCCCAGCCGCCGAGGTAGATGCCCTCGATGCCCATCCGTTTCATGGTCACCGCCTGCCCGGGCGAGTACGGCCCGAACGTGGTGATGCTCTTCTTCTGGGCGAACAGCTCGCGCAGCCGCCGGTAGAACGCCGTGGCCGCCTCGCGCGCCACGATGTAGTCGCTGGGGATCGTGCCGCGCTGCTCGACGACCTGACGTGCCGTGTAGAGGCGGACGATGCCTTCGAACCGCGGGCTGTCGAAGTACTGCTGGGTGGCGGCGACTTGCTGCTCGAACGGGGTCTGCGGCGCTGCGTCCGTTTCGATGATGGCCATGAACTCAACAGTAGAACGCGGCGTTGGCAGGTGATGGCGATTCAGCAGGGCCGCTCACGCCAGGCCCGCGGTGAGGTGCCGTGCGTACGCCGGAACAGCCTGCTGAAGTAGCCGGGGTCGGCGATGCCCACCCGCCTGGCGACCTCGGCGACCGGGAGATCGGTGTCGGACAGCAGGCGGCGGCTCTCGGCCATCCGGCGCTCGATGATCCACTCCTGCACGGTGCGCCCGGTGCGCCGGCGCACCAGCGTGGTCAGATGTCCGGGCGTCATGCCCACCTCGGCGGCCACGTCACGCAGCGACAGCGCGGCGCCGTGGCGCCGGTCTATGACCGCGAACACCTCGGCGAGCACCGGTTCGCCGCTGTGCCGCAGATCGCCGACCACGTCGACGGCCAGCCGGGCGAGGTCGATCAGCAGCAGCGTCAGGTGAGCGAGCGCGGCCTGCCGGTAGCCGTCCTGGCGTTCGGTGAGTTCGGTCTCGATCGCCGCGACGGCGGCGTCCCACGCCGACCGGCGCGCGGCGGGCAGGCGCAGTTCGAGCAGCCCGCCGGTCTCACCGTGCAGGAACGGGAACAGCAATGGGTGTCCCCGCCACGCCGGCCATGACGTGTCCCGGCCGGCGCCCAGCGCGGCCGGGTCGAAGAACACGCCCACGCCGTCGTCGTCACGGGCGACCCGGCCGGGATCGAGCACCTCGCCGGGCGCGGCGATGTAGACCGTCCCGGCCGTCGGGACGTACCAGAGCGCCGGGAAGTCGTGGATGTGGCGACCGCGCTCGAGCACGTCGTGACGACCCCCGTACACCACCGAGACCGGCGGTGTATCCGGGCCGGCGCGGTAACCGTAGATCGGCACACCGCCGCGGTGACGGACCAACCGAGAAGCCAACTCCATGGTCGTAAGATAGTCCAACTATTGCCCACAATCACCCAACTAGCGCGTGCGGTAACAGTTCACGATGGGGACATGACCGAAAATCGTCCGCATTCCATCACCGGCGCACTGGGTAACCGGCACGACTACCTACCCGCCGCCGGCCATGACGCGTTCCTGCCGGGATACGACCTGTTGACCCGCGTTCTGGGCATCGACCGTGCCCACCGCATGCTGATCACGCAGGCCGAACTGACCGACGGACAGTCGGTCCTCGAAGTCGGATGCGGCACCGGAAATCTCATCACCCGGGTGTCCCGGCAGTATCCGGCCGTGACGGCCGTCGGCTGCGATCCCGATCCCCGGGCGTTGGCCCGTGCCGGGCGCAAGGCACGCAGGCTCAGCGGTATCACGTTCGACCGCGGCTACGCCCAGAAGCTGCCGTACCCGGACGGGCAGTTCGACCGCGTGCTGTCGTCGATGATGTGGCACCACCTCGGCGAGGACGTCAAAGCCGAAGCGGCAGCGGAGATCTTCCGCGTGCTGCGGCCCGGCGGAAGCCTGCATCTGGTCGACGTCGGGGGAGAGATGACCCCCGAGGACGGGATACTGGCACGACGCATGCTGCGCAGTCCGCACGTCACGGGCAACCTCGGCGACGCTATCCCGCGACGGCTGCGAAGCGCTGGGTTCGACTGCGCCGTGATGGACACCCTGCGGGTCCGCCTCATCGGCAGGCTCACCTTCTTCCGGGCAATCCGCCCGGATTGACGCGCGGCGCCGTCAGCTCGCCTCCACGGTATCGACCAGATGCTCGGCGATCGCCAGAGACGAGGTCGCAGCCGGCGAGGGCGCGTTGCGCAGCAGCACGACCCGACCACGGATGCTGATGCGGAAGTCGTCGACGAGCCCGCCGTCGGCGTCGAGGGCCTGCGCCCGGACACCGGCGGTGCCCGGCACGACGTCGTCGTCGGAGAGGGCGGGCACATACGCTCGGGCGGCCGCCACGAACCGGCGCCGCGACAACGAACCGGACATCTCCCGGACGCCGGTGCGCCAGTGGCGCCGCGCGAACCGCCAGAAGGCCGGTGTGCGTGCGACTTCGGCGACATCGGCGGGCGAGACGGTGCCCCACGTGTAGCCCTCGCGGGCCAGCGCGAGAACGGCGTTCGGACCGACCAGGACCTCGCCGTCCACCCGTGGCGTGAGGTGCACGCCGAGGAACGGATAGTGCGGGTCGGGCACCGGGTAGACCAGGCCGTTGACCAGGTCGCGCCGGTGCGGCTTCAGCGCGTAGTACTCGCCGCGGAACGGCATGATCACCGGGTCGGGACCGTCACCGGCCATCTCGGCCAACCGGTCGCTGTGCAGTCCGCCGCACGCGATGACGCGGTCGAAGGCGGTTTCGCCGTCACCGCCGGCCGTGCGAACGCTGACGATGACCTCATCCCGGCTCGTCCGGATCCCGGTGACCTCGTGCCCCAGAAGCACCTTCGTACCCGCAGCCACCGCGTCGGCGGCGAGCGCCCGCGTCACAACGGCGAAGTCGACGATCGAGGTCGTCGGTGAGTGCAGCGCCGCGAGTCCCCGCACGTTCGGTTCGAGTTCGTGCAGTTCCTCCTGGCCGATGATCCGCACGCCGGGCACCCCGTTGGCGAGGGCCTTCCGTTCGATCTCCGACAACCGGGCACGCTCGTCGTCGTCGAGCGCCACCAGCACCTTGCCGCAGGCGATGCGGCGGATTCCGTGGCCCTCACAGAACTGTTCGAGCAGGCCGACGCCGCGGCGACACATGACGGCCTTGTTCGACCCCGGCCGGTAGTACAGGCCCGCATGCACGACGCCGCTGTTGCGTCCCGTCTGGTGTGCGGCGAGGCGGTCCTCCTTCTCGAAGAGCGTCACCTCGAGATCGGGGTGACGGCGCAGCATCTCGCGGGCGACGGCGACGCCGAGGATGCCGCCACCGATGACGGCGACACGGCTGGAGTGGGTCAGGGTCATCACCATGGTTTCGTGGGGCGGGAGCCCAATCGTAATCCGTACCGCCCGGACCGGCGCCCGTGGCGGCTCAGGATCACCGTTCGGTCACGGTACGGCATCTCATTGGCTTTGCGGCAGGGGCGAATTGGGCTCACCGCGGTATTTGACGGTACAAGTGAATTAGCGCGGTGTGCCCGCGCCCGGACGAGAAAGAGCAGAAGCACCGATGAGACGCATGTACGCCTTCCTGATCGCGGTCGCGATGATGATCGTGGCGCCGGGTGTTGCGGTCGCCGCGCCGTACCCACGACCCGCCGCCCCACGGCCCGTCGCGAATCAACAGGCGGTCGACCAGGTGATCGCACGCGGCCTCTCGCAGCGTGGCGTCCCGTTCTCCTACGGTGGCGGGGACGCCAACGGGCCGACCCTGGGCAGCGGCACGGCCGAGAACGTCGCGGGTCTGGACAGCGAAGGCCACATCGTGGGACTGAATCCGGCGACCAACGCCGTGGGGTTCGATGCCTCGGGTCTGATGGTCTACGCGTTCGCGGGCATCGGAGTGAAGCTGCCGCGGTCATCGGAAGCGCAGTACACCGTCGGCCAGAAGGTGCTGCCGTCGCAGGCGCTGCCCGGTGACCTGATCTTCTACGGGCCCAACGGAAACCAGAGCGTTGCGTTGTTCCTCGGCAACGGGCAGATGCTGGAGGCCACCGAGCCCGCGGTGACGGTCTCGCCGGTGCGCACCAACAACATGGCGCCGTACCTGGTCCGCATCATCGAGTGAGCGGCTACGAGGAGGCGCTGTCGCGGGCCTTCTCGACCCGAGAACCGGGTGATCATGCCGTCGGACTCCACACGTCGGACGGCATCGGGTAGGCGAGCGCGCCCGCGACGGCGTGCGCGGTCCGCTCACCCAGTTCCCGTTGCACCAGCCACAGCGCGAGGTCGATACCCGCGGTGACCGCTCCCGCCGTCACCACCGCCCCGTCGTCGACAACGCGGTTGTGCCTGACGATCGCGCCGTACCGCGAGAGCTCGCTCAGCGCGGCAGGATTGGTGGTCGCGTTGCGTCCCTCTAGCAGTCCCGCCTCACCGAGCAGCAGCGCTCCGGTGCACACAGACGCCACCCATCTGGTCGTCTCCGAGAGCCTGGCGATCACCCGCGGCAGACTGCCGGCCCGGATCTCGTGCGGCACACCGGTATCGGCGGCCTCCACCCAGCTGCCACCGGGCACGAGCACCGCGTCCGGCGAGCCGAGTTCCTCGGCGACGTGAAGCGGCAGACCGTACGCACCGGTCACCGGATTCGCTGAGCCAGCGCGCACCAGCGCCACGTCGAGCGACGGATCGAGCGTGGCCGCGCGGACGAAAACCTCCCACGGCGCCACGACGTCGAGGGGATCGAAGCCCTCGAACACGATGATCTCGATGCGCACCTGTTGAGCATGCCAGGTGATTCGGCCGTGCGCTGCGACGATCGCTGCTAGAGAGGACGGGTGACGTCGACGCTGGGGACCCCGAACACCACCGACCGCACCACCGGGTTGGCGCGCGGCATGCGCGAACTGGTCGCGACCGAGGCGGGTGAATCGGAACGGCTACGCACCCTCACCCCGGCGATCGTCGAGGCGATGTGGGCCTGCGGGTTGATGTCGGCGTTCAACCCGCAGGCCGCGGGGGGTGTCGAGCCCTCGTTCGCCGAGATGATCGAAACCTGGATCGAGATGGCGTGGCAGGACGGCTCGTTCGGCTGGATCGGCATCGCCAACCTGCCCTCGTCGTTCGCCGCGGCGGCGTATCTGCCCGACGAGGGGTTCGCCGAGGTGTTCACCTCCCACGGCAACCGCGTGACGATGGGGGGTCAGTTCTTCCCCAACGGGCAGGGCGTCGCGGTGCCCGGCGGCTACCGGCTGACCGGATCGTGGAGCTTCGGATCCGGCATCGGCCACTCGCAGTACGTCGCGGCCGGCTTCTTCCCGATGGACGACGGGGAAATGCGCTGGGTCAGCGAAGGCGTGCCCGACATGCAGGTCGCCGTCGTGCCCCGCGAACAGGTCAGCTTCAAGGACGGCTGGCACGTGCAGGGCCTCAAGGGGACCGGGTCCTACGACTACAGCATCGACGACGTGTTCGTCCCTGCCGAGCGGACGTTCGCACTGTTCACCCGGGAGCCCAGGCGCGGTACCTCGCCGGCCACCCGGATGGGGCTGATGCCCGTCACCGCCGCCGGGCACGCCTCCTGGGCGCTCGGCGTCGCCAGGAGCATGCTCGACGACGTGCAGGAACTCGCCGCGACGAAGTTCCGGATGAGCGACATGGCCTCGTTGGCCAGCCGGCCCACCTTCCAGAAGGGTCTCGCCCACCACGTCGCCGCCTGGCGAGCCGCCCGGCTGCTGGTGCTCGACGCCTTCACCTCGGCCGAATCCGCGGTGGCCTGCGGCGCGGAGCTCACTCCGGCGCTGCGTGCGGACATGCGTGTCGCCGCCGTCTACGCCACGGATGTGGCCCGGGAGTGCGCCGAGTGGGCGCACCTGGTCGCGGGCACCAGCTCGATCCGCGAAGGCACCCGGCTGGAGCGCGCGTTCCGCGACATCTACACCGGCACTCAGCACGCGTTCATCAGCGAGAAGGTCGCGATCGATGTGGCGCAGATCTGGCTTGGCGTCATCGACGACCAGTTCGGCCTGTAGTCAGGCGGTGCGGGCGGCGAAGTCGGCGACGATGCGGCCCAGCTCCTCGCCTCGCTGCTCCTGGATGAAGTGACCCGCACCGGTCACCGTCGTATGCGGCTGACCGTGCGCGCCCGGCACCTCGGCCTGAAAAACCTTGTCCCAGCCGCGGGTCGGGGGATCGCCGTCGGAGTACGCGGTCAGGAACGGTCGCTGCCAGTCCCGTAGCGCGGCCCTCGTCGCCCGGCCGATGGCAGCGCCCGGGTCGTTGCGCGTCAACGGGATCAATGCCGTCATCTGGCGCAGGCCCGCCGTGAACTCGCGGTCGGGGAAAGGCGCGTCGTAGGCCGCGAGCACCTCGGGACGCAGCGGGCCCGCCACTGCGTCGAGGAAGAAGCTCGGCACCAGCAGTGGTGCCCGCGCATAGAACGACACGTAGTCGAGCAGCGTCTCCTGGTGCACCACCTGACCGTCACCGAGCGCGTGGTGCGGCCAGGTGAGCTTGCCCGCCAGGTCGGGGTCGCACGTGTGCAGGATCGTGTTGGTCGCGACGACGCGGGCGAACCGGTCGGGATCGCGGGCCAGCACGCTCAGCCCGATGGGGCCGCCCCAGTCCTGCACGACGAGCGTGATGTCGCGCAGATCCAGGCCTGTGATCGCGCTGTGGAGCCAGTCGATGTGCCGGGCGAACGTGTAGTCCGTCGGATCGGTCGGCTTGTCCGAGCGCCCGTAGCCGACGTTGTCGAAGGCCAGCACGCGGAAGCCCTTTTCGCGCAGCACCGCGATGACGTGGCGGTACAGGTAGGACCACGTCGGCTGCCCGTGCACCAACACGACGACGGGTGCGTCCGCGGCGCCGACGTCGACGTAGTGCATCCGCAACGGATCGGCACCGGCGGCGTCGACCTCGACGTAGTTCGGCTCGAACGGGTAGTCGGGCAGTCCGGCGAAGCGGTCGTCAGGAGTCCTCAGCACGTCCACGGATCACCTGCCGTCCACGCTGACCAGCTCACCGTCGAGAATCATGCGCTGCAACGCCTTTCGGTCGAACTTGCCGCTGGGCAGCGTGGGCAACCGGTCGCCGGCGGCGATGACCCAGCGCGTCGGCACCTTGTATGCCGACAGTTCGGCGCGGGTGCGGGCAGCCAGCGAGGCGGTGTCGACCTCGTCGGCGGCGGGAACGACGACCGCACACACCTGCTCACCGCGCGTGGGGTCCTCGACGCCGAGCACCAGACACTGGGCCACGTCGGGGAACTCGGCGATCACGGCCTCGACCTCCAGCGGTGACACGTTCGCACCGGCGGCCTTGATGAGGTCGGTGGTGCGGCCGACGTAGAACAGCCGGGGGTCGCCGGCTCGGCGGTAGACGCGGTCACCGGTGTGGTACCACCCGTCCTCGTCGAAGGTCTCCCACCGCTCGCGCTTGTTATAGCCCGCCATCACGCCGATACCGCGGATGAGCAGTTCGCCCACCGTCCCGTCGGGCACCTCGGCGCCGTCCTCGTCGACGATGCGCATGTCGGTGTGGGCGAAGCCGCCCGCGGTTTCGGACATGGTGCGGTGCACCGGAAATCCGTCGGGCACGTCGACCATCGCGATGTCGAGCGGACCGTCGCGCAGCATGGGGGCACAGCTCAGGTCACGGGCGGCGAAGCTGGGGTGCTCACGCAGCCGCTGGGTGAAGGCCGGCCATCCGATGACCCCGCTGGCCCGCTCCCGCTCGACGAGGTCCAGCGCTGTCTCGGCGTCGAGTCGCGGCATGACGCACACGGTCACCTGTTCGTGCAGCGCACCGGTGACGGCGAGCAGCCCACCGATCCAGAAGAACGGCATCGCGCACACAATGCGCGGGGGCCCTTCGGATTTCGTGACCGCGCGGATCGCGGCCGGCCACGTCGAGGTCTGCCGGACCAGCGTGCCGTGGGTGTGCATGACACCCTTCGGGTCGGCGGTCGAACCCGAGGTGTGCACCACGACGGCGAGGTCGGCGGGACTGACCTCCGCTTCGGCGGCGGCCAGCACGTCCGGCGGCACGCCGTGCACATCGGCCTGCCGTCGGGTGGCCCAGCCGGGCGCCTCACCGTCGATCAGAACGATGCGGCGCAGATACGGTGCGGCGCGCAGCGTCAGGCATCCGGCGGGCATGCCCGCCAACTCGGGCCAGGCGGCCTCGAAGCGCTCGGCGACGTCGATGTTCAGCACCGTGCCCGGCGCGATCAGCAGCGCGAGGTCCGCCAGCCGCGCCACCTTGGCGATCTCGGCCGGGGTGTACATGGTGCTCAGCGGGACTGCCAGGGCGCCGATCCGGGACACCGCAAGCCACCACAGGACCCAGTCGATGCCGTTGGGGAAGAACAGGCCGACGCGCGTGCCCTTGCCGACGCCCTCCCCGAGAAGCCACCGCGCGATGTCGGCGGAGCGACCGGACGCCTCGCGGTAGGTGAGCCGGCCCGTGGGCGTGACCAGGTAGGTGTGCTCGCCGAAGTCATCCGCGGCGCGCGCGAGAAGCGCGGGCACGGTCGGCCGGTGTTCCGTCACCCACCGATTGTCCCCAACGCGACCGGGCGGCCACACGAAGTGGCCGCCCGGTGGCGTCAGCGGAGGTCAGGCGCCGAGCGTGCGCTGGATGTCGGACTTCATCGCGTTCAGCTGTGAACCCCAATAGCCCCACCCGTGGGTGCCGTTGGCCGGGAAGTTGAACACGGCGTTGCTTCCGCCGGCAGCCTCGTACTGCTCCTGGAAGTTCTTGTTGCTGTCCAGCGTGATGCCCTCGAGCAGCTGCGCGGGCAGGTCGCCGCCGCCACCGAGCTCACCGGGTCGGCCCGTGCCGCAGTACACCCAGATGCGGGTGCCGTTGCTCACCAGGCGTCCCACGTTGACGGTGGGGTCGTTGCGCTGCCACGCCGCGCTGCCGCCGGGACCCCACATCGCGGTCGCGTCGAAGCCGCCGGAGTCGCGCATCGCGAACCCGACCAGCGTGGGCCAGATGCCCTCGGACAGGTTGAGGAAACCCGACAGCGAGCCGGCGTAGCGGAACTGGCCGGGATGGTAAGCGGCCAGGATCAGCGCCGAACTGCCCGACATCGACAGGCCGACGACGGCGTTACCGGTCGGCGAGATGCCCTTGTTGGCCGCCAGGTAGGCCGGCAACTCGGAGGTCAGGAAGGTCTCCCACTGGTAGTTGTAGCGGGTGCCGTTGCCGACGGCGGGCGCCTGCCAGTTGGTGTAGAAGCTGGACATGCCGCCGACGGGCATGACGACCGACAGGCCCGACTCGTAGTAGTTCTCGAACGCGGCCGTCTCGATGTCCCAGCCGCTGTTGTCGTCGCGGGCGCGCAGCCCGTCTAGCAGGTAGACCGCCTTGGCGCCGCCGCCCTGGAACTTCACCGGGATGTCGCGGCCCATCGCCGCGGACGGGACCATCAGCGTCTCGACCGGCAGGCCCGGCCGCGAGTAGGCCGCGGCGGTGGACGATCCGCCTGCTACGGCCACCAGGCCCGGGATCACCAGGGCCGCCAGCGCGCCTGCCAGCAATCGGCGCGCCCAACTAGGTAGGTACGTCATGTGTTGTGAACATCCTTTTTGAGAACGAACCGCGTATGGCGGTCATTTGCGTGCGGAACTCCGGTACCGGTCCCCACATCGGCTGCCGGATCAGATGCTGCTGCTTCACATCTGCCGCGGACTTCGAACGGCGCCCCGCAGGGCGGCCGCCGCTAACCGTTTGTCGCAGCCGGATACCGCGCCGTTACGAAGCAAACGTCCGCAGACTGTGAGCGTCATCATTCGGTAATCGCCGGTGTGCTTCAGAGCAGGCCCGTGCCGCATAGCGTCGGCGGGAACGGGGAATCCACAAAGCGCCGAGGCAAACACATGGCACAGAAGTACGACGTGGCGATCGCGGGCGGTGGCCCGGCGGGGGCCGCCGCGGCGTGGCAGGCCGTGCGGACAGGGGCGCGGGTCGTCGTGCTGGACAAAGCGGCGTTTCCCCGGGACAAACCCTGCGGTGACGGGCTGACTCCGCGCGCCGTGAGCTTCATCCAGAAGATGGGCCTCGCCGACGAGGTGGCCACGTTCCACCGGGTGAACGGCGCCAGGATTTTCAGCCCCAGCGAATGGAACCTCGCGTTCCCGCGCCGCCCCGGCATGCCCGACCACGGCCATGTCGCCCGCCGGACCGAACTGGACACCCTCTTGCTCGAGCGGGCCCACGCCGCGGGTGCCGAGGTGCGCCAGTCCGCGGAGGTGGTGGCGCCCGTCGTGGACGACGACGGACGGGTCACCGGCGTCACGCTCAAGGGCGGCGAGAAGGTGATGGCCGACGCGGTGATTACGGCCGACGGCGCCTACTCTCCGCTGAAGCGGGCACTCAACCTCGACTCGGAGTACCACGGCTATTCGGCCATCGCCATCCGGGCCGAGGTGGGGGTCGACCAGCCCGACAGCGACACCCTCGACATCTATCTGAAGCTGACCTTCAACGGCGACCAGTTGCCCGGCTACGGGTGGGTGTTCCCCCTGGGTGGCGGCCGCGCCAACATCGGACTGGGCTACTGCACCAGTTACAGGAACTGGCACCAGATCAACGCCACCACGCTGTTCGGCGATTTTCTCGCCGGCCTGCCACCCGAGTGGGCTCTGCCGTCCGTCGAGGAGCTGAAGAAGTCGAAGGCGTTGCAGGCCTGGCGGCTGCCCATGGGTTTCACGGCATGGCCGCCGTGGCGACCGGGCGTGTTGTTCGCCGGCGATGCCCTCGGGGCGGCGAGACCCGTTTCGGGAGCGGGTATTTCGAAGGCGCTGCAGTCCGGCGTGGCGGCGGGCGAGTGCGCAATCGCGGCGTTGACGAACGGCGGACCGGACGACTTCACGAACTACGCCCAGCGCGTCGAAGCCGACTGGGGCCGCGAGTACCGCCGCGGCCGGTTCTTCCACCGGGTGGTCGGCATCCCGGCGGTCGCCAATGCGGGAATCAAGGTGCTGGACATGGTGAATCACCCCAGTTTTCGTTCGCATCTGCTGTTCTGGGAGAAGTGGGATCCGGCGGGCTCGCGCAGCGCCTAGTCGCGGGGCAGCAAGGAGACCTTCTGCAAAATCTTGTTGGACAGCCCGGTGACCAACGTCTCGATATCCGAAACAGTCTCCAGCACAACGCCGTCCGCGCTGTGCTCAGCGCACAGCGCCGCCGTCTTGGCGGTCAGGCTCAACAACTCCGAGCAATAGTTGAGGTAGTGGTGCAGCTGATCGGCATCCAGCCCGTGCCGCACACTCTGCGCGGTCGGCACATAGCCGGCACTGACCTGCTCGGGGTCCTTCGAGAGCTGGTGCATGTCGATGACGTGTGTGAGCGAGCGCAGGCGGTGCAGCAGGTCGAGCAGCGCGCGCCGCTCCAATCGCTCGGGGAAGGCCCACAGGAACACCACGGCGATCGCGGCGAACACCAGGTCGTTGATCACGCTCTCGGTCAGCGGCACCCAGTCCGCACTGCGCGCGAGCCCGTCGACGACTGCCGAACGCAGGCTGTAGAGCAGGGCGACCACCGTGGCGGCGATGATCGCGATGCTCACCGTCCGCGCCGCCAGCGTGGTGCGCCGCAGTCGCGCTTGGGACTGGGTCGCCGCCGTCTGTACCAGCAGGACGAGACGGGCGAGATCGCGCGCGGTCTTGGTCAGCCCGCGCTCACCGAAGCGGGCGTCAATGCGGCGCTGCACCTGTTCGACCGTGGCCGCGATGTGCTCACCAGCCAGCTTGACCTGGTCGCCATTCGGCACCTTTCGACCATAGAACCCGAAGTCGAGATCGGGGTTACGACACGCAGACGGTCGGATTGGCGTACCGGAACCTTGTTTCGCGCAGCTCGCGAGTGTCAATCGCCGTTGACGGGCAGTCGTTTTCGCACGTACGCCTTGAGCTCGGCAGAGAGCGCGTCGGCGGCCAGCAGCTGCGGAAGCAGCGACGGGTCCGACATCCGGGCCCGGAACGCCAACCCGATCGTGACATCGTGACCGGGGCGGTGCGTGATGGTGATCGCATCGCCGGCGCGCACCGTACCCGCTGAGATAACCCGAAGGTACGCACCGGGTTTGCCGGCAGCGGTGAACGTCTTGATCCAACCGGGCAGCTGCAAAAACGCCGAGAACGTCCGGCATGGTGTGCGCGGCGCCGACACCTCCAGCAGCGGACCGTCGTCGCCGACCCGCCAGCGTTCGCCGATCAGCGTGTTGGTCACGTCGATGCCCGTCGTGGTGAGGTTCTCGCCGAACATCCCGTTGGTGAGCGGACGCTCGAGCCGGGTTTCCCAGCCGTCGAGGTCTTCTCGGGCGTAGACGTATACCGCCTGATCGTCGCCGCCGTGCAGTTTCTGGTTGCCGATGGTGTCGCCGACGAGTCCGCTGCCCTGACCGCCGCGCATCGGCCCCGGCGCGCGCACCATGACGTCCTGCTGCGCGGCTACTTTGTCGATTCCGGTCGAGCGTGACGGTGCGTCGGGATTGACGCGCACGCGCGCGAGATTGACTGACAACACGTTCGACACCCCGATCAGGGTAATGGGGAGCCGATCAGCACAACGAGATGACGGCGCGCGACCACAGGCGCTAGCCTTCAGCCATGGCCACCCGGCATCACGTCGCGACGATCGCGGCCGCGAGCCTGTTCCTCGCAGGCCTGGCATCGGCGGGCCCGGCCGCGGCGCAACCCGTGCCACCGGTACCCCCGCCGCCACCCGTCGGACCGCCCCCGGTGCCGGAGATCGACCCGGTCTACGGCCAAGGCCAGACGCCGGGGCCGTTCGGATACCTGCAGGACATGATGCAGACGTTCAACGGCGCCAACCCGATCGACGCGCTCACCATGCCGCAGGTGGTGCCCCCGGGCCCACCGCCCGGTGCCGGGCCGTCTCCGTCGCTGCCACCGGGCACCATCTCGCTGACGGCCCCGTGGACCTCGACCATGCCGGGCGGCGCACCGCCGCCCCCGCCGATCGTGCCGGTCCCGCCGACACCCTGAGCGATCAGGCGTCGAGGTCCTGCTCGACGAGGTCGGCGACGGTGTTCAGCGCGGCTTCATCGTCGGAGGCGACCGTGACCTGGGCACCCTTACCGGCGCCGAGCGTCATGATCATCAGCGCCGACCCGGCGTCGACGGGTTCGCCGCCGTCCATCGAGAGCGTGACGGGAACACCGGCGTTGACCACCGCTTCGGCGATGATCGCGGCGGGCCGGGCGTGCAGGCCGATGGCCGATCCGACGGTGACGGTCTTGGCGGGCATAGCGTTGTTCTCCTTGTTGGGTTGATGGGATCAGGCGGTCGCCAGGGCGGGCGTCTCGTCCGCGGTGGCAGCGGTTCGGGCGAACTGCTTGGCGATGACGACGGTGACGGCGCCCACGATGGTGCCGGCCGCAAGAGCGACCAGGAACCACAGCAGGTGGCCGATCGCGAAGAACACGAAGATGCCGCCGTGCGGGGCCTTCAGCGTGACGTCGAAGGCCATGATCATCGCGCCGGTGACCGCGCCGCCGAACATCATCGAGGGGATGACCCGCAAAGGGTCGGCCGCGGCGAACGGGATGGCCCCCTCGGAGATGAAGGACAAGCCGAGCAGAACCGCGGCGCGGCCGTTCTCGCGCTCGGGTTCGCTGAACAGTTTCGGGCGCACGAAAGTGGCCACCGCCATCGCCAGCGGCGGGACCATGCCCGCGGCCATCACGGCGGCCATGATGCGCAGCGACGCGGGGTCGGCGACGTTGAGACCGGCGGTGGCGAACGCGTAGGCCGCCTTGTTCACCGGGCCGCCGAGGTCGAAGCACATCATCAGGCCGAGGATCACTCCCAGGATGACGACCGAACTCCCCGACAGCCCACCGAGCCAGTTGGTCAGGCCGGACGTGATGGCGGCCAGCGGTCGGCCGAGCAGCATGAACATCAGCAGGCCCACGATCATCGAGGCGAACAACGGGATGATCACGACGGGCATCAACCCGCGGGCCCACTGCGCCACCTTGATCCGGCTGATCCACAGCGCCGCGAACCCCGCGATGAGGCCGCCGACGATACCGCCGATGAAGCCGCCCCCGACGAAGACGGCGACCGCACCCGCGGTGAATCCCGGGGCGATACCGGGTCGGTCCGCGATGGCGAAGGAGATGTAACCGGCCAGGGCGGGCACCAGGAACATGAACGCCAGCCCACCGAGGGTGAACAGGACCGCCCCGAGATACTGCAACAGACCGCCGGAAGGCAGGTCCGTCAGCGAGTTGGTGCTGGCGATCACGTGACCGATCGAGCCGAATCCGTAGGCCAGCGACGGGCTTTCGCCGTCCGGGGAGTTCGCGATCTCATAGCCGGCGAACAGGAAGCCCAGCGCGATGAGCAGGCCGCCCGCGGCGACGAACGGGATCATGTAGCTCACGCCGGTGAGCAGGATCTGGCGGGTGCGGGTACCCCAGCCCACTCCGCCCGCCGAGGCCGCTGCCTCCGGCGCGGCCGCGCCGCCACCCTGGACCCGCTTGGCGGCGGGATCGGTTGCGGCCGAGAGTGCTTCGGACACCATCGCATCGGGCTCGTTGATCGCCCGCTTGACGCCGGAGGCCACGACGGGCTTGCCCGCGAACCGCTGCCGGTCCTTAACCCCGACGTCGGTGGCGAAGATGACCGCGTCGGCGGCGGCGATGGTGTCGGCCGCCAGCGGGGTGCTGCCGGAAGAGCCCTGCGTCTCGACGTGCAGCGTCGCCCCGGCCTTCTTCGCCGCTGCCGCCAGGGAGTCGGCAGCCATGTAGGTGTGGGCGATCCCGGTCGGGCAGGCGGTGACCGCCACCAGGGTCCGGCGCGGGGTCTCGGCCGGCTCGGCCGGTTTTGCGGCCGACTTCGCTTGCGCACCATCGGGATTGAGGACCTCATCGACCAGGCTCACGGCCTGTTCCGGGGTGGAGGCGGCCCGCAGGGACTCGACGAAGTCCTTGCGCACCAGGGCCCGCGCCAGGCTGGAGAGCAGTTTCATGTGCTCGGCGCCGCCGGCTTCCGGGGCGGCGATCAGGAACGCCAGATCCGCAGGCCCGTCGGGGGCGCCGAAGTCCACTGCCGGAGTCAACCTCGCGAAGACGATCGATGCGGCCTCGACATAGGGCGAGCGGCAGTGCGGAATCGCGATGCCGCCGGGCAACCCGGTGGCCGACTGCGCTTCCCGGGCCATCGCCGCGGAGGTCAGACCGTCGACGTCGGTGGTGCGCCCCGCGTCGGCGAGCCGGCTGACCAGGCGCCCGATGACCGCTTCCTTGTCGCCGCCTGCGTCGACGTCGAGCAGCACCAGGTCGGTGTTGATGATCGGTGGGGTCGAGTTTGTCATGGTGACTCTTTCGGTTGACGGTTACGACGAGGTCGGGGTCGGGGCGATGGTGGTGACGCGCACGGCGTCGAGGTCGAGCCGGGCCGGAGCCGGCATCGCCGAACCCGGCAGCGCGGCGGCGGCGCTGCCGTACGCGACGGCCATGCGCAGCCGCCGGGGCGGCTCGGCGCCCGCGACGTGCGCGCGCAGGTAGCCGGCCAGGGAGGCGTCGCCGGCCCCCACGGTGCTACGCGGGGTCACCGGCGGCGGGACGGCCAGCCAGCTGCCGGTGCCGTCGACCAGCACCGCCCCCGCCGCGCCGAGGGTGGCGAGCACGGCACCGACGCCACGGTCGACCAGTCGCTGTGCGGCCTTTGCCGCCGGGCCCGGATCACCCTCGGCCGCAGCCCTTTCCAGCAGTTCGGCCGATTCGCCGACCAGTCCGGCCAGCTCCTCGGCGTTGGGCTTGATGAGGTCGGGCGCCGCCCGCCCGAACTCGTCGGCCAGCGCCGACAGCGGACCCTCCGACGTGTCGACCGCGATGCGGCAGTCACGGTCGGTGAGCAGGCCCACCACCTCGGCGTACCACCCCTCGGGGACGCCGGGTGGCAGCGAACCGGACAGCACCACCCAGGTCGCGTCCTCGGCCGCACCGACCACTGCGTCGGTCAACCGCGCCAGGGTGGTGGCGTCGAGGGTGGCGCCCGGCTCGTTGAGTTTCGTTGTGGTGCCGTCCGGTTCGGTGACCGCGATGTTGGTCCTCACGGGTTCGTCGACCGGCACGCACCGGAACGGGATGCCTGCACCGGTCATAGCGACAATCAGCGGATCGTGCGCGGCGGCGGGCAGCAGAGCCACCGCGTCGAGTCCGGCGAGCTGCAAGGCCCTCGCGACGTTGACGCCCTTGCCACCCGGTTCGTTGGTCACCGAGCGCACTCTGTGGACCGCGCCGCGGGTCAGCGCCGAGGCCAGTGCCACGGTGCGGTCGATGCTCGGGTTCGGGGTGACGGTGAGAATCATGCGGTCACCACCTCGACGCCGTTGCCGGTCAACTCCTCGCGGTCCTCGTCGCTGATCTCGCTGTCGGTGATGAGGGTGTCGACGCTGCTCAGTGGGGCGAAGCTGACGAACTCCTCGCGTCCCACCTTGGACGAATCCGCGGCCACCACAACATAGTTGGCGCACTGAACCATTGCCCGCTTGACAGCGGCCTCGTCGCTGTCCGGTGTCGACAGGCCGTGGCGCACACTGATCGCGTTGGTGCCGATGAAGGCCATGTCGACCCGCAGCGTGTCCAGGACCCGCAGCGCCTGCTCTCCGACGGACGCCTGGGTGAGGCCCCGGACGCGGCCGCCCAACAGCTGCAGGCTCACCGAGGGCATCCCTGCCAGTCGCGCGGCGATCGGCACGGAGTTGGTGACCACCACCAGCTCGCGGTCCGGGGGTAGGTGTGCGGCGATGCGGGCGGTGGTGGTGCCGGCATCGAGGAGCACGCTGCCGCCGCTGATGGGGAGGAACTCCACGGCGGCCGCGGCGATGGCTTCCTTGTGATCCGCACGCGTGCTCTCGCGTTCGCCCACGCCCGACTCGACGAGGTGCAGCGCTCGCGCCGGCACCGCGCCGCCGTGCACCCTGCGCACCAAACCCGCCTTGTCGAGCACGGCGAGGTCGCGGCGGACGGTCTCGGTGGTCACCTCGTATGCCTCGGCGAGCTCGGCCACCGACGCGCGTCCTTTCGACAGCACGAGCGAGGCGATTGCCTGCTGTCGTTCCTCGGCGTACATGAGCCTCCGTTTGTGTGGGATCAAGCCCCGACAATATTTGGTTATGTTTGGTTTTACTCCTGTTCGTGTTGACTTGTCAATGATTTCTTGTAACCTGGTTCACATGACCGCTTCCTCGCCGCTCACGTCACGTCCCACCGATGAGCTGCCGCCGGGCACGGTGTTGCGCGGTGTGCCCGTGGTCGCGGGCGCCCAGTACGGCCCCGTCATCCGACCGGGCCGCCCTCCGGTCATCGACGATTCGGCCCTGGCGGAGGTCGCCGACGCCGACCGGCCGGCCGAGACCGCGCGCTTCATCGCCGCCGCGAAGGCCGTCGCGGACCGGCTGCGGGACCGTGCCGCGCATGCCACCGGCGCCGCGTCGGAGGTGCTCGCGGCGACGGCCACCCTGGCACAGGACCGGGCCTGGATCGGCGCTGCCGAAAAACGCATCGCGGCAGGCGCTCCCGCGGTTCGCGCGGTCAACGAGGCCGTTGCCCAGTTCATCGAGATGTTCACCCAGATCGGCGGGTTGATGGCCGAACGCGTCACCGATCTGCGCGACATCCGCGACCGCGTGGTCGCCGAACTGACCGGGCTGCCCGAGCCCGGTGTCCCGCTTCCGATGACGGCGTCGATCCTGTGCGCCGAGGATCTCGCCCCCGCGGACACCGCCGGCCTCGACCCGACACTGGTCGTCGCGCTGGCGACCTCACTCGGCGGGCCGACGAGTCACACCGCGATCATCGCTCGCCAACTCGGCATCCCCTGCGTCGTCGCGGTCGACGGACTGGACGCGGTGGCCGCCGGCACGCGCGTGCTGGTCGACGGCACCGTCGGCACGGTCACCGTCGCGCCGGCCGAGGCCGCCGCGGTCTCGGCCATCGACGCCGCACGGCGGGATTCCCAGCGGGCCGCGCAGTGGCGCGGTCCCGGCCGCACCGCCGACGGGCACACCGTCGCGATCTACGCCAACGTGCAGGACGGCGCGGCCGCGCGCGCGGCCGCCGAGACACCCGCCGAGGGCGTCGGCCTGTTCCGCACCGAGCTGTGCTTCCTCAATCGCGACAGCGAGCCCGGCGTCGACGAGCAGACGGCCATCTACGCCGATGTTCTCGACGCGTTCTCGGGCCGCAAGGTGGTGATCCGCACGCTCGACGCGGGGTCGGACAAACCACTCAGGTTCGCCGGCCATCCGGACGAGGCCAACCCGGCGCTCGGGGTGCGCGGCATCCGGATCGCCCAGCTCGACGCGGGTCTGCTGGACCGGCAGCTGCAGGCCATCGCGGCCGCGGGCGCGCGGACCGGAAATCCGCCATGGGTGATGGCACCGATGATCGCCACGGTGGAGGAAGCCGAACGCTTTGCCGCCCATGCGCGTTCGCATGGCCTGACTGCCGGTGTGATGATCGAGGTGCCCGCCGCCGCACTCCTGGCCGACCGCATCCTCGCGCACGTCGACTTCCTGTCGATCGGCACCAACGATCTCGCTCAGTACACGATGGCCGCCGACCGCATGTCCGCCGAACTGGCCGCGCTGACCGATCCGTGGCAGCCGGCCGTGCTGGCCTTGGTCGCCATGGCGGCGCGTGCCGGCGCCGCCACGGGCAAGCCGGTGGGGGTGTGCGGGGAGGCCGCAGCCGACCCCTTGCTGGCCGGTGTGCTGGCCGGTGTCGGGGTGACGTCGCTGTCTGCGGCGGCCACCGCGATCGGGGGAGTCGGCGCCAAGCTGGCGTCGGTGACGCTGCAACAGTGTCGCGATGCCGCCGACGCCGCGCTGGCCGCCGTCACGGCAGCCGAGGCGCGTGCTGCCGCGCTCGCCATCCTGTCCTGACCCGGTGCCCGCGAGGCGCCACTGACTAGTGTCGGGGTGTGTCGACGCGTGAGCTCGTGGTGCTTGGCACCGCCAGCCAGGTGCCGACGCGGTATCGCAACCAGAACGGCTACCTGTTGTTGTGGGACGGCGAGGGACTGCTGTTCGACCCGGGGGAGGGCACCCAACGGCAACTCCTGCTGGCAGGCGTTCCGGTCAGCCGGGTGACACGGCTGTGTCTGACCCACTTCCACGGGGACCACTGCCTCGGCGTACCCGGCGTCATTCAGCGACTGTCGCTCGACGATGTCCCGCACCGGGTCCACGCCCACTATCCCGCCTCCGGCGCCGAGTACTTCGCCCGGCTGCGTCATGCGAGCGCGTTCTACGAGCGTGCCGACGTCTGCGAGGAACCGGTGTCTGCCGACGGTCCCGTCGCCAGCGGGCCGTTCGGCGTCCTCGAGACCATGCGGCTCGACCACCCGGTCGACGCCGTGGGATACCGCTTGGTCGAGCCGGACCGCCTGCGCTTCGTGCCGGAGTTGTTGGCGCGCTTCGGTATCGAAGGGACCGCCGTCGGTGAGCTACACCGGACGGGGTCGATCCGCCTCGCCGACACGACGATTGAGCTCTCGCAGGTGACCGAGGCCCGCCCCGGCCAGCGGTTCGCGTTCATCATGGACACGCGCCTGTGTGACGCCGTCTACGCCCTCGCCGACCGGGCCGACCTGCTGGTGATCGAAGCGACATTCCTCGCCCAGGACGCCGGGCTGGCCACGGAATACGGGCATCTGACGGCTGCTCAGGCGGGCCGGGTCGCCGCCGAATGCGGGGTACGGCGCCTGGTGCTGACCCACTTCTCGCAGCGGTACACCGATCCGGCCCGCCACCGCGACGAGGCGGCCGAGGTTTTCGACGGTGAGCTCGTGGTCGCCGAGGACCTCGACAGGATCGCGGTGCCGCAGCGCCGGTGAGGATGAGTGGTGTCGCGGGGCTGCCGACGATTCCGCTGCCCGCCGGAAGCGGTCATGTGACCATGAGTCGGACACCGCTTGTTGGGATCGGTAGCCCGTCCGATGCCGTGGACTTCCACCATCAGCGCCGGACAGGCGGCGTCGCACGAGCAGAAAGCACCAGGACCATGAAGACCACAGACATACCGAAGCGGATGGCCGGGGTAGCGCTGATGTCGGTCGGCATCGCCGTGGCCGGGATCGGGTGGACAGCCGGTACCGCTTCGGCCTTGCCCAGCGCCCCCGCGCCCCTTCAGGGCAGCGCCTGGCCCGGGTGTCCGCCCGAGAGCCCGGAAGGCCCGTGCCGCTGGTGCCCGGGTGATCCGCCGGTGCAGACCGGCAACCTGCGGGTCAACCCGGTGCGGTGGGACAACAACGTCTGCCACACCTACTGGTACGTCTACCACGGGCAGGGCAACGTGGCGCAGAACATCTTCGAGGGCGAGGCGCCACCTCCGCCGCCCCCACCCCCGCCCGGCTTCACCCCGCCCATTCCGCCGGGTTGGTGCTGGGGTCTGTTCCTTCCGTCGCCGTGCCCGCCCCGGTGATGTCACACCGATGAGTTGAAGCCCGCGACGCCACTTGCCCTCGGCGGAGATCACCGGGACCGCCCCGCGGCCTACGATCGGCGGGTGCACGAACCGGCCATGACCGAGGACGGACATCACGTCATCTTCAACGGTCGGCGCTGGCGCGCCACCGATCCCTGCATCCCCGCCGAGCGACGAGCGGACCTGACCCGCATCCTGATGGCGTGGCGCAGAGAGGTGCGCCGCACGATGGGCACGCCGCAGGAAGGCGCCGCCCGGGCGGGTGTCCACGCCGCCAAGGTCGCCCTGGGCGAGCGGGGCGAGCCGCCCTGGTGGGATCAGACCGATGTGCAGCGTCGGACGCGATGGGAGGCCGCCGTGCCCGAGCCCGGCCAATAGGGCGAAACTCGTTGCGGTTGAGAACTATTCGGAGGTCTCCGGCGTGTCGTCGTCGGCGGAGGGCAGACCTTCCTGCGGCGGTGTCGAGTACGCGGGGCTCGCCGGCGGCGCCTGCGTCGCGTCCTCGGCGTCTCCTGGTTGTTGCGGTGCGCTCATCACATCTCCTCGCGAATCTGTTGCCGGGCGGGCACCGGGTACCCGGCAGGATGCGGCGGTAACACCGGGATAGCGAGCCGAAGCCGGGGGGCCTTCGGCCCTGAGCCCGAGGACCATCGGCTTTCCGTGCACGTCGAATCCGCTGCCCACCGTCGATCTTGAATCCGGTCTTGTCGGCAGCGACGACGTAGGGAGCGCGATGATTTTCGACGGTGGGCTTCTCGAACCCGGTGGCGGGACGTCATGAGTGTCGAGGACGCCCTGCGCCTGGTGATGATCGGCGTGATCGTCTTCGTGGTCGTCATCAGCTTCGCGCTGGATGAGAACACCTACGGCAGCCACCGCCGCCGGGACGCTGGGGCCGACAACGAGACCACGGGCTGACCGCCTCTCGTCAATCGGCACCCGGCCGCGCGTGAGCTCGCGTGCGATATCGGCGCGAAATCTCATGCACAAGTTCACGTTCGGCGACAGGGTCAGGGTGTAGCGTCACGCCATGGCCGGTATGAGCGCCCACGGCACCGGCCATCGGCGCGCGACGGCGCTGCTCGCCTTCGCGCTGGCATGTGTGCTGGCCGCGTGCTCGGAGTCGACCACGCCGCCCACCCCCACGACAGCAACCGCTGAGCCGCCCGCCCCGACGGTGTCGACCACCGCCACACCCCCGACATCCGCCCAGCCCCGATTGGCGGCCGACCCGATCCGAATCGCCGAGGACCTGGTCGTCGACGAGCACACCATCCGCGCACCGTCGACGTCCGAGGCGGTGCTCACGGCGGCGGCGCGTCGCCAACAGCGGGCCTACCGGGTCCTCGCCCGGCACCCCGAGTGGGACGCGATTGTCGGCCCTCGAATCCCGCCCGCGCTCCTGGGAGCCTTCGACCGCAACATCAACGCTCGTCGCCAACTGGCACGGGTCAACGGGGGAGCGCCGCCGGACACGATGCCGGCGTGGCGCATCGTGGCGCCACCGCCCGCCGCCGAATTGCTCGCCCACTACCGCAAGGCGCAGGACGCGACCGGCGTGGGCTGGAACTTCCTGGCGGCGATCAATCTCATCGAGACGGGCTTCGGCCGCATCGTCGGTGCGAGCACCGCCGGTGCGCAAGGCCCGATGCAATTCATGCCGTCCACGTTCGCCGCATACGGCCAGGGCGGCGACATCCACTCACCGCACGACAGCATCATGGCAGCCGGAAAATACTTGGCGGCGAACGGCTTCGGCGACGATCCCGGTCGAGCGCTCTACCGGTACAACAACTCCGAACGGTATGTGGATGCGGTCACCGACTACGCAGCGGTGCTTGCGGCGGAGCCGGCGACCTTCGCCGCGTACCACCGCTGGGACGTCTACTACGTCACGACGGCCGGTGACATCGTGCTGCCCGTCGGTTACACCGCGGAGACTCGGATACCCGTGCAGGACTACCTGGCGACCCACCCGCAGTGATGGCCGGTATCGGTCAGTCGGACTGCGAGCGAATCGCCGACGCTGCGCTGGCGCAGCCCGTCTTGGCCCTCACGAGCCTCGCCTACGTCGCCGCGGGGGTGACGGCGCTGATCTGGTTCGGGCGAGCCAGGGCTGCGCTGTCCGCGGCAGCCGGAGTCGCGCTCGTCGCAGTCGGGGCCGGAAGTTTCGTCTACCACGGGCCACAGCCCTCGTGGGCGGGTCCCGCGCACGACTGGCCCATCGTCGCTCTGGGTGTGGTGTGTGTCATCGGCCTCGTCCGCAGCGGGATCCGACGCGACTGGTCGAGGTGGGCGCCGGCGGCGGTGATCTTCGTGCTGGGCCTGGCCGCCTACGCCGCAGGGCGCTCCGGGTCGCCGCTCTGTCGACCCGACAGCCTGTGGCAGTTCCACGGCGCTTGGCACATCCTCTCTGCCGCAGCGGCCTTGACGGCTGCCCGGGCCATGCTGCCAGGCCGGTAGGGCGGGATCCATGGGGTCACCCGCCTTTCACTGCCAGCACGGCGCAGCCGTTCTTCGCGACGACCACCACCGGGCAGTCGGAGGCCTTCGTACGGCAGCGCTGGGCCCGGGCGTTCAGGCCGTTGTGCTCATGCGCTCCAGGCGCCTCTGCTCGAAATGCCGCGCTTTGGAGTCGACGATCTCGAGGAAGGCTGAAAGCTCGTGCTGACAGCGGGCGGCCTCGCCCGTGAAGTCACGGTCGAAGACGTTCCAGAACCGCAGCACCGGCCGCAGCACATCGTCGAGATGCGAACGGAGGTCGTAGATTCCGGCCTTCGCGATCACCAGTGCGTTCTCCGCGAAGCCCGGCATGCCGGCACCAGGCATCTGGAAGTTGATCACCTCGTGGGCGATGGCCTTCATGGTCTCGTCCGGCGCGATGTCCAGCGCCGCTGCTACGAGGTTGCGGTAGAAGACCATGTGCAGGTTTTCATCGGTGGCGATGCGCGCCAGCATCTGGTCGGCGAGCGGACATCCCGCCGCCTTTCCGGTGTTGCGGTGGCTGATCCGAGTGGCCAACTCCTGGAAAGACACGTAGGCGAGGGCCTCGACAACCGACTTGTCGCCGGAGTTGTAGCCGGCCGCGGTGTGCTGCATTCTCAGGCGTTCGAGCGCCTCCGGATCGACGCCGCGCGTGACGATGAGATAGTCGCGGATCGCGATGCTGTGGCGGCCTTCCTCGGCGGTCCACTGACCGACCCACTGACCCCACGGTCCGTCGAGACCGAAGCGCAACGCAATCTCGCGGTGATACGACGGAAGGTTGTCTTCGGTCAGCAGGTTCACCACCATCGCGGCCTTCGCCACCTCATCGAGCTTCGAGTCCTGTGGACGCCAGTCCTGGCCTCCGAGGAACGCGAAATCACGACCACGACTCCACGGCACGTAGTCATGCGGATTCCATGGCTTGGCCGCTTGGTGGTGCCGGTTGAGGTTCGCCTCGACTACCGGCTCCAACTCCATCAACAACGCCGTCTGCGCGGTGACCATCGCTACTCCCGTTTGGTTGGACAGGACGCTTAGACCAGGTGCGCAACCTACGCTACCGTAACCTACGGTTACGTAGGAAGGTTCTGGGCGAACGCATCCGACTTCGATCGGGGAGAGGTCGAGGTGGAGCGGCTCAGCTCAACTCGAGGCGTCGAGAATCTTGATCGCGAAGACCAACGTGTCGCCCGGCTGGATTCCGGCGGCGGGCTGACCTTCCGGATAGCCGTCCGCGGGGACCATCGCGACGGCGACCGTGGAGCCGACCTTCTGTCCGGCGATGGCCTTCTGGAAGCCCGGCACGACTCCATCGAGTGGGAAGTCGACCGGCGCGCCCTGCGAGTAGCTGCTGTCGAACACGGACCCGTCGCGGCCGTTGACGCCCATGTAGCAGACCAGCACCGTCGCCGTGTCCGCGACGACGGGGCCGTCGCCGGGCTTGAGCGTGTGCACCTGAGTCTCGGTGACGCTGAACGGTGCCTCCACATCGACGCGGGGCGCCGCCTTGTCCGTCGATCCGGTGACCGCGACGCTGCCGGTGGTTCCGCTCAGCGTCCACTCCGGCGCACCGGTGTCCGCCGGTGCCGCCATGGGGCACGGGGCGTCTTCGGGTGCGGTCTGGGTCAGTGATGGCGGCGTGAACACATCGGAGACCGGAGAGGAGGTCGTGCTCGCCGACGGAGAATCCGTGTCGGAGCCACAGCCGGCAAGCGTCACGACTAGCGACGCGGCACCGGCGGCGACCGCGGCAGAACACAGACGGGAGAAATTCACCGTCGCCACGGTACCGGCGCTGGGCACGGTCCTCGTCGGTAGCCCCGGGGCAGACCCGACGCCCACCGTTACCGGTGGCCCGCCGTCCTCGATTCCGCCGCATTCGTCCTGTCATCGGGTAGGGGAGCGCTGCGGTGCCTCCGGGGCCGCGGCACGAGCATGGGCACCGCCTGCCGGTATGCGGCATAGCGGGCTCCCAATGTGGCCAGCAGGTCGCGCTCCTCGAGCTGCAGCGCGATGAGGATATAGCCCGTCGTGGCGGAGGCGAACAGCAAGTGCCCGGCCGTCATGGTGGGGGCGGACCAGAAGGCGATGAGGAATCCCAGCATGAGCGGGTGACGCACCACGCGGTAGAACAACGTGACCCGGAATCCGGTCTCGGCTTCGGGCCGAGCCCGCCAGGCGGCGAGCACCTGGCGCAGCCCGAACAGCTCGAAGTGGTTGATCATGAACGTCGCGGCGAGCACGATCGCCCAGCCGAGCCAGAACAGCGTCCACACCGCCATCCGGGCGGGCAGGTACGCAACGTCCCAGATGACTAACGGGATCGTGCGCCATTGCCAGAAGAGCAGGGCGAGTACGAGACTGGCCAGCAACACGTAGGTGCTGCGTTCCACCGGCGGCGGGACGTAGCGTGTCCACCACCGTTTGAACGCCGGGCGTGCCATCACACTGTGCTGAACGGCGAACAGGGTCAGCAGCGACAGGTTGACGATCAGCGCCTGGCCGAGCGGCGCGTCGATGGCGTCATCGACACTGCGCGGCACCACGACATCGCCGACGAATCCGATTGCATACAGGAACACCGCCAGGAAGATCAGGTAGCTGACAGCGCCGTAACCGACTGCGAGAAATCGCTTAACTTTGGTCATGCCTCATCGTCGAACCCGCGGAGCGGTGCCGCATGAGGCAATTGCCTCAGATCTGGCGTTCATGACCAGCCCTGGTCAGGGCAACGAGCACGGGGCAGGCGGACGGGCAGCATATTCGATTCCGTCGTATTCAGGTGGCGTCGGCCGTGCGGATCAGCCGGCGGGATCGAGGTTGTGGTTGAGGTGGAATTGATTGTCGGGGTCGTACCGTCGCTTCACGCCGACAAGGCGCTCGTAGTTCTCGCCGTATCCCTGGCGCACCGAACCGGCGTCGTCGGCCGATAAGAAGTTTGTGTAGCGCCGTTCGCTGAGGTGCGGACGCAGCGATTCGAAGGTCTCCCGGACCCACGCGATGTTCGCCTCGGTTTCGGCCGGATCTAGCCATTGCCCGAGCACGAGCACGCTGAAAGCGTCCTGACGGTGGGGGAACGCCGTAGCCCGAGAGTCGACGCGGGCGGCGGCGCCGTGCAGGTGATCGAGGAAGATGCCGGTCATGTTGGACGGCACTTGTTCGAACGAATCGACGAGCACGTCGATGGCTGCATCGGATAACTCGCGGAGAAACCCTGACTTCCAATAGTTCAACGTGCCCTTCTTCCCCAACAAGTCATCGAGCAACGTGTTGACGGTCGGGTAGGGCATCGGCTGTACGAGATCGGCGATCGGCGTGCCGAAGGTGCGCATCGGACCGACATCCGATGCCGCAGTTGCGGGATCGCCGCAGTGACAAGGCACCAGCGCGGCGACCTTCTGGCCGGATCCGTCCGAGGTAGGCAGCAGTGCAGCACCGGCGGTCAATTCGTCGGGAACCGACGCCGTGAACTCGCGATGGAAGGCGAGGACCGCCGCCGCATCGGAAAACGGATGCAGCACCGGGCCCGCGAGCACCTGCGATACGGGGTGCACTCGGTATTCGAACAAGGTCGCCACGCCGAAGTTGCCGCCGCCACCGCGCAGCCCCCAGAAGAGGTCGGGGTGCTCGTCTTCATCGGCGGTAAGCGTTTGGCCGTCAGCGGTGACGACGTCTACCGACAGGAGGTTGTCGATCGTGAGGCCGTACTTGCCCATGAGCCAGCCCAGGCCTCCGCCGAGCGTCAGCCCTGCGATACCAGTCGTCGACACCACGCCACCGGTCGTCGCCAGACCTTCGAGCGCGAGGGCATCGTTGAGCTCTCGCCACGTAAGCCCAGGCTCCGCCCGCACCGAGTGACCTGGGACGTCGACGCGGATGCCCTTCATGAGCGAGAGATCGATCATTAGGCCGCCATCGGTGGTGGCACGCCCGGCGACGCCATGACCGCCGCCTCGCACAGCGATCTCGAGGCCGGCTGTGCGACCGAGATCGACGGCGGCGACCACGTCGGCCGGCGTCAGGCAGCGGGCGATGAGCGCCGGGTGCTTGTCGATCATGCCATTGTGGAGTCGCCGTGCCTCGTCGTATCCGGGGTCGCCGGATCGAAGTAGGTCGCCGCCGAAGGCGGCTTCGACCTTGTTGAGACCGGTGATTTCCGCATGCTGTGCTGTTGATCGCTTCATCGCTCTCTCCTTGGCCAATTGGCGCAGAACACCTGGGTGCGGTTGACGGTACGACTGGGGCCTGTCACATACATGTCGGCTGAGTGTCACGGCTCGCAGCGACCTTGGTGGGACAATGGCACGGGTGGGGACAGCTCCGCGGGGCTCGGTGCGGTACGGCATCCTCGGCCCGCTGTCGGTTGCGACCGACAACGGTCCGATTCGCATGGCGAGCCGCACCCAGCGTCACCTGCTTGCTGTCCTGCTCGTCGAGGCGAACCGAGTCGTGTCCACCGAACGCCTCGTCGAGGAATTGTGGCCCGACGACATCCCGAGCGACCCCGCCGGAGCGTTGCGTACGCAGATCTCGAGGTTGCGAAAACTGCTGCCTCCGCCCGCGTCGCTGGTGACAGAGGAGGGCGGATACCGCCTGCTCGTCGCGCCAGAGGAGGTCGATGCCACGCGGTTCGATCGGCTGATCACCCAAGCGCGTGGCGAGCATTACGAGCGGGCGCTGCCGCTCTTGGACGAGGCGTTGGCGCTGTGGAGGGGCAGGGTGCTTGGGGAGTTTGTCGTCCGACCGTTCGCCCTCCCCGAGGTGCGACGACTCGAAGAGCTACACGGGGCGGCACGCGAGGATCGTGCCGCCCTGCTGTTGGTGGCGGACCGCGCCGCGGAGGCGGCGGCCGACATGAATGCGTTGATCGCCGAGCAGCCGGGGCGGGAGCGCGCCAGGGGGCTGCTTATGCAAGCGCTCTACCACCAGGGTCGGCACACCGAGGCGCTCGACGCCTACCAATCGTGGCGTTGTCACTTGGTTGACGCGCTGGGCTTGGAGCCCTCACCTGCTTTGCAGCGAGTCGAACGCGAGATCCTGCAGCACGAACTGGGCGGTGGGAGCACGCCTGCCGTGGCGCGGTCGCGGGTCGACGTGCCCCGTGCGGTCAGCACGTTCTTGGGCCGCGACGACGATCTTTGCGACGTCGGCCGGCTCCTTGGCGAAGTCCGGTTGCTCACCTTGTGGGGCCCTGGCGGTGTCGGTAAGACCCGGTTGGCGCTCGAGGTCGCCAACGAGGTGAGTTCTCGGTACCGCGACGGCATCCACTTCTGCGACCTCGCCGTCATCACCCGATCGGCGCACGTCACGCGTGCCGTGGCCACTGTTGTCGGCGTACGCGAGAAGGCGTTCACGCCACTGGAGGCCCAGCTGCTCGACGACCTTGCCAGTCGTCGCGCGCTCGTGATCCTCGATAACTGCGAACACGTCCTCGAGGGCACGGCTCGACTCGCCGATCGCATCATTCGATCGACTCTTGACGTCGATATCCTTGCCACCAGCCGTGAACGCCTCTCCGTCGATGGTGAGCATCTCTGGGAGGTGAGGCCGCTCCCGGTCAAAGGACCGAACTCGCCCGCCGTGTGCTTGTTCGTCGACCGCGCGCGTGCAACCGACGCGGCATTCAGCGCCGACACGGCTGACATCGAGACAGTGGCGGAGGTCTGCCGCCAGCTGGACGGTCTTCCCCTAGCGATCGAGTTGGCAGCGGCGCGTGTGCGTGGTCTGTCGCTACAGGATCTGACCCAACGTCTCGACGAGCGCTTCACGATCCTCACCGCCGGTCCGCGAACCGAAGGACGCCATCGATCGCTCACGGCCGTCCTCGATTGGTCCTATGCGCAGCTGGAACCCATCGAGCAGCAGGTCTTCAACCGGCTTGCAGTATTCGTCGGTCCGTTCGGTTTGGACGCGGCGTGCTCGGTCGTTGCGGGTGACGCTGTCACGTACGACGCGGTGATCGCCGCGGTGCTGCGCCTGGTCGACTGTGCGCTGCTCTCCGAACTGCCCGGGAGCGCCGCGCGCCGTTATGCGCTCCTCGACACGATGCGTCGGTACGCCCTCGACCGTCTACGTGCGGATGACGAGGTGGAGGCTGCCCGAGATCGACATGCTCAGTGGGCGGTTGTGTTCGCCGAGCACGCGGCGATCAAGCTCAGCAGCTCGGACGAGTCGGATTGGGAGACCCGGCTCACCGACTCAATCGATGAGCTACGGGCCGCGCACACCTGGCTCGTCGGGCGCAACGCGAACGCGAGTCTTCGGCTGGTATCGTCCCTGCGGCCGTATGCGCTCTGGCGCGGCCAGTCCGAGGTGTTCCGATGGGCCGATGTAGCAGTGGCGAGCGCGGCGGCGACGGATTCGCCCATGCTGCCGCACGCCCTGTTTGCAGCCGAGACCGGTGCGTGGCAGCGCGGCGACGTCGAGGGCGCAACTGCCGTCGCCGCCGCCACCGTCGAAGCCGCATTGCGGAGCGAGCCGCAGGCGACCCGCTGCGCGCTCGAGGCACGCGCTGATGTGGCGTTGCTCATCGGCGATCTCGGATCTGCCGCCACGTGGTACGCGGAAGCGTCCACGCTGGCGTGTGCTGACGGCGACCTCCTCCAGGCGACGTGGGATCTCGGAAGTGCCGGACTCGCCATGGCATACGCGGGCGATGCCGCGGGAGCCGCCGATCTCATCGCCGACGTATTCTCACTCGCCGAGCGGTGCGGGAGTCCGTCGGCGCTGGCGTTCGCTCACTTTGTCTCGGGCGACGTCTTCGCCGTCGAACGACCCGAGCAAGCGGAACGCGACTTCTGCAGGGCGATCGAGCTCGCAGGCACAGTCCATAGCCGCTTGATTGTCGGCTATGCCGAAGTCGCGCTCGCGGCGTCGCAGGCGCGCCGGCACGACGTCACCGCTGCGCTCGAGCACTACCGCTCGGCGATCGCGGAGTGGCAACGTACCGGCGCGTGGAACGCGCTGTGGGTGACGATCCGAACGCTGATCGGCCTTCTGGTGAACGTTGGCGCGTACGAGGACGCTGCGGTGCTCTCGGGCGCCGCAGAATCGGCGCGGGCCGGTTTCCCGCCCTTCGGGAGCGACGCCGCCACGCTTCGCGGCGCGAAGGTGCGCATGTGCTCGAAGCTCGGCGATGCGGCGTTCCGACAGTGCGCCGAAAAGGGCAGCGTCTTGAAGGAGAACGAGGTGGTCGGCTTCGCCCTCGATGCGCTCAACCGAGCGGCACACGGCAACAGGTGAACCGGGGGAGATCGGCGGGGGGCATACTTGACATAATGTGGCTTATCGGTAGAAGGCTCAGCGCGACGAAGCGGCCTGGAGAGCATCGATCCGGCCTCAGCAACGAAATGGGTCCGGGTGCGCATATCGCGTGGGCTCACTCCGTTTCCGCACCATGACGACACTGGGGTCCGCGCACTGGTGTTGATACCGCCGGCGGCGCAATCGACCTGCTGAGAACGCACGGTTACAGGCGCCGTCGCTTCGATCAATCCCGACGGAGTCACGCGCACCCCCGCCCGCATGCCCGGGTCAGATTCGTCACTGTGACGTTTTGCTCCGAACCACGCTGCCCCTGAACCTCTTTCGGCTCCTCCGGTACGGCGCACCGGCACCGGATCGAGAGTGATGTAGCGGGTGGACATCACGCCAGGCACGCGGTCCGTGGGCGGACGCAGTTATAGACAGCGCAAGTGCGATCCGAGGTTGGACGCGCAGCGGCGCGCTGCACCGACCGCGGAGCAAGACCGTCCCCCGCTAGTATTCCGCTGCGAGCCACGGCAGCACCAACGGGAATTTGTCACTGTGACGGTTTGTTGTCGAGCATCGTAGTGCGTCAACGACTTTGAGCTATTCGGCTCGGCCAAGGGTCAGGCGCGGTCGAAGCCTCTCCGGACTGATCTGGACCCCCGCCGCGAGATCAGTGCATAGCGCCTCCGCATATGCGACCAGATCATCAACCGAGATCCCGTGCCGCGCCGCTTGTTCAGTTCCTCCTAGCCGACCCGAAGCGCGCTGCAGCAGCGCGATCGCCCCCTTGGTGTTACCGCGTTGAACGTGGGTGATACCCACCGCCAGCTGTGCGAGGCCCTGCCAGAGCGACCGTTCGTCGTCAGGCCCGTTCTTCCACGCGGACTCGAGCACCTCGTGCGCGTTGAATGCCAGGCCCTGCGCCAAGAGTCGCTCCGCATAGGCAAGCGTCTCCTGTGGAGCCAGATCGAGATCGTCGGGAATCCGGGCGACGCCGTCGCCGCCCTCTGGAAGCGGCCGCCCCAACGCATCGCGTGGGCGTGCGCTGCGGGGCCGCCCGGCTTCGTCGCGACCACGTTCGGCCATGCGTCCATCATGCGCCATATATCAAGGCGGGACCGCCGGGGCCGCTGTCTGGCGCGGTCAACACCTCCTGGCAAAAGAAGGACACTTGCACCGGTATGCGGCACAGTTGTCAATATGAGCCAGAAGATTCCGGGCCCGAAAGACATCAAGGCCGCCGCGCGATCGGCCGCGGAGACCGCGCAGTCGGCTGCGAGCAGCGCGATGCGGATTCCGCCCGCCTCCATTCAGCTGGTTGGTCAACTGCCGGATCTCATCGAGAATCTTGCAACTGCCACCGAGCGACTCAACCAGGCGATCGACCGCGCCGAACGCTACCTCGCGCTGGCCGATCCGATGATCCGAACCATGGACGCGATCCTGCCCCAACTCGAAGCACTTGTCGAAACCGGCAACGACGTATACAACGCGGTGTCGACCCTCCCCGGCACCGCCACCCTGGGTCGCCTGACCGGCCGCCGTTCGGCGGCCTCACCGCGGAAGAAGCCGCCCGCGGGCCGCAAGCCCACACGTGAGAAGCCCTGATCGCTCCCCCGCGGTAAGCCTTGGGACACAAGGTGATACGTCACAGTGACGTATCCGTCCCGGCTGCGCGTACCCCAAGAATCTCCCCGAAAGCCGTCGGCATCGGCCGACTCCCCATGACCGCCGCCAGTGGTTCCACATCGTGGTGACAATCTGGAGGCGACTGCCGGGACCTCTCGACGGTCAGCAACTGCTCGATGGTCAGGCACCGGCCGCGTCCGGTTCGACGTGGAGCAGGTAGCCGGTAGCGGCCAGCCACCGTGGCCAGGCGGCGGCGGGTCCTTCCACATGGACCTCGCCGTTGGCGCGGCCGTCGTCCCAACTGACTTCCCCTGCGGCCCAACGGTCCAGGAAGTCCGACGTCGTGCGCACGATCAGCTCGGCGCCGGGCGCGGCGCCGGGTTGCTGGCGGAGCCGGCCGGCGGCGAAACGCAGTGTGGTGGGACGATCGTCGACGACAAGCTGGAACTTGCCGTCGGCGACGGTTTCGATGCCGCCGACGTAGGTGACGTCGAAACACTGCTCCCCCGAGCCGTCCGCGGTCGGATCGGCCAGGTAGCCGACACCCCACCGCCGCAACGCGCACAGTGCCTCATCGAGCGCGCGGCCCCGCTCGGTCAGCGCGTAGACGACGCCCGCACCGACCGGACCCGGCTCCCGCACCACCAGCCCGGCCCGCTCGAGGCGCCGCAGCCGGTCGGCAAGCACGCTGGTGCCGATGCCCGGAAGCCGGCTCTGCAGTTCGCCGTAGCGCCCGGGTCGTTTGAGGAGTTCCTGAACGATCACCAGGGTCCAGCGCTCGCCGACCACATCGAGCGCGCGGGCCAAGGGGCAGAACCTGCCGTAGCCGCTCCACGGTCCCTTCGGCATGACTGTGCACTCAGGACGGCGGCTGCATCGCCGTCATCGCCGCGGTGTCGAAATACAACCGCGCCGAGGCAAGCTTGCCGTCGCGGAAGGTGGTCCACTCCGCCATCGGAATCGAGGCCGCCCCGACTGGCGTCTCGATGTCGAAGTCGTAGATCGAGCACACCTCATCGCCGTGCTCCCACTGTCGATGCACGTGGGCGCCGCGCATGATCGGGCACAGCGGCTCGGAGCCCGCCAGGAAGTCCGCCTTGCCCTCCGACTGCAACATCGGCCCGTGGAAGCGGAAATCGTCGGTCAGCAGCTCCGCGGCGCCGGCCTTGTCACCCGAGGTGAACAAACGCAGGTAGGTCCGGTAAGTGTCAGCGTTCGACATGAGTACCTCTCTTAGTTTGAGAATCTACTCTCAAAATAAGAGTCGATCCGCCCGGCGTCAATAGTGTCCTCGGCGGCCGGTGGCGGCGGCGCAACCGGGTGTCGGCTCAGGCTGTCGCGGTGATCGGGCCCGACGACGACGGACCTAGGTAGCCGGGGTCGTCGCGTCGGCAAATTCGCAGAAGGCCTGGTATGCGCGGGCACCGTAGACAGTGGCCGGCCCGCCCTGCATGAGGATGCCGACGCCGATCGCCTCCGCTGCTTCTTCCTTCGAGGCCCCAGCACGAACGGCTCCGCGGGCATGTGAGGCTATGCAGCCGTCACAACCGTGCACGACGCCGATGACCATCGCCATGAGTTCTTTGACTTTGGACTCCAGCGCCCCTGGCGCCAGTGCGGCGCGGCTCATCTCGCCGAACCCGCGATAGACGTCCGGAATCATCTGGCGCAGAGCGCGGTGTTGTGGCTTCAACTCGTCGAGGACGTCGTGATGGTGGTGCTCTGTCATGCTCGTTCGCCGATACCGGTTGTCATGGGTGCCTCCTGAAACGCTGCGCAGGAATCGGTTCCCTGCAGACTCCTCGAGATTAGAGCGAATGATTCAGGGCGCTAGGGCCTTAAGCCCCACGACGGTTGTCGCCCGCCCGTGACGGCGGTCAAGCACCCACGTAATCCGCGAGGTGCTGGCCGGTCAGTGTGGACCGCGCGGCGACGAGATCGCCTGGGGTGCCCTCGAACACAACGCGACCGCCGTCGTGGCCGGCACCCGGCCCCAGGTCGATGATCCAGTCGGCGTGCGCCATCACCGCTTGGTGATGCTCGATGACGACGACCGACTTCTTTGAGTCGACCAACCGGTCGAGTAAGGCGAGCAACTGCTCGACATCGGCCAGATGCAGGCCCGACGTCGGCTCGTCGAGGATGTAGACGTCACCCTTCTCACCGAGGTGCGTCGCCAGCTTCAGGCGCTGGCGCTCACCGCCGGACAAGGTCGTCAGTGGCTGGCCCAGCGACAGATAACCGAGTCCGACGTCGGCGAGCCGCTCGAGGATCTTGTGGGCGGCGGGTGTGGCGGCCTCACCCTCGCCGAAGAACCCGACGGCATCGGTCACCGGCATCGCCAGCACCTCTGCGATGTTTCGGCGACCCAGCGTGTAGTCGAGCACCGACGCCTGGAACCGTCTGCCTTCGCACTCCTCGCACGTCGACTCCACCGTCGCCATCACGCCGAGATCGGTGTAGATGACGCCCGCCCCGTTGCACGCCGGGCACGCGCCCTCGGAATTCGAGCTGAACAACGCCGGCTTGACGCCGTTGGCCTTGGCGAACGCCTTGCGGATCGGCTCGAGCATCCCGGTGTAGGTCGCCGGGTTGCTGCGCCGCGAGCCGCGGATCGGCGCCTGGTCGATGGCCACCACGCCGTCCCGCCCGGCCACCGAGCCGTCGATCAACGAGCTCTTGCCCGAGCCGGCGACACCGGTCAGCACGACCAACACCCCGAGCGGGATGTCGACGTCGACGTCGCGCAGGTTGTTGGTGTCGGCGCCCCGCACCGCCAGCGCACCCGTCGCCGTGCGTACCGCGTCCTTGAGCGAAGCGCGGTCGTCGAGGTGACGGCCGGTCAGCGTGCCGCTGGACCGCAGCTTGTCCACCGGACCGGTGAAAACCACTTCGCCACCGACGGTTCCGGCGCCGGGCCCGAGGTCGACGACATGGTCGGCGACCGCGATCACCTCGGGCTTGTGCTCGACGACCAGAACGGTGTTGCCCTTGTCGCGCAGTTGCAGCAGAAGCTCGTTCATGCGGGCGATGTCATGCGGGTGCAGACCGATGGTGGGTTCGTCGAACACATAGGTGACGTCGGTCAGCGGTGAGCCGAGATGCCGGATCATCTTGACCCGCTGCGCTTCTCCGCCCGACAACGTGCCCGCCGGGCGATCCGGTGACAGATAGCCCAGGCCGATCTCGACGAACGAGTCCAGCGTGTGCTGCAACGACGCCAGCAACGGCGCCACCGACTTGTCCTTCAGGCCGCCGATCCACTGGGCCAGGTCGCTGATCTGCATCGCATACAGGTCGGCGATGCTGCAGCCCTTGATCTTCGACGAACGCGCAGTGTCCGACAGCCGGGTCCCGTCGCAGTCGGGGCACCTGGTGAACGTGACCGCCCGCTCGACGAATGCCCGGATGTGCGGCTGCATGGCCTCGACGTCCTTGGCCAGGAAAGACTTCTTGATCTGCGGGATCAACCCCATATAGGTCAGGTTGACGCCGTCGATCTTGATCTTGGTCGCCTCCTTGTGCAGCAGGGCGTCGAGTTCTTTCTTGGTGAACTTGCGGATCGGCTTGTCCGGGTCGAAAAAGCCGCAGCCGTTGAAGATTCGCCCGTACCAACCCTCCATGGAGAAACCGGGGATGGTCAGCGCGCCATCGTTGAGCGACTTGCTGTCGTCGTACAACGCGGTCAGGTCGATGTCGTTGACCGACCCGCGCCCCTCGCAACGCGAACACATGCCGCCGACGAGGTTGAACTCGCGACGCTCCTTGACGGTGCGCCCGCCGCGTTCCATCGTGACCGCACCGGCACCGCTGATCGAGGCGACGTTGAACGAGAATGCCTGCGGCGAGCCGATATGCGGCTTGCCGAGCCGGCTGAACAGGATGCGCAGCATCGCTCCGGTATCGGTGGCGGTGCCGACGGTCGAGCGCGGGTCCGCGCCCATGCGCTCCTGGTCGACGATGATCGCCGTCGTGAGGCCCTCCAGCACGTCGACATCGGGGCGGGCCATCGTCGGCATGAAGCCCTGCACGAAGGCGCTGTAGGTCTCGTTGATCAGCCGCTGTGACTCCGCGGCGATCGTGTCGAAGACCAGGGAACTCTTGCCGGACCCGGAGACTCCGGTGAACACCGTGAGCCGGCGCTTGGGGATCTCGACGTCGACGTCCTTGAGGTTGTTCTCACGCGCACCGTGCACGCGGATGACGTCATGACTGTCGGCAATCGGCCTGCGCGCCATACGGTCACGCCACCTGCTGGATGCGCACCGTGTTGCCGGCGGGGTCGCGGAACGCGCAGTCGCGAGCGCCCCACGGCTGATCGGTCGGTTCCTGCATCACCTCCGCACCGCTGGCCTGCACTCGGGCGAATACGGCGTCGACGTCCTTGGTGGCCAGCATGATGCCGGCGTAGGTGCCCTTGGCCATCATCTCGGCGATGGTGCGACGCTCGTCGTCGGTGACGCCGGGATCGGCGGCGGGCGGCGTCAGGACCAGGTTCATCTCAGGCCGGCCGACGGGACCGACGGTGATCCACCGCATGTCGTTGTAGCCGACGTCCTTGCGCACCTCGAAGCCGAGTGCGTCGCGGTAGAACGTCAGGGACTCTTCGGGATCCGCATGCGGCAGGAAGCTGGTGTTGATGGTGATGTCCATGGCGCTCACGCTAACTGGGGTGCCGGATCCGACGCTTCTCGATTCCTGACCGGTCTGGTCACCTGCTTGGCCACGCACGACGGCATCCCGGCCACCGCACCCGTCGCCTCACGCCGGTAGACGCTCGGCGGCACGCCGACGAGTTCGGCGAAGCGGGTGCTGAAGGTACCCAGCGACGAGCAGCCGACCGCGAAGCACACCTCGGTGACGGTCATGTCGCCGCGACGCAGCAGCGCCATCGCCCGTTCGATGCGCCTGGTCATCAGGTAGCTGTAGGGCGATTCGCCGTAGGCCTGCCGGAACTGGCGCGAGAGGTGGCCCGCCGACATGTTGACGCCGCGGGCAAGCGCCTCGACGTTCAGCGGCTGCGCATACTCCCGGTCGATCCGGTCGCGCACCCTGCGTAGCAGGGTCAGCTCGCGCAGACGCGGGTCGGTACTGCTGCGGGTCACGTGATCAACTTAGTCGCACCGCAGGTCGACGCGTAGCATCGACGCATGGCCGAGCGCGGGGCCCTCTGGGGCTGGGACCTCGATGAGTCCCCGGCCGAGCTGACCGACGACGAGAGCGGATACGACGAGGGCCACGACACGGACGAGGTCGGCCACAATGGGCACGACCCGATCACCGAGCCGATCCCACTGGTGCACGACGAGTTCGCCGACGCGCCGGACGACGACCTCGCCGACTTGGCACAGCCGGAGCCGGCCGACGTTCCGTACACCACTGCCGAGCCCGACACCTGGGCCGACCTGCGCGAGACCAGCTACGCCCGCCCCTTCATCGAGCGTCCCGCGGGCACCCCGATCAGCACGCTGACGTTCAAGCCCGCGCCCAATCCCTGGTACCGCACGAAGCCGGCCGTGATCGCGGTGATCGCCGTCGCGGCTGTCGCGCTGCTGCTCGCGATCCTCCCGATGGTGCTGCGCGGCGACGCCGCCGGGTCCGAGGAGTCGACCGGCGTCGTGCCGTCACCCTCGACGAGCGCCGCCCCCAGCAGCACGGCACCGTCACCGACCGGCACGCAGCCGGCGCTGAGCAGCGCCCCTGCTCCCCCGCCACCGCCACCGCCACCGCCGCCGCCCCCTTCTGCCCCGCCCCCGCCGGCGCCGGTGCAGGGCAACGGGCCCGGCTACACGCCCTCCTACCCGTCGAGGAACTCGTCGCCGCCGCAGGCCGACAAGCCCGATGTCGCGGTCACCCGAGCGCCGATCAGCGTCGCACCCGAGATTCGCGGACCGATCCCGAATCCGGCCACCCAGAACAGGAACGGCGACAACAGCGGCTGGTGACGGCCGCCCTGGTCACTCGTAGTTGAGGCCGTGCTTCGGAAACGGTTGCCTGCCGAAGTCGATCTGGGCCGCCGGGTTCGCCACCGCGGTGACCATTCCGGATCCGAACGCGCCCCGGTGGTCGAACAGCGTCGCGGTTCCCACCGACACACCCTCGGAGGCGAAATGGGTGTCGGCCTGGACCATCAGCCACTCGTCGAGCGGCAGCCGCGACAACGCGACGGTCAGGTCGCCGTTGATGTAGCCGATGCCCTCGGTGCCGAGATTGGTCACCAGGCTGGTGGCCTCGGCGAGCATCACCGCCCGCACGAACGGGGAAAGCTTCTCCCCGGCAACGACATCGATGCCGTCGTTGAAGAAGCGTTTGCGGGAGGCGTTCTGGTGCGCGCCCGGTGAGCGCGTCCAGCCGGCGTCGTCGCTGCCGACGTAAGGGGCCAAGTCGTCGTCGGGAACGGGCGGTGTCACAACGGGTGTCGCGGCGACCCACTGACGGCCCGGTGGCGCCGACGAGCGCCGGTACTGGACCAGCGTCGCCCGCGCGACCGCCCGGCCGTCCTGCAGTACATCGCATTCCGCACTGCGCACCCGTCGTCCGTCGCGCACCACCCGAACATCGATTGTGGTGCGCGCGTTGCGCGCCGCGCGGAACAGGTCCGCGGTGAACCGGGCCGGCATGAACTCGTCTGACCCGCAGTGGTTCTCCAGCGCCCGCGCGGCGAGGCCGACGACGGCGGGCCCGTTGAGGTGGTCGTCACCCCAATGGCTCTGGGCGAACCGCGTCGGGGAGAACCCGCCGTCGTCCGTCGGTGTGAAATGCGCGGATTCCGTACCCATTCGGGGATCCTCGCACAGGCGTGCGGAGCGTCCGCAGCTAGGTGTTGCGCCCGCCGTTGACGCCGAGGATCTGCCCGGTGATGTAACCGGCTTCCTCGGAGATGAGGAACGCGCACGCCGCCGCGATGTCCTCCGGTCTGCCGATCCGCCGCACGGGCGTGGCGTCGATCGTGGCCTGGATGTCGCCGAGGTTGCCGCGGGCTTCGGCGGCGCGCAACATCGGTGTGTCGATGAAACCGGGCGGCACCGCGTTCACGGTGATGCCGGCGGGGCCGTATTCGAGCGCCAGCGTCTTGGTCAACCCGTTGACCGCCGACTTCGCCGCGACGTAGTGCGCCATGTAGGGCGCGCCGGAATGCGTGCTCGACGACGAGATGTTGACGATCCGGCCCCAGCCGGCCTCGATCATGTCCGGCAGCGCCGCCTGGATGCAGTGGAAGACGCCGTTGAGGTTGACGTCGATGACGCGTTGCCACTGCTCGAAGGTGATGTCGGTGAACTTCTTGAAGCCGTCGAGACCGGCGGCGTTGACCAGGATCGAGATCGGCCCGAGTTGGCTGCGGACCGCCGACAGGGCGGCGTCGATCTGCGCTCGATCGGTCACGTCGGCGGTGTGGGCGAATTCGTCGTCGTTCGGCGCCAGGTCGAGGACCGCGACGTGGTACCCGTCGGCGCGCAACCGATCCACGATGGCGCGTCCGATTCCCGAGCCGCCGCCCGTGACGACCGCTGTCTTCATTGAGAACTTCCTTTCGTGGGGCGCGCCCGTAGGCCGAGCGTGCGTCGTGCCGCAGTGATGAGGTGCTCGCGCAGTTCGTCGTCGGTGAGTTGGACCCACATCGACCCGACCGCGCCGGCCATGCCGGCGAAGACCATCGCCGCGTTGATCTCCCCCGCGGGGCCCGCCTCCACATCGGCGAGCAGCCGCAGTTGCCGGGCGATCAGGTCGGCCCAGTCCGCCCGCTGCTGCAACGCGGTGGCGACACTCGGGTCGGCGGCGAGAACGGCCGCCAGCCCCCGGTTGCGCACCGCCAGGTCGGCGTAACCGCTGAGCATGCGCTCGGCCCTGGCGTGGGCGGTCCGCCGTCCCTCGGCGTCATCGACGATCGTGCGCAGTTCGGCCAGCATCGGGTCCAGCACCGCGCCCAGCAGTTGCTCGCGGGTCCGAAAGTGGTGGTAGATAGCGGCTTTCGTGAAGCCGAGTTCGTCCGCGATCATCTGCAGCGAGGTGCCCGCGAAGCTGTGCCGGGTGAACAGGGCGACGGCAGCGTCGATCAGTCGTTGCCTGGTGTCGGTGGTCGCCGCGACGGTCATCGGCCGGTTCGCTCCTTTACGATCGACTAGGACTGTACTAGCCGATCGTAAAGCTGTCGAATTCAGGGTCGGCGGGCCGTCACCACCCATACGTCGCGGCGTCCGGCCTTCTGTGCACCGACCTCCACCCTGTCGAAGCCGGCCGACCGGGCTTGGGCGGCAAAGGAATCGGCCTGCTGGCGTGTCCACCCGTGGCTGGCGAGACCGGTCGCGGCCTGCGGCGACTGACGTTCGACGGCCACCAGTCGGCCGCCGGGTGCCAGCACCCGGTACGCCTCCCCCAGACCGGCACCGACGTCCCGCCAGTGATGCACCGTGGCCAGCGACCACGCCACCGTCGCCCCACGGTCCGGCACCGGCAGGTCCTCGGCGGTGCCCTGCTTGAATTCGACCGCACCGCCGCGGGTGACCAGGCGGGCGATGCGCAGCATGGCCGATGCCGGGTCGACACCGGTCACCTTCGCTCCGCGGCGGGCGGCCTGACGGACGGCTTCGCCGGGGCCACAGCCGATGTCGACCACCGTGTCGCCCGGCGACACCGCCGCCACGTCGACGGCAAGTCGGGCTTTGGCGCGGCCCACGATCAGGAAGACGAGCGCGAAAAGCGATCCCGTGACGCCCGAGAATCCCGGGTGGTCGGCGTGATGATTGACGGGAAGTCCCGCGGGAGTGCTCATGATCTCGAGCTTGCCGGTTCAAGTCGGCTTGAAGTCAAATGGCGGTATGGACCCCATCCCGATCGGCGAGGCCGCCGCCCGACTGCAGATGACGCCGTCGGCACTGCGCTACTACGACGAGCGCGGCCTGGTGTCCCCGTCGTCGCGCAGCGCCGGCCGGCGCATGTACGGACCAGACGAACTGCGCCGGCTGGCGTTCCTGAAGATCTTCCATCGCCTGGGCCTTCCGCTCGACACCGCCGCCGCTGTTCTCGACGCACCCAGCCCTCAGTGGCGCGAGGTCGTCAAGCAGCAGATCGGCCACCTGGAGGCGGTGATCGCCCAGGCCCGCGGCGCACAGGACTTCCTCACCCACGCGCTGCACTGCCCGGCCGATCACCCCGCGCGCGAATGCCCGACGATGACCGGCACCCTGGACCGCCTGCTGGACGGCATGTCGGTCGATGAGCTGGCCGCCGAGCACCGCGGCTGACGGCAGGCGGGTTATATCCGCGAGGATTTCGGGGTAGGCAGGTTCAACGACCGCGGAGGGGCCATTCAACATGACCGAGTTGCAGTATCTGGAATTGCACGGAGATCGCGTCGCCTACCGGGATGCCGGAAGCGGCGAGGAAGCGGTGCTGCTGATCCACGGGATGGCGGGCAGCTCCGAGACCTGGCGGGCGGTGATGCCGCAGCTGTCGCGGAAGTACCGGGTGGTCGCGCCCGATCTGCTGGGCCACGGGCAGTCGGACAAGCCGCGCGGCGACTACTCCCTGGGCGCGTTCGCCGTGTGGCTGCGAGATCTGCTCGACGAGCTGGGCATCGCGCGCGCCACGATCGTCGGCCAGTCCCTCGGCGGCGGCGTGGCCATGCAGTTCGTCTATCAGCACCCGGACTACTGCCAGCGGCTGGTCCTCATCAGCAGCGGCGGTCTGGGTCCCGACGTGGGCTGGACGTTGCGGTTGCTGTCGGCGCCGGGCGCCGAGTTCATCCTGCCGATCATCGCGCCGCAGGCCGTCCTGGCGGCCGGCAACAAGTTGCGCGGCTGGTTCTCGAGCGCCGGGATCCAGTCCCCGCGGGGCGCGGAGATGTGGAGCGCCTACTCGTCGCTGGCGGATGCGCAGACTCGTCATGCCTTCCTGCGCACGCTGCGCTCGGTCGTCGACTACCGCGGCCAGGCGGTCAGCGCGCTGAACCGGCTGCACGTGGCCGCCGAGATGCCGATCATGGCGATCTGGGGCGATCAGGACCGGATCATTCCGGTCGACCACGCGTACGTGGCCCAAGAGGCCAGGCCCGACAGTCGGCTGGCGGTGCTCGAAGGCGTCGGCCACTTCCCTCACGTGGAACGGCCGAGCGAGGTGGTCGACCTGCTCGACGACTTCATCAGCACGACGGGGCACTCCGATACGCCCGCCGCACGTTCGGATGACCGACGCGACATAATCGAGGAACCGAAGATGAGCTAAGGATCGGAGCGGGCCGTGGTCGAGACCGATGCGATGCGGTCCCCGGCCACGGGCCACGCGCCGGTGCGCTCACCCCGGCTGCTGATTGCCGGCTTGTCCATCGTGGTGCTCACCGTCGCGGTCCTGCAGACCGCGGTCGTTCCGGTGCTGGGCATCATCGCCGACCAGCTCGACGCCTCCACCATCGGCGTGAGCTGGGCCGTCACCGCGAACCTGCTCGCCGCCGTAGCCGCCACCCCCCTGATCGGACGGCTGGCCGACCTGCACAGCAAGCGCCGGGTGCTGCTGTGCGTGCTGGTGGTCGTCCTGGCCGGCTCGGTCCTGGCCGCCACGACGTCGTCGCTGGCCCTGCTCATCGTCGGCCGCGTCCTGCAGGCGGCGTCCTACGCGCTCTACCCGATCAGCATCGCCATCCTGCGCGAAGAGCTCGCCGCCGACCGGCTGATGTCGGCGATGGCGGTGCTCTCCGGCACGTTGGGCTTCGGCGGTGGCACCGGGCTCGTCGTGGTCGGGGTGCTGATGAGCGGCGACGCCGACTACCACCGGGTGTTCTGGTTGACCACGGCTTTCACCCTGGTCGTCATCGCGATCGTGCTGCTGGTCGTGCCGGGCCGGCCGCGCGGCTCCGACGGAACGATCGACTGGCTGGGAGCCACCGGCCTGGCCGCGGGCCTGTCGACGGTGCTGCTGGCGATCACCCAGGGGCAGTCCTGGGGCTGGATCTCACCCGCCACGCTCGGCTGTGCGGCGGCCGGCGCCGGACTACTGGCCGGATGGTGGCTGTGGGAGCGGCGTGCCCGCCAACCGCTGGTGTCGACGGCGATGCTCACCCGCCGCCCGATCATGCTCACCAACCTGGCCACCATCTTCGTCGGGATGGGCTTGTACTTCGCGTTCCTGGGATTGACGCAGTTCGTCCAGATACCAAGGGCGGCAGCCGGTTACGGATTCGGTGCGACGGTGTTGCAGGCCAGCGTCGTCTATCTGCTGCCCGGCGCGGTCGCCGGCTTCGTGATCGCGCTGGTCAGCGGTCGGTTCATCGACCGTTACGGCGCCCGGCCCGTGCTGGTGGTGGCCGCGCTCGCCGGCATCGCCGGGTTCCTGTTCATCGCGTTCGCCCACGACAGGGCGTGGCAGGTGATCGTGGCCGGGATCCTGGCCAATGCCTACATCAGCCTGGGGTACGGCGCGCTGCCCGCGCTGGTGGTCAGCGAGGTGGACGCCGGCGAGACCGGGGTGGCGACGAGCATGAACGCGATCGCCCGCACGATCGGCAGTTCGACTGCGGCCGCACTGGTCGCGGTGCTGCTCAGCCGGACCGTGGCCGGTGCGGGCGTGCCGCCGGAGAGCAGCTTCTTCGTGATCTTCCTCGGCGGCGCGGTGACCGCCGTGCTCGCGATGGTGCTGATCGCGCTGTCACGACCACGGCCGCAGCCCATCGATTCCGTCGAGGCGCGGTGCGAAACGCGCGCGATGAATCACGAGTGGGGGTGATCAGCGCAAGGCGGCCAGGTTCGCGACGGACTTGCGCACGTCGGACTCGATGACCCTGGCCACCAGGGTGCCGATGCGGGTGTTGAGCAGTCCGCCGGACAGCTCGGCGACCACCTGAAATGTCGAACCCGGCGCGTCGTCGCGGACACACAGCGTCAGGCAGATGCGGATGCCGGGCCTGCCGCGGCCCACCATCTCGATCTGCTTGGGCTCGTCGTAACGAGTGACGTGCCAGTGGATGATGTTGCGGAACCCCTTGACCTTGATCAGCGACGACACGCAGGTGCCGACCTCGATGTCCGACGGGACCTCGCTGCGCCACCCGCCGAAGATCGTCAGCCACTCGTCGAACCGGCTCAGGTCCGAGGCCAGCGCCCAGGCCGCCTTCGGGCTCAGATCCGATGACACCGATACGTCTACTGCTGCCATGTCACAGCACTACCCGGCAACACCACGGGGGTAAACGGCGTTTCCACCGATCAATGCCCGCCTCGGCTGAGAAACTGGTCGGGCATGCGCCGCCCGTCCGCCGGCGCCGACTCCTGCCGGCCGGCCGATTCTGCGCACGTCGGTTCAGCGGATTCTTGCGGTCTCCAGCGGGACTCACGAAGGAATCCATTGTCGATATGAAAATTCGTTGCGGAATCGCTTGCGAAGGGCCGTCGGATCCGCGAAGGTTTTACCCACAGCTCGGGGGGCTGCTTGAGGAGGACCCGCACTGACCGGCTCACATACCACCGCCGCCGTAGATCACCCGTCGGGGCAGGACAGGACCGCACCACGCGCCAAGGGCGGCCCGGTCATCGAGATCGACCACGTCACCAAACGCTTCGGTGACTACGTCGCCGTGGCCGAGGCGGACTTCTCCATCGCCTCGGGTGAGTTCTTCTCGATGCTGGGACCGTCCGGCTGCGGGAAGACCACCACGTTGCGGATGATCGCGGGCTTCGAAAGTCCCACCGAGGGCGCGATCCGGCTCGAAGGGGTCGACGTCTCGCGGGTACCGCCGCACAAGCGCAACGTCAACACCGTCTTCCAGCACTACGCGCTGTTCCCGCACATGTCGGTGTGGGACAACGTCGCGTACGGCCCCCGCAGCAAGAAGTTCGACAAGGCGCAGGTGCGCAAGCGGGTCGACGAGCTGTTGGAGATCGTGCGGCTCACCGACTTCGCCGACCGCAGACCGGCCCAGCTCTCCGGCGGGCAGCAGCAGCGCGTCGCGCTGGCCCGCGCGCTGGTCAACTACCCGAGCGCGCTGCTGCTCGACGAGCCCCTCGGCGCGCTGGACCTCAAGCTGCGCCAGGTGATGCAGTTCGAACTCAAGCGCATCCAGCGCGAGGTCGGGATCACGTTCATCTACGTGACCCACGACCAGGAGGAAGCGCTGACGATGAGCGACCGCATCGCGGTCATGAACGCCGGCAACGTCGACCAGATCGGCACGCCGACCGAGATCTACGACCGGCCCTCGACGGTGTTCGTGGCCAGCTTCATCGGCCAGGCCAACTTGTGGGCGGGCAGACAGACCGGCCGCGCCAACCGCGACTTCGCCGAAGTGGAGGTGCTCGGCGCGACGCTGAAGGCCCGCCCCGGCGAGACCGCGATCGAACCGGGCGGCCACGCGACCCTGATGGTGCGGCCCGAACGCGTCCGCGTCTCGATGGACCCGCCCAGCGGTGACGTCGCGACGGTGCGCGCGACGGTGACCGATCTGACGTTCCAGGGACCGGTGGTACGGCTGTCGCTGGCCGCGCCGGACGATTCGACGATCGTCGCCCACATCGGCCCGGAACAGAACCTGCCCCTGCTGCGGCCGGGCGACGAGGTGCACGTCTGCTGGGCGCCGGAAGCCTCCCTCGTGCTGCCGGCGGCCGACATCCCCACCACCGAGGACCTCGAGGAGATGCTCGACGACTCCTGACGCCCGTCGACGCCTCCCCACCCCTTCACTTCCCTCCGATGAAAGGCAATAGCCGCCATGCCCAACGAGTTGGATCCCCGCCTGATCGCCCGTCTCGCCACCAACCGCACGTCGCGTCGACGCTTCATCGGCGGGGGCGCCGCGGCCGCCGCCGCCCTGGCGCTCGGCCCGTCGATGCTGACGGCCTGCGGGTCCGAGAGCGGCACGTCGGGCACGACCACCCAGGACAGCGGGCCGGCCAGCGGCACCGTGCGGATCTCCAACTGGCCGCTGTACATGGCCGACGGGTTCATCGCGGCGTTCCAGCAGTCGTCGGGCATCACCGTCGACTATAAGGAGGACTTCAACGACAACGAGGAGTGGTTCGCCAAGGTCAAGGAACCCCTGTCGCGCAAGCAGGACATCGGCGCCGACCTCGTGGTGCCGACCACCTTCATGGCGACCCGCCTTAACGGCCTCGGCTGGCTCAATGACATCAGCGACGCCGGGTGGTCCAACAAGAAGAACCTGCGCACCGACCTCCTCGAGGCCAGCGTCGACCCCGACCGCAAGTTCAGCGCACCGTACATGTCGGGGCTCGTCGGCCTGGCCTACAACCGTGCCGCGACGGGCCGGGACATCAGGACCATCGACGACCTGTGGGATCCCGCGTTCAAGGGCCGGGTCAGCCTGTTCTCCGACGCGCAGGACGGGCTGGGCATGATCATGCTGTCGCAGGGTGGTTCGGTCGAGGACCCCAACACCGAGTCGGTGCAGAAGGCGATCGACCTGGTGCGCGAGCAGAAGGACAAGGGTCAGATCCGCCGGTTCACCGGAAATGATTACGCCGACGACCTGGCAGCAGGCAATATCGCTGTGGCGCAGGCATATTCGGGTGACGTCGTGCAATTGCAGGCCGACAACCCCGACCTGCAGTTCGTCGTCCCGGAGTCCGGCGGAACCACCTTCGTCGACACCATGGTGATTCCGTACACCACGCAGAACCAGAAGGCCGCCGAGGCGTGGATCAACTACATCTACGACCGGGCCAACTACGCCAAGTTGATCGCGTTCACCCAGTTCGTGCCGGTGCTGTCCGATATGACCGATGAACTCGACAAGATCGACCCGGGTGTGGCGAACAACCCCCTGATCAACCCGCCGAAGGATGTGCTCGACAGGTCGAAGGGCTGGGCTCCGCTCACCGACGAGCAGACCCAGGAGTACAACACCGCGTACGCCGCAGTCACCGGCGCATAGCCGATGGCGCTGCGGACGCGAGGAGCACAATGGCGGGCGTAGCCACCAGCGGCCGCCAGCGCAGCAGGATCGCGCCGTATCTGATGATCCTGCCCGCGCTGGCCTACCTCGCGGTGTTCTTCGTCATACCCTTCGTCTCGCTGGCACGCACGTCGCTGTCATCGACGTCGGGCTCGGTTTTCCTTCCCACCCTGACCTTTTCATGGGATTTCGGAAATTACCTCGACGCGTTCACCCGGTACTCAGACCAGATCCTGCGCTCGTTCGGCTATGCCATCACCGCGACGGTGTTGTGCATCCTGCTGAGCTTCCCGCTGGCGTATGTGATCGCGTTCAAGGCCGGCCGGTTCAAGAACCTGATCCTCGGCTTGGTGATCCTGCCGTTCTTCGTGACGTTCCTGATCCGCACGATCGCCTGGAAGACCATTCTGGCCGACGACGGTTGGGTGGTCAGCGCGCTGGACACCATCGGCCTGCTGCCCAGCGACGGGCGCTTGCTGTCCACGAGTTGGGCGGTGATCGGCGGGCTCACCTACAACTGGATCATCTTCATGATCCTGCCGCTCTACGTGAGCCTGGAGAAGATCGACCCGCGGTTGATCGAGGCCTCCAAGGACCTGTACTCCTCGAACACCCGTAGCTTCACCAAAGTCATTCTGCCGCTGTCGATGCCGGGCCTGCTGGCGGGCAGCCTGCTGGTGTTCATCCCCGCGGCGGGTGACTTCATCAACGCCGAGTACCTCGGTAGCACGCAGACCACGATGATCGGCAACGTGATCCAGCAGCAGTTCCTCGTGGTCAAGGACTATCCGGCGGCCGCTGCGCTGAGCATGGTGCTGATGGGCATCATCCTGGTCGGCGTCCTGCTCTACACCCGCGCGCTGGGAACGGAGGACTTGGTATGACCATCCAGGCGATGGCCGACGCCACCAGTGCCTCTCCGGCGAAAACCGTGAAGGGATCTCCGAAGTGGGGCGATGTCCTGCTGCGCATCGTCGCGGGTCTGGTGCTGCTCTATCTGTTCCTGCCGATCTTCGTGATCGTGCTGTTCTCGTTCAACGACCCGAAGGGCAAGTTCAACTACTCCTGGCAGGGCTTCACGCTGGAGAACTGGGCCGACCCGTTCAAGTACCCCGCCCTGACCGAGGCGCTGCAGTTGAGCATCAACGTCGCAGCGGTGTCGACGGCGGTGGCCCTGGTGCTCGGCTCGCTGGTGGCCATAGCGCTTGTGCGCCAACGCTGGCGGGGCCAGCGGGCGGTCGACACCTTCCTGGTGCTGCCCCTGACGGCGCCCGAGGTCGTGATGGGTGCTGCTCTGTTGGTGCTCTTCCTCGATCTCGGGTGGGCCACCGGATACGTCACGATCGTCCTGGCGCACATCGCGTTCGAGGTGAGCTTCATCGCCATGACCGTGCGGGCGCGGGTGCGCGGCTTCGACTGGACGCTCGAAGACGCGTCGCTGGACCTCGGCGCCAGCCCGGCGCGGACCTTCTTCCGGGTGACGCTGCCGCTGATCGTGCCCGGCATCATCGCGGCGGCCATGCTGTCGTTCGCGTTGTCGCTCGACGACTTCATCATCACGTATTTCGTCAGCGGGTCGGCGGTGACCTATCCGCTCTTCGTCAACGCGGCGGTGAAGGCGGCCGTGCCGCCGCAGATCAACGTGCTCGCCACGGCGATCCTGGTGATCAGCCTGATCCTGCTGGCGGCCGGAACGCTGTACCGCCGCAAGCGCATCGACACCTAGGACCATTGGGCGCGGGCGTGTTCCCCGTGCACGCTGCTCCTCGGAACCTCACGACCCGACTTCGGCAGGCACCGGCGGTTGACGCGCACCGGTGCGCGCGGCGCCGACCCCCGCGGCCACCACGAAACCCATGCCGATCACACCCATCGCACCCGGCACCTGGTGCAGCACCACGAAACCGACCATCATCGCGAACGCTGGCTCCAGTGCCATCAACGTGCCGAACGCGGCGGCGGTCAACTTGCGCAACGCCATCAGTTCCAGCGCGAACGGGACCATCGGCAGCAGGATGGCCAATCCGATTCCGATGACGAGGATTTCGGCCGACATCCGCGGGAGCACGGAGTGCCCGACGGCGGCCGTGGCCACCAGGCCGGCGACCGGCATGGAGACCGCAAGCCCGTTGATACCGGCGACCTCGTCGCCGACGCGCTGAGTGAGCAGGATGTAGCTCGCCCAGCACACGGCCGCGGCGAGCGCAAACAGCACACCGACGGGATCCACCGCTCCCGCCCACGGCTGGGTCAGCAGCACCACGCCGACGGCCGCCAGTCCCGGCCACAGCACCCGGTCCCGGCCCCTGCCGTGCGCGACGGCGACCCCCAGCGGACCCAGGAACTCCAGCGCACTCGCGGTGCCCAGCGGGATGCGGTCGAGCGCGGCCATGAACAGCAGCGTGATGGCGGCCGTCACCACACCGAGCACCACGCACATGCGAAACGAGGCCCACGTGAACGCCGCGCGGCGGGGCCGCACGATGACGAGCATCAGCACGCCGGCCCACGCCAGGCGCAACCACGCCGCACCCTCCACGCCGATGCGGTCGATCAGCGTCACGGCCAGCGCCAACCCGGTCTGAACGCACAGCATCGAGGCCACGGCCATCAACGCGCCGGTGCGGGCCTGACTCGTCATGTCCTGCATTGAACGGCACGGCAACCATTCGCGTCCACGTGATTTCACTGGACATGCCGTTCAAACATCCTGAACAATCGCGGGTCATGGACATCCGCCGGTTGCAGCTGCTGCTGGCGCTCTCACGGCTGGGGTCGATGCGCGCGGTCGCCGACGCGCACCGCCTCACCACGTCGACCGTTTCGCAGCAGATCGCCGCTCTGGCAAGGGAAACCGGCGCTCAGCTGATCGAGCCCGAGGGCCGCCGGGTGCGTCTCACGCCCGCCGGACGGCGACTCGCCGACCACGCCGTGGCGATCCTCGCCGCCATCGACAGCGCCCGTCTGGATCTCGACCCCGACGCCGAGCCCTCCGGCATCGTCCGGGTCGGCGGTTTCGCCACCGGAATCCGCGTGTCGCTGCTGCCGATCGTCGCCCAGCTCGCCGAGGACTATCCGAAGGTCGACCTGGTGATCAGCGAGTACGAACCCGTCGAGGCGTTCCGGCTGCTGACCGACGACGACCTCGACCTCGCGCTGACCTACGACTACAACCTGGCACCCGCTTCGCCGGGACCGGTTCTGCAGACCGAGCCGCTGTGGTCGATCTCCTGGGGTCTCGGCGTCCCCGACGATTTCCCCGACGGGCCGGCCGACGTAGCCGCATACGCCGACCAAACCTGGATTGTCAACTCCCGCAACACCGCTGACGAGACCGCGGTGCGCACGCTGGCCGCGCTGGCGGGATTCACCCCCCGCATCGCCCACCAGATCGACAGCCTCGACCTCGTCGAGGACCTCATCGTCGCGGGCTACGGCGTGGGGCTGCTGCCGATCGGCAGGCCGACCAGTGCCGGCGTCAAGGTGCTTGCCCTCAACGCACCCGAAGCCGTGCTGACGGCCTACGCGGTGACCCGGCGCGGCCGCGCGACGTGGCCTCCGCTCCGGGCGGTGCTGGAGCGCATGCGTCCTGCGTCCGGCGGTGCGTTGCCCCGCCCGCCGTGGCCACGACCGGAGGGCCGCCGTTCAGGTCAGGCGGCGCGGGAGCGCCGACGGTGACGCGTATCGGTCGACCAGAGGTGGCCGCAGGTCGGACACTGCAGGTGCACCACGCTCGCCTCGTTGGCCAGCAGGTACTGCCAGTGGTCAGAACAGTTGAGCCGGCGCTGGCAGTCGACGCATCCGGAGCCGTGCCGACACCGGGGACACTCGAGCCATGCCCGGCGGGCGCGGTCGGCGGTGGGATCAATCGGCAGCACGGGTCACCGTCCGATCGGGTAGCACACCGGCGCGGACCAGGTCGTCGTAGACGCGCTGCTGCTCCTCGTCCAGGCCGGAATACAGCATGTCGTAGGCCTGCCGCTCGCCGGCCAGTGCCGCCCCGGGATCCCAGTCCTCTCCGATCGCCTCGAGGACGGCCGCGCGCCGCCTCACCTCGTCGAGCGTCAGGTCGTAGGCGAAAACTTCATGAGCCATGCGGTAAGGGCACCCTTAGTTCGTTGATGAAGCGCCCAGGATGCCCTGAATGCGACTCGCCGAACAATGAGCCAGGTCACATCGACCGGGTGGGGCCCGTCACCCGGTCCGCGAGCCATCGGCGCTGCCGACGCACGAAGGCCGCGTCCACCACCGCCCCGTGTCCCGGGACGTAGGCCGCATTCGCGCCGCCCGCGGCCAACACGCGATCCAGTGTCGACGGCCAGGCCGCCACGTCGGAGTCGTCGCCGATACACGGATCGGCGGACTCCTCGACCAGGTCGCCACAGAAGACCACGGTCCGGTCGTCGCCGGCGGACACGGCGATCAGGTCGTGGTCGGTGTGGCCGCGCCCGGGGTGGCTCAGCCAGACCGATCCATCACCCAGGTCGATGACGGCGGAGGACACGTGGTGGTCAGGTCGGCGCAGCGCGTCGACGGCGCGGTCGATCTCGTCGGGGTCCGCACCGTGCCGGATCGCATCGGCACGCAGATCTCCCGCACCACGCGCCACCGTCGCGGCTACGGCGGGCGCGCAGTACACCGCGGCGCCGTCGAACGCCGGGAAGCCGAGAATGTGGTCGAAGTGATTGTGCGTCAACAGGATATGAGTCACCCGACGACCGGTCAGCGTCAGCACGTCGTCGCGGATGGCGCCGGCCTCGGTCAGCGTGCTGCCGGTGTCGATCAAGGCGATGCCGGTTTGACCCACGATGAGGCCGACCGTCACATCCAGGAACGGCAGACGCGTGCGAGATATCCTGTCCGCCAGGCGTTCCCAGGGGAGTTTCACTGACCCAGGGTCAGCGGCTGGGCCGCCCGGTACCGCTCGAGCACCGTCGGCGTGGGCTCGGCGTCATAGGTCGCCGTGACACCGAACGACCAGGCCGGTGGCGAATCCTTCTGCGAGAGCGTCCATGCCGCCTGCCGTGCCGCGCCCAACGCCACATATTCGGCCGGTGTCGGGACGTGCACCGTCACACCCAGGATTGCGGGCGCCAATCGCCGGACCGCTTCCGAACGCGCTCCCCCGCCCGTGAGGATCACGCGCTGCACCTCGACGCCATGGTCGGTGATCTTGTCGACGCAGAAGGCCATCGAGCTCAGCAGCCCCTCGACAGCCGCCCGGGCAACATTGGCGGACACCATGTTCCGCGTCGTCACACCGTGCAGTGCGCCTGCGGCGTTCGGCAGGTTCGGTGAGCGCTCGCCCTCGAAGTACGGCACCAGTGTCAGCCCCTCCGCACCCGGCGGCGCCGACAGCGCGAGCCGGTCGAGCTCGTCGAAGTCGACGCCCAGCATGGTCGCGACGGCGGCCAGCACCGGCGCGCCGTTGAGGGTGCACACCAGCGGCAGTTGCCTGCCCGTCGCGTCGGCGAACGCTGCCACGATTCCTTCCGGATCGTGAGGCGCCACTTCGCCGACCGCGCTGACCACGCCCGAAGTGCCCAGGGAGACCACGCAATCGCCCGGTCCGGCCCCGAGGCCCAGGGCCGCCGCGGCGTTGTCACCGGCGCCCGGGCCCAGCACCGCACCGGACGGGGTCCGCCCGGCGGCGGCGTGCGGTCCGAGCACCGTGGGCACGGCGGGCCGTCTGCCGCGCATCGCCAGTTCGAGGACGTCGGGTAGGTAGCCGCCGGACTCCGCCGAATAGTAGCCGGTGCCGCTGGCATCGCTGCGGTCCGTGTGCAGATCGCCGATGTCGGACGATCCACTCAACCGCCACGTGAGCCAGTCGTGCGGCAGGCACACCGCCGCGGTGGCGTCGGCGTTCGCGGGTTCATGGTCGGCGAGCCAGCGCAGCTTGGTCGCGGTGATCGCCGCGACCGGCACGACGCCCACGCGGTTCGCCCACTCCTGAGCCCCGCCGAACTCCCTTGTCAGCTCGACGGCCGCACTGCTGGATCGAGTGTCGTTCCACAGCAGGGCATCTCGCACCACGTGGCCGTCGGCCTCCAGGCACACCATGCCGTGTTGCTGCGCTCCGACCGACACCGCCGCGACGTCGTCCAGACCACCCGCGGTGGAGATCGAGGCCTCCAGCGCCGACCACCACAGCGCCGGGTCCACCTCCGTGCCGTCCGGGTGCGGCGCGGACGCCGACCGGACGATCGCGCCGGTGTCGGCGTCGCAGACCACCACCTTGCAGGACTGCGTGGACGAATCGGTCCCCGCCACAAGAGCCACGGTTGTAGAACCTACTCCGACGAGCCGTGCTGCCGACCGGCACTTCGGGGAGGAAAGCGGATTTACGGGCCTTCGGATCACGGCGTGATGGACAATCAGCTGTGGCCACAGAGCACCCGACCACCGACGGGCGTTGGGACGACGACCGAGACGAGACGGAGGCACAGCGCCTGGACCGCAACTGGTCCAGCCTCCTGCAGGAGCTTCGGGTCGCGCAGACCGGAGTCCAACTGCTCACCGGTTTCCTTCTGATCCTTCCGTTCTCCGACCGATTCTCGAGCCTGGATTCGGTGATGCGCGCGGTGTACCTGATCACCGTCGGGTGCTCGATCGGTGCCACCGTCCTGCTCATCGCACCGGTGAGCATGCATCGCGTCCTGTTCCGCAGACACCGTCTCGACACCGTCGTGTCGACCGCACACCACTTCGCGATCACCGGCACGCTCTTGCTGGGGATCGCCATGGCCGGAGTGGCGACGATCATCTTCGCCACCGTCGCGAACCGTCCCCTGGGCTGGATCGCCGGTGGCGCCACCCTGGTGGCGCTTCTCGCGTTCTGGTATGCGATGCCGTTGCGCGGTCGACGCACCAAGGGCAACTCATACTGACGTTTGTGACGACATTGGCCTGGGAACTCCTCGGCCATGTTGATTCGACGTATCGCGCGCCCGATGTTGTCAGCAGCCTTCATCGCCCGGGGTGTCGACGCCCTGCGAAGCCCCAAGCCGGCGGCGGATGCGGCCCGGCCGACACTCGAGGGGCTCGGTAAGCTTCCCGACCCCGTCGGCACGAATGTTCCCTCCAACGCGGAAACGGTCGCCCGAATCAACGCCGCCGTGCAGATCGGCGGCGGGCTGCTTCTGGCGACCGGCAAACTACCGCGCGCTGCGTCGGCGGCACTGGCTCTCAGCGTGGTACCCGGCAGCCTTGGCGGGCATACCTTTTGGAGTGAGACAGATCCGCAGCGCAAGGCCGACGAGCGGCGCGCCTTCATCACCGACATCAGCCTGATCGGCGGTCTGATCATCGCCGCCGTCGACACCGAGGGCAAACCGTCGCTGGGGTGGCGCGGCCGCCGTGCGGCCCGGAAGGTCTCCGAAGCGGTCACCGCCGCGCTGCCCGCCGGGGCCGCCACGGGCGGGGCGCTGAGCGACGGCGCGTTGGCCGAGAAGGTCGGCCACGGCCTGCACGTCGGCGCCGAGCGTGGTCGTGAACTGGCCCACGTCGCGCGCGAACGCGGCGCAGAACTCGCCGAGGTCGCCCGTGAACGCGGGCCGGAGATCGCCGACCTGGCCCGCAAGCGCGGCGCCGAACTGGCCGACGTCGCCCGCGAGCGGGGCTCGGAGTGGGCCGACGTCGCCCGCGACCGGGGGCCTGAACTCGCCGAGGTCGCGCGCAAGCGGGGCGCGCTGCTCGCCGACGTCGCGCGTGAGCGCGGTTCGGAGTGGGCCGACGTCGCCCGCGACCGCGCACCCGATCTGGCCGACACCGCCCGCGGTCGCGCGGCCGAACTGGCCGATGCGGCGCGGATCCAGGCGAAGACCGCGCGCAAACAGGCCAAGGCACAGGCCAAGCTGGCCAAGGCGCAGGGCCGCCGCCTGCGCTAGGCGAAACCCGTTCCGGCTGCGCCACCCGGGCGTACATTGGCTCGGGTGAGCACCGGAGACTACGCATATCAACCCGGACCGTACGGCGGCCATCCTCCTTCAGGTGTTCCCGGCGGTCTTCTGCTGCGCTGGCTGGCGCGCGTCATCGACGGCATCATCGTCGGGATCGTGAGTTGGTTCCTGGCGTTCGTCACCGATTCGATGTCGAGCATCATGGTCACCGGGTTCTTCACCGGCGCGCTGATGTTCTTGTATTTCTTCGCGTTCGAGAGCACGCAGGGCTGGACGCCGGGAAAGAAGCTGTTGGGGCTTCGCGTTCTCGGTCCCGGCGGAGCGGCCAAACCCACAGCGGCCCAGTCGGCGATTCGCAACTCGTGGACGGTGTTGCCCATCATCCCGTTCATCGGTGGCCTGCTCGGGATCGTTGCGATGGTCGTCATCGCGGTCACCATCAGCGGCAGTCCGACCAAGCAAGGCAAGCACGACGAACTGGCAGGCGGCACACAGGTCGTCAAGGGCTGACGGCCGCGGCCGGGCTGCGTTGCTACGTCAAGCGACGACCCACAGCGCGAGGCTGATCAGGAACGCGGACAGGCCCAGCGTGGTCTCCATGACCGTCCAGGTCTTGAGTGTCGTCTTGACGTCCATCCCGAAGAAGCGGCTGACCAGCCAGAATCCCGAGTCGTTGACATGCGAGAGCACGGTGGCGCCGGCAGCGATGGCGAGGACCAGCAGGGTGAGCTGAAGATTGGTCAGGTCCGCTTCGGCGGCCGCGGCGCTGATCAATCCGGCTGTGGTGGTCAACGCGACGGTGGCCGATCCCTGCGCGACACGCAGCAGCGTGGCGATGATGAAGGCCTGCAGGATCAGCGACATACCGAGGTTCGCGAGCGAATCGCTCAGCGCGGTCCCGATGCCACTCAACCGCAGCACGCCGCCGAACATCCCGCCGGCCCCGGTGATGAGGATGACCGAGCAGATCGGACCCAGGGCGCGGTCGAGAATCGTGCTGACGTCGGCCATCGAGCGACCCCGCAGACCCAAGGCGAGAGTTGCCACGATCACCGTGATGAGCAGTGCGACGCTGGTGTTCCCGAGCAGCTTGAGGTACTCCGCCCACGTCACGCCCTCCTCGATGACGCCGGCCGTCATGAGGGTGTCGAGCACCGTGTTGAACGAGATCAGCACGAACGGCAGCAGCAACACGCCCAGCACGGTCGCGAACGCGGGAGCCGTGCGGGCGGCGGTGCGGACCTGTCCCGCAGCGGCCGCCCCGGTCCCGTCGCCGTCGGTGACCTCGTCGCGGCCACCGTCGGTGACCTCGCGGCCACCGTTCATCTCGCCGAACAGCGCCACAGGGACGTCGACGTGTACCCGGCGTCCGATGGCCCGAGAAACCAGGTAGGCGCCGACGTACCACGACGCGACGGCGACGGGCGCGCCGACGAGCAGGGTGAGGCCGATGCTCGCCTCGAGCGCTTCGGCGGCCGCAACCGGTCCCGGGTGCGGAGGTACCAACGCGTGCATGGCGGCGAAGGCCCCAGCCGCAGGCAAGGCGTACAGCAGAAGAGATCCGCCGAACCGTCGCGCGACCGTCATGATGATCGGCAGGAACACCACAAGACCGGCGTCGAAGAAGATCGGGAAGCCGAAGAGCAGCGCGGCCACGCCGAGGGCCAAGGGCGCCCGCTTCTCCCCGAATCGGCCGATGAGGGTGTCGGCGAGAACCTGTGCGCCGCCGGTGACTTCGAGGAGTCGGCCGATCATCACGCCGAAGCCGACGAGCAGGGCCACCGAGCCGATCGTGTTGGAGAACCCGAACGACAGCGCGTCCGGCACGTCGGCCACGGGGATTCCGGCGGCCAACGCCGTCAACACGCTCACCAACACCAGTGCCACGAAGGCATGCAGTTTCACCTTCATGATGAGGAACAGCAGGAGTGCGACCGCCACCGCGGCGATCACGAGCAGTGTGCCGGCGCCATAGGCCGGTTCAATTGCTTCCACGAGGCCTCCGAATTCGATTGCCCGGCTGTTCCGGGACGTCTCGGGTTGTCAGGACAAGGCGTCGGTCGACGGAATCCAAGCGCGCGACCTCCGCTTCGGCGACGTCGTGACCGCAGCTCACCGGTCACCGGCTTCCGTTGTGCGGTAGTCAGATTGGCCGACGTACGCCTCGATGACGGAGTCGATGGCCTGGTCGACGTCGATGGCGATGCCGCGCTCGTCGGGTTGCAGCGGCTCGAGGGTGTCGAATTGAGACTGCAACAGCGATGCCGGCATGAAATGCCCGGGCCGGCTGGCCTGGCGTCTGCTGATGACCTCCGGGGTGCCGCTGAGATGGAGCAGCTCGACGCCGGGGCAGTGCGTGCGCAACTGGTCACGGTATTTGCGCTTGAGCGCCGAACAGCTCATCACTCCACCGCTTGCACAGTGCTCGGCCAGCCACTCCCCGATCGCCTCGAGCCACGGGTACCGGTCGTCGTCGTCGAGGGGTTGGCCGGCGGTCATCTTGGCGACGTTGGCCGGTGGGTGGAAATCATCGGCGTCGGCGAACGGGACGCGGAGTCGTTGGGCGAGCGCGGCACCGACGGTCGACTTTCCCGACCCGGAGACGCCCATCACGACGATTGGTGACGCCATTACCTCCACCTACCCAGTTGTGTCCGGCGTCACACAGCCTGCCTCAAAAGGCATACGATTGCAAGTATATTTCGGAATCGTATGTTTTTAATCGCGCCAGCAAACTTATGACAGGATGTATGCGTGGCGTCTCAACCAATCGTCGGCGCCCTGCACGGCGGTCTGCTCACAGCGCTCGGCACCGCAATCGTATCCGGGGAGTACCCGGGCGGGCAGGTGCTCACCCTCGACGGGGTCAGTGCGCGATACGGCGTGTCGAGAAGCGTCGCGCGCGAGGCCATTCGGGTGCTGGAGTCGATGGGCATGGCTGCTTCGCGGCGGCGAGTCGGCATCACGGTGCAGTCCGCGGAGAAATGGAACGTTTTCGACCCGCTGCTGATCCGCTGGCGTTTGGAGGCGGGCGACCGTGCCGCGCAACTGGTCTCGCTCTCGGAACTGCGTCGCGGGTTCGAACCCGTCGCGGCAGCGCTGGCGGCCCGACGGGCCAATCCCGATCAGTGCCGGGTCATGGCCGCCACCGTGTCGGACATGGTGGTGCACGGTCGTGCCGGTGACCTCGAGGCATACCTGCAGGCCGACAAGGTGTTTCACCAGACCTTGCTGGAAGCCAGCGGCAACGAGATGTTTCGCGCGCTGAACGGCGTCGTGGCCGAGGTACTCACCGGGCGGACGCATCACGGCATGATGCCCGTCACGCCGAATCCGGCGGCCATCGATCTGCACGACGACGTCGCGCGGGCGATCAGGACGCGGAATGCCGAGGCGGCCGAACTGGCGATGCGGGCGATCATCGACGAGGCCAGTTCCGCTGTGACCGTGGAGATTTCAGGACGGGACTAGGTCGAAGTTCATCATCAGGCCTTCGACGTTGTTGACGGCAACGGTGCGCCGGACCTTGACCCCGCCGGAATCCACGTCGCACTGGGTGACCGCGCCGACCGTGCCGTCCAGGCCCGAGTCGCACACGACCGGCCCGATGGTGACGCCCGGCACGGCGGCCAGTCGCGACACCGCCTGCTCGAGCTGCTCCTTGGACACCGCGGGTCTCACCACGTAGTCGATCGACGATCCGTCCACCCCGGTCACCGAGATCACCGGCTCGAAGCTGTTGGTCGGCGACAGCACCACCTCACACCGCGCCGTCCGGCCGACCTCGCCGAGGAGGTCCTCCCGGCACGTCACCGACTGAGGCACCTCGCCCGTGGTGGTCAGGCGCTCGGTGATCTCACGGGTCAGGACGTCCTTGGAGACTGTCGGGGTGGTGGTGACCTCGGGGTCGCGCCCGCATCCCGACAGCAGCGCGGTCAGCGCGCCGAGGGCCGTGAAGCCCAGCCTGACCGTGTTCATGGTCGCCTCCACCGAACTCGGCCGTGAGCCTAGTGGTTGACTGCGGGTGTGGATAGGCAATCAACGTTGGCCCGCCGGTTCTTCGACCGCCTCGAACCCGTGCACGCCGTCACGTATTTCTCGCCCGAGGCTCGCGCCGCACTCGACGGGCTTGGCTACAAAGGCTTCTGGATGGGTTACTTCGCGGCCCGTTCGGCGCCGTTCGGCGTCGTGCCGGCGGAGGTGATAACGGCCGCTTTCTACAACTTCGCACCGCAACGCGTCGCCAAGACGCTGCCCGCCGCCTGGGATGTCGCCACGCCGGCCGAGGCTTTGCGTGCGCGACTGGATTCCGCGGCGGCGGCGCTGCGCCGCTACGGCGTCGGCGACGGCGACGACGTGCGGACGGCCGCCGAGCTGGCGGCGAAGGCGGCACGCAACGCGCCGATGGACGGCCGGGCGTTGTTCGCCGCGAACGCGGCGTTGGAGTGGCCCGACGAACCGCTGGCCAAGCTCTGGCATGCCACCACGCTGCTGCGCGAACAACGCGGCGACGGCCATGTCGCCGTACTCACGGCGCTGGGCATCTCCGGCCGCGAGTGCAACGTGCTGCACGCGGCGGCCGGTCGCGTGCCAAAGGAGATGATCATGCGCAGCCGTGACTATGACGACGAGCAGTGGTGCGCTTACCAGGACCGGCTGGCCCAGCGTGGGCTGCTCGACGGCGACGAGCTCACCGACGCCGGCCGTGCATTCAAACAGCGAATCGAGGACGGCACCGATCGGTTGGCGCTGTCAGTGCTCGACGCGCTGGACGACGACGAGGTCGAGGCGCTGTTCCTGGCGTTGACGCCGATCACCCGCAAGGTCGTCGCCGCCGGCGACGTGCCCGCCGCCACCCCGATGGGCCTGAGCCGCGACGACCTCGACGACGACAGCGCCCACCTGACGTGAGCCGCACGAGCACTCCACGTCCCGGCGAGCGCAAGAGGGAATGAAATGGAACTGTCAGCGCTGGTTGCGGTTCCATTCGACCCAGCCCACTCCCCTGCGACCGTCGGCCGTTGTCACGGTCACCCAGGCCCGCGGGAAGTGGCTGACCCTGCCGTCGGAGGACGTCAGCAACACCGGGGCGTGCCCGCGGGCTTCCACGGTCGCAACGACGTCACCGGGAGCCAGTGTCAGCGTCGTCTGCAGCGGTAAGCCGTTGTCCGCGAACGTCTCCCGCGCCGTCACTGCCTGCAGCTCGACCAGCGGGATGCCCGCGCGCTGCGCGTAGCCGATGCCGATCGGCGGGGCGCCGGGTATCCGGATGTCGACGGCGTGCAGGTGCGTGCCGTCGTCGAGGTGCAGCGCGCTCCACACCCAGTCCATCGACCACCAGTCCCGCACACCCCACGAGTGGTCGCGCTGTCCGGGCACCGCGGTGACCGTGAACTCCCGACCGTCCGCCGTCACGGTGCCGGTCACCGTGCACGGGATCTCATAGCGCGAGGTGATCCGGTACTGGTACGGCGTGCCCGCGGTCGTCCACTCGAGGTCCATCGACACCTCGACGGGCCGGCCGGATTCGTTGCGCAGCAGGGCGGCCGGGTCGTCATAGGCCTGGCCCTGACCCCGCATGGTCACGCGATACTTCATCAGCGGCTCGGTCGCGTCCAGCGTCATCTCGATGGCGCCGGATTCGGTGAAGTCGACCAGCGCGTACGTCGGAATGCCGGGGCCGCAGACCAATCCGTTGAGCCACGACGTGCCCAGGTTCGGGTAGCGGCCCAGCCGGAGCCAGCCGCCGATCTGCTGCTGTTGGTCGACGAAGTCGAAGTACCAGCTCTCGTTCCAGAGCGGTTCATCGTCGGCGGGATGCGCGCCCTCGTCGTCGGCCGACGGCGTAAGCGGCTCGGCGGCAACGGCTTCGGGCAGAATGCTCAACGCGTCGACGTCCAGCACGTGCTGACAGTGACGCTGCAGCATCGTCATGAACATCTCGTCGCCACGGTCCGTGCGCTCGACGAGCATCGACGACACGATCGCCATCATCACCCCGAAGAAGCTCTGCCTGCGCACGCCCTCGCGCACCTCGTCGAGACCAATCCGGGCGCCGGGGCCGAGCGCCTGCTGGTACGCCGTCAGCAGGGCGTCGTAATGATCGCGGCGCACCTGCACCGGCAGCGCACATCCGAGGAAGTAGGCGACGTCCGTCATGGCGGGCCCCCACGCCACGGTCTGCCAGTCGACGACCGTCAGCGGCCGGTCCGCACCCGGCTGCCCGAAGAGCATGTTGTCGAGGCGGTAATCCCCGTGCACCAGGCCCATCACCCGGTCAGGTGCGGACTCGGCCTCCAGGTATGCGTCGAAGCCGGCGACCAGTCGCTCACACACCGTCCGATACTCGGGCGCGATCATCACGGCGTAGCGCTCGGCGAAGCCGGCGTACAACTGCCCGATCAGTCCCTGGTTCACCGGCGTCTCCCGGTTCAGCCACTCGGCGCTGGCCATCGCGGGGTCACCCAGCAGCGGACCGTGCAGCCGGCCCAACTGGGCGAGCGCCAGGGTGGCCTGTTCGACGGTGGCGCCGCGGATTTCGTCTCCCACGACCGCAGGCCCGGCATCACCCAACAGCAGGTGAAAGGCCCCGGTGCCGGGATCGAACCCTGACGAGAAGCACGGCGCGACGGGACCGCCGATGCGCGGCGCGATCTCGGTGTAGAAGCGCACCTCCCGCTCGTAGAGGCCGAGCGCCAAACCGGTCTGCCTGCTCACCGGATCGGTGGCGGCGACCTTCAGCACGACGTTGGCCGGACCGGTTCCCCCGCCGGCGTAGGTCAGCGAGACGCGATAGCACTCGCTCATCTGGCCGGTGCCGATGCGCTCGAAGGAGAACTCGGCGACCGGCGCGCCGATCGCGGAAGTGAGCCAGTCGGCGGTCAGGTCCGCCGGGCGCTCGATCACAGGGGTGTCAGTCGGGTGCACCCGGCCAAGATAGCAGTGGGCCACATCACACTTTGACGGGTGTCAACTGATGCCGCACGGCACGCGCCCGTCACGGCGCGGCCAGCGAGAACCCTTCCCATGCCTGCCTGCGGGCGGCGTGCGGGTCGTATTCCACCCGGGGCCGTCGATCGAACACCCGCACCGCGCGGTCGGCGCTGGTGTAGGTGGGCCAACCGGCACCGGGCACACCCGTGCGGGCGAATTCGCGCCAGCGGCCCTGCACGTCGTCGCTGACCCGCAGCGCCGCGCGCCGGTCGCCGGCCGCCGTGAGCAGTCGCCCGAAGTTCGTGCGGTAAGTGTCGAACACCGCCAGCAGTTCGGTGGCGTGCGTCGCTCCGAGGCCCGACCATCGCAGCGGCCGGGGCGCGTAGTCGTAGCGATAGAGATACGTCGGCGCATGAGCGCTGTGCGCCTCGGCGATCTGCCAGGCGGCCGAACCGAAGGCGAAGTCGCCGCCGAACTGGATACACGCCGCCGGGTCCGGATAGTCGGGGTAGGCGGCCGTGATCCGTTCGCGCTCTTCGGGTTCCGCATGAGCCAGCAGCCGCTCGATCATCGACTCGGTCATGGGCAGCAATTTGAGGAACCGGCCGAACAACCGCGCCTCCTCGGCGTTGGTTCCCACGATGAGCGGCACGCGGTGCGCCTTGCCGGTGCGCATCGCCTGCACCGGATCCCGCGGCAGATAGTCCGTTCCGCTGGTCGGGCCTGCGGCGAAGGCGCCGAGCATGTCGCGCTGACCTTGCCGGACCAACCGCTCGAACGCGGTCACCAGATCCGCGGGGCGGGCGGCCATCACGGCGGCGGCGCCGTCACCGTCGTGGGCGCCGAGCAGCGCGGCGAACCGCGTCGCGTACTGAGCGGCCACCTCGGGTGTGCGCACCATGCCCGCGGCTGGGCTTTCCGAGATGGCTCGCGAGAAGAGGTCTTTGGCAGCCGGTACGGCCAGCAGGGTGGCCACCGCGTGCGCGCCTGCGCTCTCGCCGAAGATGGTGACCTTGCCGGGGTCACCACCGAAGGCGGCGATGTTGTCACGCACCCAGCGCAGGGACATCACCAGATCGCGCAGGTACAGGTTGTCGTCGAAGGTGAACTCTGCGTTGGACAACGACGACAGGTCAAGACACCCCAGCGGGCCGAGGCGGTAGTTCACCGAGACGTACACGCAGCCCTTGCGCGCCAGCGCCGCACCGTCGTAGATCGGGGTGGCCGAACTGCCCATGAAGTAGCCCCCACCGTGGATGAAGACCATCACCGGGAGCGACTCGTCGAACCGCTTCTTGGGCGCCACCACGTTGAGCGTCAGGCAGTCCTCGCTCATCGGCTGGTACTTGCCCGGCGCCAGGATGGTGTACATGCGCTGCTGGGGCGCGCAGTTGCCGTAGCCGTGGCAGTAGCGCACGCCGCGCCACGGCTGCACCGGCTGGGGCGCGCGCAACCGCAGCTGACCCACCGGCGGCCGGGCATACGGGATCGACCGCCACCGGTGCACGCCGTCGCGGGCGAACCCTTCGACCGTGCCCGACGCGGTGGTCACGCGGACGGTGTGTTCGTGCATCACCCGACGGTAGCGAATGCCGCACCGCCGTGCCTGGCCAGGGATTCCGTGTCGGCCCGCTAGCCTGGCCGGTATGCGAATGGCTTGGCTGATCGCGGCTGGCGTGCTGGTGGCGGGGTGTTCCACGTCGACGGGCGGACAGGCAGAACGGATCGAACCCATTCCGCCGAATCCGTCGGCGAGTACGCCGTCGCGCACCACGCCCACCACCACGACGGCGAAACCGGCCGCGCCACCGGCCCCCGGCGCACCCGTCGCCGACGTCATCGCCTGGATCGAGGCGGGTGGACCGGCCGACGCCGCGCAGTTCCACGTGGCCTTCCGCGACGGCCAGACGACCGACCTGGGCGAGGACGTCGCGTTCAGCACGCCGTCGGGCAAGACCACCTGCATGACCGACTCGCAGCACAGCGCGGGTGCGCTGGCCTGCCTGGTCGACCTGGCCGATCCCCCGCCGCGGCCGGAGGACGCCTACGGCGAGTGGAAGGGCGGCTGGGTGGACTACGACGGTGCGAGCGTCGCCGTCGGGTCGGTGCACGGCGACCCGGGACGCTTCACGGCCGGTGAAGGTCCCGAACTGCCCTACGGCGAGGTGCTGTCGTTCGGCGACTACGCCTGCCGCGCCGACGCGGCCGGGCTGTTCTGCTCCAACCGGGCGACCGAGTCCGCGGTGCGGTTCAGCGATGCGGGTATCGAACCCTTCGGCTGCCTGCAGCCGGTCACCGCGCCCCCACAGATCGGCGAGATGTTCAGCTGCTGACCGCGGGATCGTGCCCCGGGTAGGCGTGCACGACGACCGAGCCGAGCTTCGGAATCGCGTGCACGAGTGTGTGTTCGGCGTCATGCGCGACGGCGTGGGCCTCGACCAGGCTCAGCGACGGGTCGACGTCGAGTTCGGTGTCGGCCTGCAACTGGTGGCCGACCCACCGCATCCGGACCCGCCGGACACCGCGAACCCCGCGCTGGCGGGCCAGCACGCTGTGGGCGGTGTCGACGATGTCGGCGTCGACGCGATCCAGCAGCCTGCCGAACACGTCGCGGGCGGCGAAGACCAACACCACAGCGATCGCCCCGGCGATCACCAGGCCGATGATCGGGTCCGCGGCGGGGAAACCGAGTCCGACTCCGATCGCGCCGGCCACCACCGCCAGTGACGTCAAACCGTCGGCGCGCGCGTGCATTCCGTCGGCCCGCAACGCCGCCGACCCGATGCGCCGCCCCACCCTGATCCGATAGACGGCGACGGCCTCGTTCCCGACGAAGCCAATGACGCCCGCCGCTGCGACCCAGCTCAGATGCGACAGCGGCACGGGCTCGATCAGCCGGCGCACCCCCTCGACGGCAGCCACCACCGCCGACAGCGCGATGACCGCGAGGATGAACAACCCGGCCAGATCCTCGACTCGACCGAACCCGTAGGTGTACCGCCTGGTCGCCGCGCGCCGGCTCATCGCGAACGCGATCCACAACGGCACCGCGGTCATGGCATCGGAGATGTTGTGCACCGTGTCGGCCAGCAGCGCCACCGACCCGGACACGGCGACGATCACCAATTGCACGCCCGCGGTCAGGCCCAGCACCGCCAGGCTCACCTTGACGGCGCGGATCCCCGCCGCACTGTCGCGCAACGCCTCGTCGACCCGGTGCGTGTGGTCGTGACTGTGTCCCGCGCCCATCAGCCGGCCGCCTCGTCGTGCAGGACGCGCAGCTGGCCGTCGTCGAGGTGATGAGCAGGCACTCCACCGGTGACGTGCTCGGCGTTGTGCACGGCGTCGGTGACGAGCTGGCGGACGTGGTCGTTCTCCAGCCGGTAGAAGACCTGTGTGCCCTCCCGGCGGGTGCGCACCAGCCGCGCCATCCGCAGCTTCGCCAGGTGCTGGGAGACCGACGGCGCGGGCTTGCCGACGCGCTCGGCGAGGTCGTTGACCGCCATCTCACGATCCACCAGCGCCCAGAGCAGCTGCACGCGCGTCGCGTCGGCGAGCATCCGGAACACCTCGACAACCAGGTCGGCCTGTTCATCGGCCAGCCGGCGCGCGCAGACCTGCTTATCTGCATTCATACGTAGATAGTAGCGCGATTGCCCCCTACGCCGCCTCGGGCGGGCGGACGCCTGCGCGCGCGCGATCCGGGTAGATGTGCGTCATCCCCGCCGCGCCGACGATCACCACCACCGGGATCACCGCCTTGGTCCAGTGCACAGTGGACGGCGCGGCGACCGCGACGTAGCCCAGCACCGCGATGAGTGCGAACACCAACGCCCACATCAGCGTCAGCACCTGGTTGGTGCGCCGAAACGCGGCCGTCTCCCACTCCTGGCGCGGCGCCGACTCCGGCGCGTACTGCTGGGTGAACGGGACGAACGCCAGCGACGCCAGTGCCATCACGGCCAGCACGCCGGCCGACAGCGTGGTGGCGTGGGTGTCCATCCAGTCGCGGTCCTCGGCGCCGACGACCATGCCTGCGATCGTGATCGCCGTGAAGAAGACGATCGTCACCACATCGAGCAGGCGCGGACCGGAGAATCCCGCCGAGATCCCGAGGATCAGCGCGGCGAGCACCGCGCACACCGCGCCGAACATCCATGTGCTCGGCCCGTCGGCGACGACCCAGTACAGGATCCACGGCACGAAGCCGACGACCGGGCTGCGCTCGAACCATTCGCCCACAGCGCAAGCTTGACGGTTCCCGCGCCGGCAGACGCAAAGTCGCGGATGTCAACGGCGTGTCGCACGACTCTGCGTCTGCTCGCCGAGCTCCGGCGCCTGCCCAGTGCGCGACGACCGGAGAAAACGGCGGCCCTGCCGGGCGACGAGACGCGCCGGCAGGGCCGTTGGGCGACAGGGGTATTCGGTTTCTCAGCCGAGCCGGAAGCTTCCGGTGACCAGGGTCGGCGTCACCTGCCTGCCGTTGATCGTCGAGCTCATCTGCCCGTCGGAGAGCCGGGTGATCTGCTGGGCCTGCTGGATCTGCCGCTTGTTGCGGACCTCGGCGCGGAACTGGGCGTCGGCCAACTGCTGGATCTCCGACTGCGTGATGTCGCCGACGCTGCTGGTGCGGAACTGCACACCGATTGCGGTGCCGTCCTCGCGGACCACCCAGGACGCACGCTCGCCGTCGAGTTCGGCGGTGTACATACCCGCCGAGCCGGACACCGGGGCCGCGGTGAACTGGTAGGCGACGCCGTCCATCATGAGGTTGCCTTCGACGTCGGTGCCGTCGAATTCGGCGGCGAGAGTGTCGCGGAACCGCGACTTGAGATCGATCTTGCCGTCGGTCTGGTTGCCGAAGAACCAGGCCTCGTCGGTGGTGCCGTTGCAGGCGTAGGCGGCCACGTCGGCGCCCTCGACGGAGATGCCGATCGTCATCGTCTTGCCGTCGGCCGCTTTCATGTCGGCGACGTAGCGCGCCGACTGCGGGAATGTGGTGGCTTTTGCCGTCGTGGTGGTCGGCGCGACGGAGGGGGACGTGGCTTCGGTGGACGAGCCGCCGGAGCAGGCGGACAGGGTGCCGAGCGCGAATATCGCGCTGATGCCCACGAGCAGGGTGCGGGAGAGTTTCTTCATGTGATCAGCATGGATCGCGCGACGCCGCAGTACTTGGAGATTGTGTGGAGATTGCGTGGAGATCTGGAGTGCGCCGAGATGGGCGGATCCGGATCGGCCTGCGCGGTGCGGGGCTAGCGTGTTGCTGGATGACGTTCTAAAGGGGGAAACGATGGGAAAAACAAGCACGCCTTCGGCAGCGGAGCAGCAGCAGACACTGACGCCGGACGCGATCATGCAACTGGGATTGGCGTTCTGGGGGTCCAAAACCTTTTTGAGTGCCATCGAATTAGGAGTCTTCGGGGTCCTCAGCCAGGTCGGACCGTTGGATGGGGAAGGCCTGCGCGAGCGACTCGGCCTGCACCCGCGCAGCGCACTTGATTTCTTCGATGCCCTTGTCGCCCTTGGCATGCTCCACCGTGACGACGGCCGGTACTCGAACACCGCCGAGACCGACCTCTTTCTCGACCCGGCTAAACCCACCTACATGGGCGGGACGCTCGAGATGTGCAACGCACGCCTATACGGATTCTGGGGATCGCTGACCGAGGCGCTGCGGACCGGTGAGCCGCAGAGCGAGGTCAAGACCGGAGGCAACTTCTTCCAGACGCTCTACGCCGACCCCGAGAGACTGAAGCAGTTTGCCGGCGCGATGAGCGGGCTCAGCCGAGCCTCGGGTGAGGCGATCGCCGCCAAGTTTGCATGGCACGACTACAGCAGTGTGATCGACATCGGGTGCGCCCAGGGAGCCGTTCCGGTGGCGATTGCGACTGCCCACACCCACCTCACCGGCGGTGGCTTCGATCTGCCTGCCATGCAGCCCATCTTCGACGATTACGTCGCCCGCAACGGACTCGCAGAACGGCTGCGCTTCACTGCCGGTGACTTCTTCGCCGACCCGATACCCAGCGCCGACGTTCTCATCATGGGTCACATCCTCCACGACTGGGACTTGCACGATAAGCGCATGCTGCTGGACAAGGCGTACGACGCGCTACCGAGCGGGGGTGCTCTCATCGTGCATGAGGCGCTCATCGACGATGACCGGCGCGAGAACGCATTCGGACTGCTGATGAGCCTCAACATGCTCATCGAAGGACTCGGCTCCGACTTCACCGGCGCGGACTGTCGTCAGTGGATGGCCGACGCGGGTTTCAAACACAGCTACGTCGAACACCTCGTCGGCCACGACGCGATGGTGGTGGGGATCAAATAGTCGTCACACCGCGAGAAAGGCGTCGAGTTCGGCGCAGAACACCTGCCACGCCGGCTCGGTCGCGGTCAGCAGGTGGTTCTTGCTCGCCAGCGCCACCAACCGCGAATCACCGATCAACGACGCCAGTTCCTCGCCGAACCGCATCGGGACGCGATGGTCGTCGCGGGAATGCATGATCAGCGTCGGGCAGGACACTTCGCGGGCCAGGTCGCGAACGTCGATCCGGCCGAACTCCTCGAGGAACCGCACGGCGTTCTCCGGCGAGGTGGTGCGGCGCTGCAATTGGTCGAACGCGGCCCAGTCGGCCCGAGTGCCGTCGGGCAGGAACTGCGCGGCGAACACCTGCCGGAAGGCCGGGTCGTCGCGGCCCCAACCCACCCGGGCCAGCTCCAGATCCAGTGCAGCGGCGCGCTTTTCGTCGTCGCCGACCGCTCGCACCGCGCGCCCGCGGGCGTACGCCCCGCAGAGCACCAGGTGGCTGACCCGCTCCGGGTGCCGAGCGGCGTAGGCCATGGCGACCGCACCGCCCTGTGAGACACCGAGCAGAGGGAAGCGCTCCAGCCCGAGCGCCTCCACCACCGACTCCAGATCGGTGACCCAGTCCTCGAACGTGAAGTCCGTAGCGTCCCAATCGGACAGGCCGCAGCCGCGTTCGTCGTAGCGGATGAAACGGTACTTGGCGGACAGGTCGCGGACCCAGTGCCGCCACACCGGGCTTTCGATGTCGTAGCCGAGATGGGTCATCCAGTTCGCCGCACGCACCAGCGGCGGGCCGTCGCCGGCGACCGCGTAGGCGAGCCGCACATTGTCGGCGGCACGGCAGAAGGCGATGTGCTGGCGGGGCGGCGGCGGTTCGGCGGGCTCCGCCGGTTCGGCGGGCGCCTCGGGCTGCGTGCCGTCGAGCACGGTGCCGACGAACTGGTAGCCGCGGCCGCGCACGGTGCGGATGTAGCGCTGGGACTCCCCGTCGTCGCCGAGCGCCCGACGCGCCGCCTTGATGCGGCTCGTCAAGGCGGCCTCACCGACGAAGCGGCCACCCCACACGGAGTCGAACAACTCCTCCTTGGAGACGAACCGCTGGTGGTTGCTGACCAACTGGGTCAGCACGTCGAACACCTGTGGCTCGACGCGGATCACGTCGCGTCCGGACCGCAGTTCGTAACGCTGGGTGTCCAGCACGAACGAGTCGAAGCGCCAGACGCCGGTCGCGGGCCTGAAGGCAGAAGACTCTGGGGTGGAGAGGGTCACGGACGGTCCCATCGCGCAGGTTGTTGCTGGTCATCGTAACGACGAGTCAGCGCCCGCGAGGGTTCGAAATCATCTCCATCCGTCGGCGGCCTTGGCCGCCCTCATCAGCGCATCGCACAGAACCCGCAACTCGTCGGGTGCGGCGCCCTCGTCCACCGCGGTCGCGACGTCCTCGGCGGCGCATCTGACCTGGTAGACGCGGTCGGAGAGCTCGGCGGCCTCCTCGGCGCTGAGCACCACCGCATCAGGGGCGACGGTGGTGCCCCGGATCTGGGAGCGTTGTTCGTAGGCGCGCTGGCGGCAGGATTGCCTGCAGTACTGGCGGCGCCTGCCCAGCCCCACATCGGCGACTTCGCGGCCGCACCACCGGCAGGACTGGGGACGAAGTCGGCGCGCCACGGACGTGACTGTAAACCGAGGGACCCGCGATTCCCGGTATCATCAACGGTCGAGTCGGGAACTGTGCGGCGTGTTGCTGCGTTGTTTATCGCAGACCAAATCAATCGAGGAGTGTTGACGATGGCTGATCGTGTCTTGAGGGGTAGTCGCCTCGGAGCCGTGAGCTACGAGACGGACCGCAACCACGACTTGGCGCCGCGTCAGGTCGCCCGCTACCGCACCGACAACGGTGAGGAGTTCGACGTCCCGTTCGCCGACGACGCCGAGATCCCCCACGCCTGGCTGTGCCGCAACGGCATGGAAGGCACCCTGATCGAGGGCGACGCGCCCGAGCCGAAGAAGACCAAGCCGCCACGCACCCACTGGGACATGCTGCTGGAGCGCCGCTCGGTCGAGGAGCTCGACGAACTGCTCAAGGAGCGCCTCGACATCATCAAGGCCCGCCGTCGCGGCTGATCTTGCGGCTCAGCGCGTGACGCCGGCTCCGCGGGCGCGATCCAGCCGCCCGCGGATCCCCCACTCCGCCACCTTGAACAGGGCCTCGCGGATGTTGGAGCCGCTCATCTTGGACTGGCCGAACTCACGCTCGGTGAAGGTGATCGGCACCTCGACGACGACGAACCCGTCGTTGATGGTGCGCCAGGTCAGATCGATCTGGAAGCAGTAGCCCTTCGAGTCGACCGCGGTCAGGTCGATCTTCTCGAGCACCTCGCGCCGGTAGGCGCGGTAACCGGCGGTGATGTCGTGGATGTTCACGCCGAGCAGGATCCGCGAGTAGCCGTTGGCCGTGCGGGACAGCACCATGCGCCGGCGCGGCCAGTTGCGAACCTCTCCCCCGTCCACATACCGCGAGCCGATCACCAGGTCGGCGCCGCCGTCGACCGCGTCGAGCAGGCGGTAGAGCTGTTCGGGCGGGTGGCTGCCGTCGGCGTCCATCTCGACCAGCACGGAGTACTCGCGGCCCAGCCCCCACGCGAAACCCGCCAGGTACGCGGCGCCCAGGCCGCCCTTGGCGGTGCGGTGCATCACGTGCACGCGGTCCGGGTCGGCGAGGGCCAGTTCGTCGGCCAACTGGCCCGTTCCGTCGGGGCTGCCGTCGTCGACGACCAGGATGTGCACGTCCGGACGCGCCTGCTGGACGCGTCCGACGATCAACGGCAGGTTCTCCCGCTCGTTGTAGGTGGGGATGATGACCAGCGTGCGCTGGCTTGGGCGTTCTCCCGGCCCGTGGCCCGTGGTCATGTAGCTCCTCTGTCTTTGTCGCCGCCGGTTCGACGACGCACAAAGGTCCCATTGTGCAGTATTGCGGCGGTCACACTCCCGATGCCGAGAATGATCAGCAGTCCCTCGACGAGCGGACCGAACCGCGTCGCGACGGTGAGCTGGGTCTTCAGCCGCACCGCGCCGTCGAGGTAGGCGGGCTCGAAGAACGCGGTGCGGGCCAGTTCACGGCCGTCGGGGGCGATGACGGCGCTGATCCCCGTCGTCCCCGCCACGACCACGTACCGGTCGTGCTCGACGGCGCGCAGTCGGGCGAACGCGAGCTGCTGTTCGCTCATCGCCTCGGTGAACGTGGCGTTGTTCGCGGGCACGGTGAGCAGTTGCGCCCCGTTGCGGACCGATTCGCGGGGCGCCCGGTCGAAGATCACCTCCCAGCATGTGGTGACGCCGACCGGCACACCCGCCGCCTGCACCACCCCGGTGCCGTCGCCCGGCATGAAGTAGCCCGCCCGCTCCGCATACGGCGACAGATGGCTGAAGAAGCTGCGCCACGGCAGATATTCGCCGAACGGCTGCACGATCTGCTTGTCGTGGCGATCGGCCGGGCCGCTGCCCGGGTTCCACACGATCACCGAGTTCGTCGACACGGGGTTCTGCGGGCTGTTGCCCGGTGCGGCCACTACGCCGCCGACCAGGATCGGCGCGTTGATGGCCGTCGCCGCCGACGAGATCAGTTCGCGGGCATCCGGGTTGTCCAGCGGATCGATGTCCGACGAGTTCTCCGGCCAGATGACGAACCTCGGTTGCGACGCCCGGCCCGCGCGGACGTCCTGGGCCAGCCGCATCGTCTCGTTCACGTGGTTGTCGAGCACGGCCCGTCGTTGGGCGTTGAAGTCCAGGCCCAGTCGCGGCACGTTGCCCTGCACGACGGCCACGGTGATCGACTGGTCGTCGCCGGCGCCGACTCCGGACTGGCGGACATGCGGCCACGTCAGCGCGGTGACGAGCAGCACCGCAGCGATGCACACGCCCGGCAGCACCACCGCGGGCGGTGCGGAGTTCTCCTCGGCGTCGCCCCGCCACCATTGCACGACCTCGAAAACGATTGCCGCCGCACTGAACCCGACCAACGCCACCGCGAAGGACAGCAGCGGCGCGCCACCGATTTGCGTGATGGACCGCAACGCTCCCTCGGTCTGGCTGAACGCGACGTTGCCCCAGGGGAAGCCGCCGAACGGCACGGTCGCCTTCAGCCACTCCTGCACCGACCACAGGCCCGCGAACCACAGTGGCCACCCCGGCAGCCGCCGGACGATTACCGCCGCGGCGGCGAACAACGCCGGGAACAGCGCCTCGACCAACGCCAAGCCGATCCACGGCACGGGCCCGACGAACGACCCCACCCACGGCAGCAGCGGCAGGTAGAACGCCGCACCGAAGAGAAAGCCGTATCCGAATCCCCCTGCAACGGTTGTGGTTTCGCGTGTCAGCACCCACACCAGCAACGCGAACGCGACGAACGCCAGATACGACCAGCCGAACGGCGGGAAGCTCAGGCACAGCACCACCCCGGCGAGGATGGCAACCCCGAGTTGCGGTAACCGGGCCACCACGGCCTGTCGCGACCGCGCCGACCGGCCGGGCGCCGCGGTGTCGTCGTCGACGGGAGACTCACCCATGGATGGCGACACCCCGATGGACCGTCTGCCTGCACCGAGGCGGCGCACCGTCGAGGCGCGGCAGCGCGGGCACGCGCGAACGCTGGTCGGTCGACCATCGTTGCACCGCATCGGCTGGGGCGCTGACCTCCAGCTCGTCGACCTCCCAGACGGCGTACGACGCGGGCGCGCCGGGTACCAGGGTGCCCGCCACGCCGTCGCGCACGCCCGCCGCCCGCCAGGCGCCGCGGGTGAGCGCCGCGAACGCCGCACGCGGCGAGATGGCGCTGCCGGGCGTCCGGTGCCGGGCCGCCGCGCGCACGGTCGCCCACGGGTTCATCCCGGTGACCGGGCTGTCGGAGCCGAAGGCGAGTGGCACGCCATGGGATGCTAACAGCGCGAAGGGGTTCAACGATTTGGCGCGTTCGGCGCCGAGGCGCTGGGCGTACATGCCGGTCTCGCCGCCCCACCGCGCGTCGAAGTTCGGTTGCATGCTGGCGAACACGCCCCAGGCGCCCAGCAGGCGCGCCTGGTCCTCGGTGATCATCTCGAGGTGCTCGAGCCGGTGGCCGCAGCGGGCGACCGCGGGCGCGCCGAACGTCTCGACGACGCCGGCGAGCGCGTCGACGACCGCGCTGACCGCCGCATCGCCGATGACGTGGAAGCCGGCCGCGACGCCGGCCTGGGTGCAGGCCCGCAGGTGGGCCGCCGATCGCCTCGCCGTCGAGGTAGCTGTTGCCGACACACTCCGGCGCGTCGGCGTACGGCCGATACAGCCAGGCCGTGCGCGAGCCCAGCGCCCCGTCGACGAAGAGGTCACCGGCCAGGCCGCGGGCGCCGGTCCGCTCGATCAGCGCCCGCGCCTGGTCGGCGTCGGCGACGGGCTCTCCCCAGTAACCGACGACCTCGACGCCGTGGTCGATGGCGCGGATCTCGTCCCAGTCGCCGAGCCCGCCGATGTCGGGTCCGGCGCATTCGCAGACCGCGACGATGCCCATGCCCGCCGCGGCGTCCAGGGCGGCCGTCCGGGCGCGGTGGCGTTGGTCGGCGGTCAGCCGGTCGCGGGCGGCGGCCCGCACCAGGTGGTGCGCGGCGGCGGTCAGCGGTAGCTGCGGCTGGTAGCCCGCGGCCCCGGGCAACTCGGGCGCCAGCCGGCGCAGCACGCTCGACGCGGCCGCCGAGTGCACGTCGACGCGCGCCAGGTAAGCGGGCCGGTCGCCCACCACGGCGTCGAGGTCGTCGGTGCTGGGCGGGGTGCGTTCGGGCCAGTCGGACTCGTCCCAGCCATGGCCCCACACCGGCTCCTCGGGATGCGCGCGGACGTGCTCGGCGAGCAGGTCAAGACAGTGCCGCAGCGAGGTGGCCGGCCGCAGGTCCAGCCCGGCGATGGTGAGCCCGGTGCCGGTCAGGTGGAGGTGGCTGTCGACGAAGGCGGGGGCGACGAACGCGCCGCCGAGGTCGGTGATCTGCGCGTCCGGGTACTGCGCGCGGCCGACGTCGTCGTTGCCCAACCACGCGACGATGCCGTCCCGCACCGCGAGTGCGGTGGCGTCGGGCATGGCCGGGCTGTGGATGCGCCCGTTGAGCAGAAGCGTCGTCACCTACGGGAGGTTCTCATGCCCCTCATCGGCGCGGGCCGTGCGCTCCAAGGCCGGCTGGTCGACGTCGACCACGTCGACGACCTCGCCGTCGATGTAGTCGCGGCGGGTCCTGGCCGCGCCGAAGCCCGCGACACCGGCCGTGATCAGCGGCATCCGCCGCGCGGCCAGCGCCGTGACCAGCGGCCGGGCCGCCGCCCGGGTCGGCGGCAACAGCAACAACGCGCCCGCCACGGAGCTGGCCAGCCCCGGGATCACGACGAGCACCGTGCCGAGTGCCACCAGCACGCTGTCGGTGGCCGCACCGTGCACGCTCGAGGCGGTCAGACCCGACCGCAATCGGCGGATGTGCCGCTTGATCTGCGATCCGGCCAGCGCCAGCCCGACCACGAAGGTCCCCAGCACCGCGAGCAGCGTCCAGCCCAGTCCGATCGTCGAGGCCAGCGCCACGACGACCGCGAGCTCGGTGACCACGTAGAGCAGGAACAGCCGCATCGCCATACGGGCTAAACGTTCGGGCCGCCCCGCTGGGTTCCGTAGATTGACCACGTGGCGAGAATCCAGATCGACACCCCCGACGGCCCCATCGACGCGTTGCTCGGCATCCCGGACGGAGCCGGCCCCTTTCCTGCGGTGGTGGTGGTGCACGACGCGATCGGGTACGCGCCGGACAACGAGGCGATATCGGCGCGCGTCGCCGCGGCCGGCTTCATCGCGATCTCGCCGAACCTGTACTCACGCGGCGGGCGGGCCCGCTGCATCAGACGCGTGTTCCGGGAACTGCTCACCAAACGCGGCCGCGCCCTCGACGACATCATGGCCGCCCGCGATCACGTGTTGGCCATGCCGGAGTGCACCGGCGCGGTCGGTATCGCGGGCTTCTGCATGGGCGGGCAGTTCGCATTGGTCATGTCGCCCAAGGGTTTCGGCGCATCGGCGCCGTTCTACGGCACGCCGCTGCCCCGGTCACTGTCCGAGACGCTCGACGGCGCGTGCCCGATCGTCGCCAGCTTCGGCCGCCGCGACCCGATCGGGATCGGCGCCGCCGACAAACTGCGCAATGTGGTCGAGGCCAAGGGCATCGCGGCGGACATCAAGACCTATCCGGACGCCGGGCACAGCTTCGCCAACAAGCTGCCGGGCCAACCGCTGCTCCGGATCACCGGCTTCGGCTACAACGAGGCCGCCGCCGACGACGCGTGGAAGCGCGTGTTCTCGTTCTTCGGCGAGCACCTGGCCGCTGCGGATTAGGCGGACGCCGCCGTCACCTCGATGGCCGAATGCACCTTGTCGATGCCGCCGCGTACCAGCGCCTGCGGGATCCACCACCACGCGTGCCACCAGTAGCGCCTGGTCACCATCTCGAAGACCCGGCGGGTCTCGGACTTGGGCAGATTGCGCGCGACGGCCTCGACCGGTTCGCCCTTCGGCTTGCCGAGCACCCCGCACTTCTGGATCGTGACCCGCGGGGTGTTGTTGATGCGCTTGGTCTTCCACGACCCGTCGTCGGTGATGATGACCAGCTTGTCGCCGTCGGGCACACCCCAGACGGGGGTCGGCTTGGGCCGTCCGTCCTTGGTGAACGTGGTGAGCAGCAGGTACTTCTCGCCGTAGACGTCTTTGAACGTCGGTGACACCGTCATACCGCCTTGATCTCGAGGGTCACGTTGTTGTCCATGCCGCCGCGCAGCTTCGAGAAGAAGTTGAACGTCTTGCCCAGCAGGCCGTAGCGCTTACCGATCGCGTCGTAGGTGGCGCCGTTGGCCGACTTGTCGAGCACCGCGGCGACGGCCTCCACCGGCTCACCCTTGGCGTTGCCGCGCCGGTCGCAGACCGCGATGGTCACCCGCGGCGTGTTGCGGATCCGCTTGACCTTCCACGACTTCTCCTGCGTGATGGCCACCAGGCCGTCGCCCCTGGGCACCGCCCAGATCGGTGTCGGCTTGGGCCTGCCGTCCTTGGTGAACGTGGTCAACAGGACGTACTCGGATTTCGCGACGTCGGCGAAGGTGACAGGCACGCCACCAACTTAGCGGCTGACACCCGGCTGCATCGACCTTGCATCGACACCGGGTCAGCCCTCTAGGTCGCCCTCGGTCTCCAGCAGCACCTGCCGCAGGCCGTCGAGCGTGGCTTTCTCCGGTGCGGCCCACATGCCGCGGTCGGCGGCCTCCAGCAACCGCTCGGCCATGCCGTGCAACGCCCACGGGTTGGACTCGGCCATGAACTTGCGGTTCTCCTCGTCGAGCACGTACTCGGCCGACAACCGCTCGTACATCCAGTCGGCCATCACCCCCGCGGTCGCGTCGTAACCGAACAGGTAGTCCACCGTCGCGGCCATCTCGAACGCACCCTTGTAGCCGTGCCTGCGCATCGCGGTGATCCACCGCGGGTTGACCACCCGGGCGCGGAACACGCGGGTGGTCTCCTCGGACAGCGTGCGCGTGCGCACGGCGTCGGGGCGGGTGTTGTCGCCGATGTAGGCCGCGGGCGACTGCCCGGTCAGCGCGCGCACCGTCGCGACCATGCCGCCGTGGTACTGGAAGTAGTCGTCGGAGTCGGCGATGTCGTGTTCGCGGGTGTCGGTGTTCTTGGCCGCGACGGCGATCCGGCGGTACTGCCGGCTCATGTCGGCGCTGGCGGCGGCCCCGTCGAGGCCGCGCCCGTAGGCGAACCCGCCCCAGGCCGTGTACACCTCGGCGAGGTCGGCGTCGTCGCGCCAGTTACGGCTGTCGATCAACTGCAGCAGGCCCGCGCCGTAGGTGCCCGGTTTGGAGCCGAAAATCCTTGTGGTGGCGCGCCGTTGGTCGCCGTGGTCGGCGAGGTCGGCCTGGGCGTGAGCGCGCACGTAGTTGTCCTCGTCGGCTTCGTCGAGGCCCGCGACGAGTGTGACGGCGTCGTCGAGCATGGTGACGACGTGCGGGAACGCGTCGCGGAAGAAGCCCGAGATGCGCACCGTGACGTCGATGCGCGGCCTGCCGAGGTCGGTCAGGGCGATGGGCTCGAGGTCGACGACGCGCCGCGACGCCTCGTCCCACACCGGCCGCACGCCCAGCAGCGCGAGCACCTCGGCGATGTCGTCGCCGGAGGTGCGCATGGCCGACGTGCCCCACACCGAGAGACCGACCGACCGCGGCCAGTCGCCGTAGTCGTCGCGGTAGCGGGCCAGCAGCGAATCGGCCATCGCCACACCGGTTTCCCACGCCAGTCGCGACGGCACGGCCTTGGGGTCGACGGAGTAGAAGTTGCGACCGGTGGGCAGCACGTTGACCAGACCGCGCAGCGGTGACCCCGACGGGCCTGCGGTGATGAACCGGCCGTCGAGCGCGCGCAGAATCTGCGGGATCTCGTCGGCGGTGCCCGCCAGCCTGGGCACCACCTCGGTGGCGGCGAACCGCAGCACGGCGGCGACGTCGGCGTTGCCGGTCAGCGCATCGACGGCGGCTGGGTCCCACCCCGAATCCTGCAGCGCCCCGACGAGTGCGCGCGCCTGCCCCTCCGCGGCGTCGACGGCGGCGCGGTCGTCGCTACCGTCCTCCGCCAGCCCGAGCGCCTGGCGCAGGCCCGGCACCGACTGCTCGCCGCCGAACAGTTGGCGGGCCCGCAGCACCGCCAGCACGAGGTCGAGTTCGTCCTCGTCCGTGGGCTTCTCGCCGAGGATGTGCAGCCCGTCGCGGATCTGGACGTCCTTGATCTCGCACAGCCAGCCGTCGACGTGCAGCAGCATGTCGTCGAACGAGTCCTCCTCGGGGCGTTCGTCGAGCCCGAGATCGTGGTCCATCTTCGCGGCCCGCATCAGGGTCCAGATCTGCTGGCGGATCGCGGGCAGCTTGCCCGGGTCCAGCGCCGAGACGGTCGCGTGCTCGTCGAGCAGTTGCTCCAACCGCGCGATGTCGCCGTAGCTCTCGGCACGGGCCATCGGCGGGATCAGGTGGTCGACGAGGGTGGCGTGCGCACGGCGCTTGGCCTGCGTGCCCTCCCCCGGGTCGTTGACCAGGAACGGGTAGATCAGCGGCAGGTCGCCCAGCGCGGCGTCCGATCCGCACGCCGCCGACATGCCCAGCGTCTTGCCCGGCAGCCACTCCAGGTTGCCGTGCTTGCCGAGGTGCACGACGGCGTCCGCGCCGAACTTCTCGTCGACCCAGTGGTACGCGGCCAGATAATGGTGGCTGGGCGGCAGGTCCGGATCGTGGTAGATCGCAACGGGGTTCTCGCCGAATCCGCGCGGCGGCTGCACCATCAATACGACGTTGCCCGCCTGCAGCGCGGCGATCACGATCTCGCCGTCGGGGTCGGCGCTGCGATCGACGAACAGGTCGCCGGGCGGTGGGCCCCAGTGTTCGACGATCGCGTCGGTCAACTCGGCGGGCAGGGTGGCGAACCATGCGCGATAGTCTTTGGCGGACAAGCGAATCGGATTGCCTTCGAGCTGTCCGGAGGTGAGCCAGTCGGCGTCCTGACCGCCTTGCTCGATCAGCGCGTGGATCAGCGCGTCACCATCGCCGGCTTCCAGGCCCGGGACGTCGTCGACGCGGTACCCGTGCTCGCGCATGGCGTGCAGCAGCCTGACCGCGCTCGCCGGGGTGTCCAGCCCGACGGCGTTGCCGATGCGGGCGTGCTTGGTCGGGTAGGCCGAGAACACCACGGCGACCCGCTTGCGCTCGGCGGCGATGCCGCGCAGGCGGGCATGCCGCACCGCCAGCCCCGCGACACGCGCGCACCGCTCCGGGTCCGGGACGTAAGAGATCAGCCCCTCGTCGTCGATCTCCTTGAACGAGAAGGGCACGGTGATGATTCGGCCGTCGAACTCGGGAACGGCGACCTGGGTGGCGACGTCGAGCGGGGACAGCCCGTCGTCGTTGGCCGCCCACTGCGCGCGCGAACTCGTCAGGCACAGGCCCTGCAGGATCGGGACGTCCAGCGCGGCCAGGTGGGCCACGTTCCAGCCGTCGTCGTTGCCGCCCGCCGAGACGGTGGCCGGGGTGGCACCGCCTGCGGCCAGCACGGTGGTCACCAGCGCGTCGGCGGTGCCGAGCAGGTCGAGCAGTTCGACGTCGGCGGTCCGCAGAGACGCACAGTAGACCGGCAGGGCGCGGCCGCCCGCGTTCTCGATGGCGTCGCACAGCGCGTCCACGTAGGCGGTGTTGCCCGCCAGGTGCTGGGCGCGGTAGTACAGCACCGCCACGGTCGGGCCGTCCCCGTGGCCGCTGCGCTGCCCGACGCCCCAGTTCGGCGTCGACTCCGGCGGGCCGAAGCCGAACCCCGTCATCAGCAGCGTGTCGGACAGGAACGCGTGCAGTTGGCGCAGGTTGGCCACGCCGCCCTGCGCCAGGTAGACGTGCGCCTGCAGCGCGACGCCGGCCGGGGTGGTCGAATGCCCCATCAGATCGGCGTCCGGCGCCTGCTCACCGCTGACCACCACCGTCGGCACACCGCTGGCGACGACCGCGTCGATGCCCTCGTCCCAGGCGCGATAGCCGCCGAGAATGCGCACCACGGCGATGTCGGCCCCGGCCAGCAACTCGGTGAGTTCACCGTCGACCAGCCGCGACGGGTTCGCCCACCGGTAGGCCGCTCCGCTGGAGCGGGCGGTGATCAGGTCGGTGTCGGACGTCGACAGCAACAAGACGGTGGGGGTGCTGGGCTGAGCCACCCACCATTCCTACCCCACGCCCCGCACCCCGTTCCGCGACCGTGCGTCTGCACACGACACGCCGCGAGATCTCAGCACTTGGCGCACGGTCGCGGCGCGCGAGGTCAGCGCCGGTTCCAGCGGCCGTACGTGCTCTGCGGGTAGGGCAGGCCGAGCGCGGCAATCAGCACGACGAGCAGGACACCGAAAATGACGAGTTCGAACATCGTTGTTCCTTCCGTAACTCGCTTACTGCACACGCGTGCAGTTAGGAGGAACGTACGACCGAAACGCCCCGAATAGGGGATCTTGTGTGGCACGGATCACTACCCACGTCGATGTGGCGATGGTCACACCCGAGCGGTCTGAACCTCGAAATCGGCCGGCTCCGGCGTGGCAAGCAGTTCCCGGTGGCGAACGGGCTTCCAGGGGAACAATTCCGGGAACCCGTCCTGTCCCAGATACCAGCTCCTGCACCCGGTCATCCAAACGGTTTGCGGCATGGCCGCTTTCATGCGTTCGTTGTAGGCCTTCGTCGCTTCTTCGGTCGGCATGGTGGCGAGCACCCTGCCGTCGCGCATCTGGCCGATCCACCACATCACGAAATCCGCCTGGGTCTCGGCGATCATCACCAGCGACTGGTTGCCGACCGGCGAGTGCGGACCGATCAGCATGAACAGGTTCGGGAAGCCCGGAACCGCCACCGAGCGGTAGGCCTGCGGCCCGTCGAACCAGGCCTGCTCCAGCGTGAGCCCGTTCGCGCCGACGAGTTCGACTGGGCGAACATAGGCGTGGGTGTCGAAACCCGTTGCGAACACGAGGAGATCCAGCTCGTGCAATGTCCCGTCCGCCGTGACGACACCGCTGGGCTCGATGTGGTCGATCGCGTCGGTGACCAACTCGACGCCGGGCTGTTGGATGCCCCGGTAGAAGCGCGCGGACATGGCCAGCCGCTTGCACATCGGGTGGTAGTCGGGGGTCAGCCGGCCGCGCAGTTCGGGATCGCGCACCGAGAGCCGCAGATTCCAGCGGCAGATCGCCGACACCAAGCGGCGTTGCCAGCAGGGTTCGATCACCGCGCGGGCCAGTCCTCGCTCGAAGAAGGCCTGCCAGAATCGATAAGCCATCCGGTTGAGACGGGGGAAGCGCCGCATCACAGCGCCGGTGCGCCGGGCATACCGCGGGTTCGGCATCGGCAGCACCCACTGCGCCGTGCGCTGGAAAACCGTGAGCCCACGCACCTTCCCGCCGAGCTCTGCGGTGATCTGCACACCCGTCGAGCCGGTCCCGATCAGCCCGATCCGCTTGTCCTGCAGACGAACCGAATGATCCCAGCGGGCCGAGTGAAAGCTCGGTCCCGCGAACGTCTCGGCTCCGGGGATGTCCGGGTACCGGGGTATCCGCAGCACGCCCGTCGCGGTGACGACGACGTCGAAGGGCTCGGTGCCCAGACTCGTCGTCACCCACCAGCGGCCGTGCTCGTACCGCGCCGCGGTGACTTCGGTACCGAACTTGATATGCGCCCGGAGTCCCCGCTCGTCGGCCACTTGCCGGAAGTAATCGTGGATCTCCGGGCCGGGCGAGTACACGTGCGACCAGTCGGGGTTCGGACGAAACGAGTACGAGTAGAACCGGGACGGTACGTCGCAGCTCAGACCCGGATAGGTGTTGTCGCGCCAGGTCCCGCCGACGTCGTCGGCCGCCTCGAAGACGGTGAACGTGTCGATGCCGGCGTCCTGCAGCTTGGCCGCCATGCACAGGCCCGACATACCGGCGCCGATGATGGCTACTGTCACGGTGCGCTCCTGAGCCACGGCAACCCCCTCGCCTTGGCGAAACCGTACGCCGCGCAGCGGGCTTGATTGACGTGTTCGCCGATTCGGGGCTAGCCCCCGGTGACGAACCCCATCTTCACCATCCAGTCGCGGGCAACCACGCTGGGATCACGGCCCTCGACGTCCACCTGCTTGTTCAGCTCGATGATCGCGTCGTTGGTCAGCGCCGCCGTCACCGGCGCGGTCACCTCGGCTATCTGCGGATGCGCTTCGAAGAAGGCCCACATCGGCGCCCGAATCGAGGGCATCGATCTCGCCGCCCTGCTCGAACACAAGGTGGTCTTCTTCCGCGCTCAACACGACGTCGACGACGACGGCCTCGGCCGCCCACCACCGCGCATCCGACGGTGACGTCGCGCGGTGAACGACTGCTGCCCATCGACTCCCGCTACGACACGGCCAACAGCTGGCACACCGACGTCACGTTCGTCGATCGAATCCCGAAAGACTCGATCCTGCGGGCGATTACGCTTCCCGGCGGGACGACGACGTGGGCGTCGACCGAATCCGCTTTCGCCGACGCGACGCTGCCCGATGAGACCACCGCGACGCCGTCGCCGGAGACGCGTCGCGGTACTCGCAGGTGGTCGCTCCCGTCCCGCTGGCCGGCTGACTACAGCCGGTGCATCTCCCGCGACATCAAGGCCACCTCGAGGTACGCGTACCGCCGCGGGTTGTGCCTGCGCGCGGGCGTGGCCGGGCTCTCGACCAGGCCACGAACCGTGCCGCAGAACGCGGCCGCCCACCGGCGGGGCCGCACCGGCGGCGAAGCGACGGCCGCCGCCGTGGCGAACAGCAGCTGCTGTTCGGTGATCAGGGTCGGCTCGCCGGCGGCCTGCGGAAGTGCGGTTGCCGGTGACGGCCGGACCGTCGTCGTGACGTCGTTCATGTCGATCTCCCACCATCTGTGTCCGGTCGCGCCGGATGCTGATGAGGCGAAGCTACGGCCGCGGTGAAACATGACACACGCGTACCGGACTACCTGTGTTCGTGGTTAACACGGGCCATCTACGCAGGTGGATCACTTGCGCAGGCCCCAACCGCCGCCGCGGGCGACACGGTCCGCCCCCGTATGCCTCAGCAACCCGGGCGTACCGTGGGTCGGTGGCCAGGACACGCGCTCGAGACGCCTGCCCCGGTGCTCTGCAGGTGCACCGGGCGGCCGACGGCGCACTGGCACGGATCCGGCTGCCGGGCGGCGTGATCACCGCCGCTCAGCTGCAGGCGCTGGCGGGGGCGGCGACAGAGTGGGGCACCGGCACACTCGAACTCACCTCGCGCGGCAACGTCCAGATCCGCGGCATCCACGACGGCTACGCCGCCGCGGTCGCCGAAGCGGTCGCCGCGGCCGGCCTGCTGCCGTCGCCGACCCACGAACGGGTCCGCAACATCGTCGCGTCGCCGCTGTCCGGCCGGGTCGGCACGGCGCCCGACGTCCGCGCCCTGGTGACCGACCTCGACGGCGCCATCCGCGCCGAGCCCGGCCTGGCCGGGTTGCCCGGCCGGTTCCTGTTCGGCATCGACGATGGCCGGGGCGACATCTCCGGACTCGGCGCCGACGTCGGAGTGCACGTCGCCGGCGATACGGCCGCGCTGCTGCTTGGCGGCCGCGACACCGGCGTCCGGCTGCCGCTGTCGGCGGCCGCGCCGACGCTGACCGAGGTGGCGCAGCGCTTCGCCGAAACACGGGGGAATGCTTGGCGGGTAAGCGAACTCGACGACCATGCGCCGTTGCTCACCGGCCTGACGGCCACCGAGCGCAGTGGCACGACATGGGAACCGGTGGTGCGCCCGCCCGTCGGCTGGATTCAGCAGAACGACGGCCACATTGCGCTGGGCGCCGCGGTTCCGCTCGGGGTGCTGCCGGCCCGCACGGCGGAGTTCCTCGCCGCGATCGGGGCGCCGATGGTGATCACGCCGTGGCGGTCGGTCTTGGTCTTCGATCTCGACGAGGGCGTAGCGGACGTCAGCCTGCGGGTGCTCGCACCGCTGGGGTTGGTGTTCGACGAGAACTCGCCGTGGCTGTCGGTCAGCGCGTGTACCGGCAGCCCGGGCTGCGAACGCTCGGCGGCCGATGTGCGCGCCGACGCGGCGGCGATGCTCGACGAACCGTCCACCGGTCACCGCCACTTCGTCGGCTGCGATCGCGCCTGCGGCAGCCCGCCCGCCGGTGACGTGCTGGTGGCTACCGGAGACGGATATCGGCCGCGTGTGACTCCCCCGTAGGGTGAGCGGGTGCTCGACTACATCCGCGACGGCGCCGAGATCTACCGCCAGTCGTTCGCGACGATTCGCGCCGAGGCCGATCTGGCGCGCTTCCCCGCCGATGTGGCCCGCGTAGTGGTCCGGCTGATCCACACGTGCGGGCAGGTCGACGTCGCCGGGCAGGTGGCCTACAGCGACGACGTGGTGGCCAAGACCCATGCCGCACTGGCCGCAGGAGCGCCGGTGCTCTGCGATTCCTCGATGGTCGCCGCCGGCATCACCCGCTCGCGGCTGCCCGCCGCCAACGACGTCGTCTCCCTGGTCGCCGACGCCCGCGCCCCCGAACTGGCCGCCCGACTCGGCACCACCCGCTCGGCGGCCGCGGTCGACCTGTGGGCGGATCGGCTCGGCGGGGCCGTGCTGGCGATCGGCAACGCACCGACCGCGCTGTTCCGGCTGCTCGAGCTGATCGACGACGGCGCACCCACCCCGGCGGCGGTGCTCGGCGGCCCGGTCGGCTTCGTCGGCTCGGCGCAGTCGAAGCAGGAGCTCATCGACCGGCCCCGCGGGATGTCCTATCTCGTCGTGACCGGTCGCCGCGGCGGCAGCGCGATGGCCGCCGCGGCCGTGAATGCGATTGCCACGGAAGAAGAATGAGCGAGCGCGGAACTCTCTGGGGCGTCGGGCTGGGCCCCGGTGATCCCGAACTCGTCACCGTCAAGGCGGCGCGGGTGATCGCCGAGGCCGACGTGGTGGCCTACCACAGCGCGCGGCACGGCAGGAGCATCGCGCGCGGGATCGCCGAACCGTATCTGCGGCCCGGCCAGATCGAGGAGCATCTGGTCTACCCCGTCACCACCGAGACCACCGACCACCCCGACGGCTACACCGGGGCGATGGAGGACTTCTACCGTGAGTCCGCCGACCGCATCGCCGCCCACCTGGACGCCGGCCGCACCGTGGCGCTGCTCGCCGAGGGCGACCCGCTGTTCTACAGCTCCTACATGCACATGCACACCCGGCTCACCGAGCGGTTCGACGCCGTCATCGTGCCCGGGGTGACGTCGGTCAGCGCCGCGTCGGCCGCGGTCGCCACTCCCCTGGTCCAGGGCGACGAGGTGCTGACCATCCTCCCCGGCACCCTGCCGGTCGACGAGCTCAAGCGCAGGCTCGCCGACACCGACGCCGCCGTGATGATCAAGCTCGGCCGTTCGTATCCCGCTGTGCGCGAAGCACTCTCGGCCGCAGGTCGACTGGACGAGACCTTCTACGTCGAGCGGGCCAGCACGTCGCGACAACGGGTGATGGCCGCGGGCGAGGTCGATGACGGCTCCGTGCCGTACTTCTCGCTGGCGATGCTGCCGGGCCGGACCCGCCACGAACCCGCGACCGGCAGCGTCGCGGTGGTGGGGCTCGGCCCCGGCGACACGGACTGGATGACCCCGCAGAGCCGCCGCGAGCTGGCCGCCGCCACCGACCTGATCGGCTACGGCCCCTACCTCGACCGTGTCGGCGGCCGCTTCGGTCAATGCCGGCATCCCAGCGACAACACCGACGAACCGGCCCGCGCCCGGCTGGCGTGCACCCTTGCCCAGCAGGGCCGCGCGGTCGCCGTGGTGTCCTCCGGCGACCCCGGCGTCTTCGCCATGGCAACCGCCGTCCTCGAGGAGGCCAAGCAGTGGCCCGGCGTGTCGGTGCGCGTCATCCCGGCGATGACCGCCGCGCAGGCCGTCGCCAGCCGGGTAGGGGCCCCGCTGGGTCACGACTATGCGGTCATCTCCCTGTCGGACCGGCTCAAGCCGTGGGACGTGATCGCCGCACGGCTGACCGCCGCCGCCGAGGCCGATCTGGTGCTGGCCATCTACAACCCGGCGTCGAAGAGCCGCACGTGGCAGGTCGCCGCCATGCGCGACCTGCTGCTCGAACACCGCGACCCCGGCACGCCGGTGGTGATCGGCCGCGACGTGTCCGGCCCGCGCGAGCAGGTCACGGTCGTGCGGCTGGCCGACCTCGACCCCGCCGACGTCGACATGCGCTGCCTGCTGATCATCGGCTCGTCGCAGACGCAGTGGTACTCCGAGGACGGCGACCGGGTCTTCACGCCGCGGCGCTACCCCACCTGACGCCCGGACCACCCGGCGCGAGCGCTCATCCTTGTACGGTTTCGAGCCTCATTTCCGTACAAGGGTGAGCGCTCGCGGCGGATGACAGTGCTAACGTCCGGCGCGTGACCTCTGTCCTGAACATTCCACGCGGGCCCGAAGACGTAACGCCGGCGTGGCTGGGCTCGGCGCTGAATGCCGACGTCGACACGGTCGACGTGACGCCGATCGGCACCGGTCAGACCGGGGCGACGTACCGGGTGTCGGCACGGTACGCCGCCGCGACGGACCTGCCCGGCTCGTTCGCGATCAAGCTGTCGGCGCAGGACGACGCGGTACGGGAGCGGGTCGCGCTGGGCTACCGGTCGGAAGTCGAGTTCTACTCGCTGGTCGCCGACCACATGCGCATTCCGGTGCCGAAGAGCTTCCATCACGACATCTCCGACGACGGCGCCGACGTCGTGCTGCTGCTGGCCGATATGGCGCCCGCGGTCCAGGGCGACCAGATCGCCGGGTGCAGCCCGACCGAAGCGCGGCTGGCGGTCGAGGCCCTCGCCGGGCTGCACGGTCCCAGCTGGTGCAAACCGGAGTGGACGGAACTGTCCGCGATCGTCATGCCCAAGCCCGGCGACGCCGACGCGGCCAAGGGCCTCGGCGACGTGTCACAGATGGCCGCCACCATCGTCATCGACCGACTCGGCTCATGGATCAGCACCGAGGACCAGGAGACGCTGATCAACGCGATGGGGCTGGTGACGCCGTGGCTGATGGCCGAACCCGGCCGCTACGCGTTGATGCACGGCGACTACCGCCTCGACAACATGCTGTTCGACCCGGAGCGCACGCGGGTCACCGTGGTCGACTGGCAGACCATCGGCGTCGGCCTGCCCGCCCGCGATCTCGCGTACTTCACCGCCACCAGCCTCGATCCGACGGTCCGCGCGCAGATCGAGCGGGACCTCGTCGAGCACTACCACCGAGCGCTGATCGGTTACGGGGTCAGCGATTACGACCTCGACACCTGCTGGACCGACTACCGCCTCGGCGTCGTGCAGGCGCCCCTGCTCGTCGCGTTGGGCACCGCCTTCGCGACGTCGACCGAGCGGGGTGACGAGATGATGCTGGCCATGCTCAGCCGCGGTTGCCGCGCCATCCGCGACCTCGGCACGCTCGAGCTGATCAGGTCCTATTCGTAACCGCCACAGCGCACCGCGGCCGTAACCGCACTGTCAGCTCAGAGTCTCTTCACCCCGTCGGCGACGGCGGTCAGCTTGTCCGGGTTCGCCACGTTGTGAACGGTCACGATGCGACCGTCGGCGTCCAACTCGACACTGATGGTGGCGATGACGCGTCCAGCTCCGCTCATGACAATGCCGGGACCGCCGTTGACGTCGACGAGTTCTGCCGTCATGTCGGCGATCTCGACCCCTTCATAGGGTCGCGCGATGTTGCCGGAGATCCAGCGGAACACGTTCTGCGCGCCGACGATCGGCCGCATCGCCTGACGCACCTTGCCGCCGCCGTCGGTCCACAACGTGACATCCGGCGCGAGCAGTTCCATCAACGCGTTGATGTCACCGCCCACGGTGGCGGCGAAGAACCGCTCGGTCGCTTCGCGTTTCGTTTCGCGGTCGGCCTGAAAGCGGGGCCGGCGGGCCTGCACGTGTTCGCGGGCCCGGTGCGCGGCCTGGCGTACGGACGACTCCGAACGCTCGACGAATCCGGCGATTTCGGCATGACTGAAACCGAACACGTCCTTCAACACGAAGACCGCACGCTCGAGCGGGCTGAGCGTCTCGAGCACGACGAGCATCGCCATCGACACGGATTCGCTGGTGGCGACGGTGTCGGCGGCGTCGACGTCGGTGAGGATCGGCTCGGGAAGCCACGGTCCCACATAGGTTTCGCGCTGTCGGCGGGTCGAGCGCAGTCGCTCCATCGACAGGTTGGTGACGATGCGGGCGAGATAGGCCTTGGGCTCGGCGACTCGAGACCGATCGTCGGCCGACCACTTGAACCAGGCGTCCTGGACGACGTCCTCGGCGTCGGCCGCCGAGCCGAGAAGGCGGTAGGCGATCGCGAACAACAGGGTCCGGTGGTCGGCGAACGTCTGCTGGTCGTCGGTCATCGCGTCAACCGGCCGCCGCGGCGCCACGTCGAGCCGCCCACTCCGGGAATGACCTTGAGGATGCGGAAGGTCGACCATGGGCTCGAGCTCACCGTCTCCTTGTACGCGACGGCCGTCCGCCCGGCCAAGTAGAGTCGGCCGGGAGTGTCGTCGGCGCGGGTGAATTGGATGACGGCGTCGTGCCGGCCCAGGCTCACCGGCTGGTGAACGTAGCCGAAGCGGAAGGGCCGTGGCTCTTTACCTTTCAACACTCGCGCGATGGAGGACGCCGCGTGCACAGCTGTGGGTATACCGCTCTGGCAGGTGCCGTGCATGACGCCGTAGCGCTGCCGGACGGCGGCCGCGTCGCCCACGGCGTACACGTTCGGGTGCGACACGGACCGCAGCGCATCGTCGGTGACGATCCTGCCCCGGTCGTCGACCTGCAGGCCCGCGGCCTCCGCGAGCGGGGACACCCGCACGCCCGTCGTCCAGAGCACGGCTTCGGCGCGGACGACCTCGCCGTCGTCGAGCGCGACGCCGTCGGCCATCACCTTGACGATGTCGACGCCGGACCGCACCCGCACGCCGAGCCGGTCCAGCCCCGCATGCAGCCGGGAACGAGCCTTCTCGCTCATCATCGATCCGGGTACCTGCCGGCTGAGCAGGACGACGTCGAGGGCCGGATGCTGCTCGGCGATCTCGGCGGCTGACTCGACGCCCGTAAGTCCACCTCCCGCCACGACAACGGTTCCTTCGGACAGCCGGGTCAACTGTTGTGCCAGCAGCCCGGCGTCCTGCGCGCTGTTCAGCGTGTAGGCGAATTCGTCGACGCCGGGCACCGCCGCGGTGTCGGCAACCGAGCCGAGCGCATAGATCATGGTGTCGTAGCCCAGCGTAAAGGCATCGTCGATCCGGACCGTCTGCGTGCCGGGATCGATGCCGGTCACCCAGCCTTGGACGAAGTCCACGGCGGTGCCGTCCAAGAAATCGGGTATCTGACGATCGGCCAGCGTCTCGCCCGACGCGGTCTGATGCAGACGCAGCCGCTCGACGAAGCGTGCCTGCGGGTTGACCAGCGTGAGGTGAACGTCGTCGCGGCCCTTCATGCGACCTGCCAGCGTCATGGCCGCAGCCATGCCGGTGTACCCGGCGCCCAGGATGAGGATGTCATTCATCGTGCTGCCTTCCGTTCGGTGTCGGCGGATATACACCAGACGCGAGCAGCAGCCCGAAATGTGACATCACCGCGGTGCGGGGCTCAGGTCCTGTCCCTCGCCCTGACCCACGCGACCGCGTCGCCGACGGTGGTGCACGTAATCACGCCAGCGGGCAGTGCGGGCCGGTCCACCATCACCACGGTGATGCCGAGCGCCGCGGCGGCGTCCAGCTTCGGCCGCGTCATGGAGCCGCCGCTGTTCTTGGTGACCAGCGCATCGATGCGGTGCTGCCGCAGGAGGGCCAGTTCGTCCTCGTAGCGGTACGGGCCGCGCGACAGGATCACCTGATGGCGCACCGGGAGGTCCTGCGCGTCGGGTGGCGTGACGGCACGAATCAGGAACCACGCGTCGGCACCGGCGAACGCCGCGGCGCCCGACCGGCCCGTCGTCAGGAATACCCGGGAGAACCCTTGTCCGGCAACCACGTCCGCTGCCTCGGTGTCGCTGCCGACGATCATCGCGTCGCCGGGCGGCCAGGCCGGCCGGACCAGCACCAGGTGCGGCAGGCCCACCTCGCCGCATGCGGTCGCCGCGTGCGCGGTCATCGTGGCGGCATAGGGATGGGTGGCGTCGACGACCGCGTCGACGCCGCTGTCGAGCAGCCAGTTCCGTAATCCCTCGACACCGCCGAAACCGCCGATGCGTACCTCGCCGACGGGCAGCGCGGGATCGGGTACCCGGCCCGCGAGCGAGCTGATCACCTCGACGTCCGGATGCAGCCGCGCCGCCAGCGCGCGGGCTTCCGACGTGCCGCCCAGCAGCAGGATCCGCATCAGTGTCGCCCTCGCCTGACCCTGCCCGACGAGTACAGGTAGCTGTCGGCGAAGCCTTCGGCGGCGAGGACGTCGCCGACGACGATCACCGCCGTGCGGGTGATGCCCGCCGCCTTCGTCTGGCCCGCCAGGTCGGCCAGCGTGCAGCGGACCACCTGCTGCTGTGGCCAGGTCGCGAAAGCCACCACGGCACAGGGTGTCTCGGGCCGGTAGCCGCCGGAGAGCAGCTGCGGCACGATCGACTCGATCTGTGCCGCCGCCAGGTGCAGCACCAGCGTGGCGCCGGGCTGCGACAGCCTCTGCAGGTCCTCACCGGGCGGCATCGCCGTCGACAGCGTGGCCACCCGCGACAGCGTGACCGTCTGCGCGACACCGGGAACGGTGAGCTCGCGGCCCAGCACGGCGGCGGCCGCGGCGAACGCCGGGACCCCCGGCACGATCTCGTAGCCGATGCCGAGGTCGTCGAGCCGGCGGCACTGTTCGGCCAGCGCGCTGTAGATCGAGGGGTCACCCGAATGCAGCCGCGCCACATCGAGATTCGCTGCGTCCGCCTCGGCGAGCTCGCCGATGATCTGGTCGAGCGTCAGCGGCCCGGTGTCGACGACGCGGGCGTCGGGCGGACACCACGCCAGCAGGTCCTCGGGCATGATGGAGCCCGCGTACAGGCAAACCGGGCAGCGGCTCAACAACCGCTGCCCCCGCACCGTGATCAGGTCGGCCGCGCCGGGCCCGGCGCCGATGAAGTAAACGGTCACGGCTTGGCCACCGACCACTGCGTCACCGGCATCGCGGGCCGCCACCCGGTGAACCCGCCGAGCGGCTCGCCGCGCTGGTAGGAGAAGCGGCGCAGTTCACCGCCGTGCGCCGAGAACATCCGCGCCAGCGCGGCTTCGGACTCCACCGTCACCGCGTTGGCCACCAGTCGGCCGCCGACGGTCAGCCGCTCGAAGCAGGCCTCGAGCAGTCCGGGCTGCGAAACTCCCCCGCCGACGAAGATCGCGTCGGGGGCGGGCCCGAACTCGAACGCCTCCGGCGCATCGAACTGGACCTCCACCTTGGCCCCGAACGCGTGCGCATTCGCGGTGATCCGGTTGCGCCGCTGCTCGTCGCGCTCGAACGCCACTGCGTGACAGCCTGTTCCACTTCGGCACCATTCGATCGCGACGCTGCCCGATCCCGCACCGACATCCCACAGCAGCTCACCCGGGCGCGGGCCCAGCGCGGCCAGGGTGACCGCGCGGATCGGCTGCTTGGTGATCTGCCCGTCGTTGGCGAACTCGGTGTCGGGCAGCACCGCGTAGCGCCGCACGTCGGGTAGATAGCGCACCGCCGTCACGTTGAGGTCGTCCACGTCGGCGGGCGGTCGCGCGGCCCACTCGCGTGCCGTGGCCGTCCGCCGCCGTTCGGCGGGGCCGCCGAGTTGTTCGAGCACGGTGAGCTCCGAGTCGCCGCGTCCGGTGTCGGTGAGCAGGCGGGCCAGGTCCGCAGGGGTCGCGCCGTCGCGCGACAACACGACGGCCTGCCCGCCCCGACGCACCGCGGTGTGTACGACACCGGACACCAGGCTGATGATCTCGGTGTCCTGCACGGCCCAGCCCACCCGCGAACACGCCAACGTCACCGACGACACATGCGGCAGCACCGCGACCCGCTCCGGCCCGTACAACCGGATCAGCGAGTTGCCGACGCCGTGCAGCAGCGGGTCCCCGCTGGCCACGACGTGCACGTCCGCGCCGGCTCCGTCGAGCAGCGTGCGCAACGCGGGCAGCATCGGCGACGGCCACTCGCGGCGCACCGCGGTTACCGTGTCGTCGAGCAGCGACAGCTGGCGGCGTGATCCGAAAACCACGGTCGCTCTTGTCAATTCGTCCCGCGACGCCGGTGACAAACCCGCCATCCCGTCGGCGCCGATGCCGACCACGACGATCATCGGTGTGCTCCGCTCTTCGCGCGAGCGCTCATCGCCGCAACCTTCGCCACACGAACCGGGGCGTGATGCGGAAGGCGAACGCCAACACCGCCAGCGGCGCAGGCACCCACACCGCGCGCCGCCCCCTGCGCAGCGCACGCACCGTGGCGTCGGCCACCTGCGCGGGGGTGCTCGACATCGGGGCGGGCGCCATGCCCTCGGTCATCCGGCCGACGACGAAGCCGGGGCGCACCAGCAGCACCCGAACCCCCGAACCGTGCACGGCGTCGGTCAGCCCGGCGACGAAGCCGTCGAGCCCGGCCTTGGCCGAGCCGTAGACGTAGTTGGCGCGCCGCACCCGGATACCCGCGATCGAGGAGAACGCGACGATGGCGCCGCGGCCCGCGGAACGCATGGCCGCGGCCAGCACGGTGAGCAGGCTCACCTGCGCGGTGAAGTCGGTGTGGACGATCGCGGCGGCATGCGCGGCGTCCTTCTCGGCGCGCGCCTGGTCGCCGAGGATGCCGAACGCGAGCACCGCGGTGCCGATCGGGCCGTGTTCGGCGACGATCGCGTCGACCAGCGGTTCGTGCGACGCGAGGTCGTCGGCGTCGAACTCCAGCACGTGCACGGCCGCCGCACCGGCCGCCCGCACCGCTTGCACCTGCTGGTCGAGGTCGTCCACGCGTCGCGCCGCCAGCACCACCGTCGCGCCTGCGGCCAGGCGGATGGCCACCTGCAGCCCGATTTCGCTACGACCACCGAAAATGACAACCGGCGCCGGATCCGTGTCACGCACGGGAGCGATTATCACCTGCGCTACCGTGGGCCCCGATGGCTACGTCTGGTCGCAGGGCAACCACCAAGCTCACCAACGACGCGCTGGCGTTCCTGTCCGAGCGCCATCTGGCCATGTTGACCACGCTGCGGTCGGACAACTCGCCGCACGTCGTGGCCGTCGGCTTCACGTTCGACCCGAAGACCCACATCGCCCGCGTGATCACCAGCGGCGGGTCGCAGAAGGCCGTCAACGCCGAGCGCCGGGGCGTCGCGGTGCTCAGCCAGGTCGACGGCGCGCGGTGGCTGTCGCTGGAGGGCAAAGCCAAGGTCAACACCGACGCCGACGCGGTGCGCGACGCCGAACTGCGGTACGCCCAGCGGTACCGGACGCCGCGGGTGAACCCGAAGCGGGTCGTGATCGAGGTCCGCGTCGAGCGCGTGCTCGGCTCGTCGGACCTGCTGGACCGCGCCGAAGACTAGCCCGTCGCGTCGGGGCCTGCGGGCACCACGACCAGCTCGTGCGGCCGCTTGTTCACCGGCATCGCCCCGTCGGCGGTGACGATGACGATGTCCTCGATCCGCGCGCCCCACTCGCCGGGAAAGTAGATGCCCGGCTCGATGGAGAACGCCATACCCTCCTCCAGCGGCAGCGCGTTGCCCGCCACGATGTAGGGCTCCTCGTGCACCGAGAGCCCGATGCCGTGACCGGTGCGGTGCACGAAGGCATCGGCCAACCCCTCGGCCGCCAGGGCGTCGCGCGCGACGGCGTCCACCTGCTCCGCGGTGACGCCGGGCCGGACCGCGTCGACGGCCGCTCGCTGGGCGTGTTGCAGGATCGCGTACCGCCGCGCCACCTCGGCGTCGGGCTCGCCGATGCTGTACGTGCGGGTGGAGTCGGAGTGGTAGCCGGGCTCGTAGGACCCGCCGATGTCGACGACGACGATGTCACCGGCACGCAGTTCGCGGTCCGAGCACTCGTGGTGCGGGTCGGCGCCGTGCGGGCCGGAGCCGACGATGATGAACGCCACCTCCGAATGTCCCTCGGCGACAATGGCTTCGGCGATGTCGCCGGCGACGTCGGCCTCGGTCCGGCCGGGCACCAGGAACTCCGGCACCCGTGCGTGCACGCGGTCGATGGCCGCGCCGGCCTTGCGCAGCGCGTCGATCTCGGCGGCGTCCTTGATCATCCGCAGCCTGCGCAGCACGTCGGTCGCCAGCACGGGCACCGCGCCGAGCGCGTCGGCCAGCGGCAGCAGGTGCAGCGCGGGCATCGAGTCGGTCACCGCGACGGCGAGCCGTCCAGACGTCCCGGTCCTCAGCTGCCCGCCGCCCAGCGCTTGCGCCACAAGCGCACACGGGTCGTCGCCGTCGACCCAGTCCCGCACCGTCAGGCCGAGTTCGGGCACGGCGGACTCCTTGAGCGCGGCCAGTTCGAGTCGGGGCACGACGACCGTGGCCGCACCGGTGGCAGGCAGCACCAGCGCGGTCAGCCGCTCGAAGGTCTGCGCCCGCGACCCGATCAGGTAGCGCAGGTCGTAGCCGGGCGTGATGACCAGGCCCGCGAGCCCGGCGTCGGCCGCGGCCGAGGCCGCCGCATCCAGGCGCTGCGCGTACACATCGGTGCTGAATCGACTGCCGCTCATGCCACGAGGCTAATCGGCGCACCGAGCCCTGGCAGGATGGCTCCCGTGTCCTCCTCCCTAGTGCTGCTCGACGGCGCCAGCATGTGGTTCCGCTCGTATTTCGGGGTGCCGAACTCGATCAAGGCGCCCGACGGGAGGCCGGTCAACGCGCTGCGCGGGTTTCTGGACGCCGTTGCGACGGTGATCACCCGCGAGCGTCCGACCCGCTTGGTGGTGTGCCGCGACGACGACTGGCGCCCCCAGTGGCGCGTCGACCTCGTGCCGTCCTACAAGGCGCACCGGGTGCTCGAGGAGAACCCCGCGGGCGAGCCGGACGTCGAGGAGGTGCCCGACGAGCTCACTCCCCAGGTCGACATGATCTTCGAGCTTCTCGACGCATTCGGGATTCCCACGGCGGGGGCTCGCGACCACGAGGCCGACGACGTACTCGGCACGCTGGCCGCCGGCGAGCAGCGCGATCCGGTCGTGGTGGTCAGCGGCGACCGCGACCTGCTGCAAGTGGTGCGCGACGAGCCGGTGCCCGTTCGAGTGCTCTACCTCGGCAGCGGGCTGGCCAAGGCCGTCAAGTGGGGCCCGAAGGAGGTCGCCGAGAAGTACGGCGTGCCGATCGACCGTGCGGGTCCCGCGTACGCCGAACTGGCGCTGCTGCGTGGCGATCCGAGCGACGGGCTGCCCGGTGTGCCGGGCGTCGGCGAGAAGACCGCGGCGACGCTACTCGCGCAGCACGGCTCGCTGGAGAACATCCTGGCCGCCGCCGACGACCCGAAGTCGAAGATGTCCAAGGCGTACCGGACGAAGCTGCTCAAGGCCGCCTCCTACATCGAGGCGGCGGGCCCGGTGGTGCGGGTGGCGACCGACGCCGACCTCGACTGGTCGACGAAGTCGGACGCGCTGCCGCTGGCCGCGGAACACCCGCGCAAGGTCGCGAAACTGGCCGAGACCTACGGCGTCACGTCCTCGATCGGCCGGCTTCAGAAGGCCCTCGACGGGCTGCCCGGCAGCTGAGCGGCTACTTCGGCCGGCCGACCTCGTAGGTGCCGTTGTCGTCCTGGAACGTCACGGTCACCTGGCGCTTGGTGCCGTCGATGCTGACCTCGCAGTCGAACGTCGCGCCCTTCTCGACGGTCGGGTTCTGGCCGTCATTGCACTTGACGTCCTTGACGTTCTTGGCCCCGTAGCCGTTGGCCTCGTCGGTCAGGATCTGCTGCACGCCGGTCTGCGCCGCGTCGACGTCGAGCTTGGTGGTGACGAAGAAGCCCGGCTTCCAGAAGCCCATCACCAGCACGACCGCGACGATGATCGCGGCCAGCAGGCCGATGACGCCGCCGATCACCGCCAGCGAGCGCTTCGAGCCCTCCTCGGCGCCGGGCTGCTGGTACTGCGGGTACTGGCCGAACTGGCCCGGTTGCTGTCCGTACTGCGCGGTCGGCGGCTGGCCGTACTGCGGTTGGCCGGGCTGCTGCCCGTACTGCTGGCCATATTGCGGCTGACCGTACTGTCCCGGCTGCTGGTATCCCTGCGGGTTGTACTCGCCGGGCTGCTGGCCGTACTGCTGCTCGGGACCCGGGTACTGCTGCGGCGGCTGGTAGGTCGGCTGCTGGTAACCCGGATACTGCTGGGGCGCCTGCTGCTGTTGCGGATCGTAGGCGGGCGGCTGCCACTGCGGTGCCGCCTGCGTGGCATCGCCGCCCGACGTCTGCGGCTGCCAGGGCTGGTTGGCCGAGGGGTCGCTGGACGGCTGGCCCGTCGACGGGTCCGGCTGCTGGCCGGGCCACGACTGCGTCGGATCAGATCCCTGCGGTCCGCTCATCTCACTCCTTGCTCGCCCGCGGCGGTGCCGCGGCTTGATTCCGCCGTGCTGGCCACACCTTACCCCGCATCAACAGCGACGACGCCTCGTCGAACGTCGTTTATCGCGCGTTTCGCGGTGGCCCGCAGCGATGGACTGGGCGCGGCGTTGCGGACCTGGTCGAGCAGGTCGAGCACCTGGCGGCACCAGCGCACGAAATCGCCTGCCGACAGCGGGCTCCCGCCGCCGGTCGCGTCCGAGGCGGCCAGCGCACTGGTCAAATCGCCGGTGGTGGCCCACCGGAAGATCGCGGCGACGAAGCCGTCGTCGGGCTCGCGGCTGCCGGTGATGCGGTGGCGCTGCTCGTCGGCGCGCAGTTCGGACCACAGCCTGCGCGTCTGGTTCAGCGCGCGGCGCAGCTTGCCCGTCGGGATGTCGAAGCCCTCACGCCCGCCCGGCGTGTCGCCGCGCGACTCGTAGAGCACCGCCGAGAGCACACCGGCCAGCTCGGCGGCGTCGAGGCCCTCCCAGATGCCGGCGCGCAGCGCCTCGGCCACCAGCAGGTCGCTCTCGCTGTAGATCCGGGCCAGCAGCCGGCCGTCGGCGGTGACCTTCGGGTCCTCGGCCGGCCCGGTGTGCATCCCCCCAGTCGCTTCGCTCCTACCCCCTGGGACGATGAAACCGCGCTCGGTGAGCAGCACCACGATCCGGTCGAAAGTGCGGGCCAGCGAGTTGGTGGCGGCGGCGACCTTCTGGCGGATCTGCTCGTTGTCGCCTTCGATGCGCAGATACCGCTCGGCGAGGCGCACCTTCTCCTCGCGGTCGGCCAGGTGGTGGGCGGGATGGTCGCGCAATCGCTCACGCAGCCTTGCCAACTCGGGATCGATGTCGCGTTCTTTCGGCGGACCGCTGCGTTTGCCCCTTGCGGACGGGACGTTCAGGCCCTCGGCCGCGGAGTTCAGCGCCGACGCGAGGTCGCGGCGGGTGCGCGGGTTGCGGTGCTCCACCCGCTTGGGCAGCGTCATCTTGCCCAGCGGCTCGGATGTCCCGGAGTAGTCGGCCGACGAGATCCGCCCTGCCCAACGGTGTTCGGTCAGCACCAGCGGGCGGGGGTCCTCGTCGTCGCGACTGGGCTCCAGCACCACCGCGAGACCGCCCCGACGCCCGTGGGTGATCGTGATGATGTCGCCGCGGCGCAGCGATGCCAGGGCGTCGTTGGCGGCCCTGCGCCGCTGCAGCCGCGACGCGCGAGACTGCGCGCGTTCGCGTTCCGAGATCTGCATCCGCAGCCGCACGTACTCGAGGATCGGCGGTTCGGGTGTCGGCTCTTCGCGCGAGCGCTCATCGCGCCGGCCGCCGAACTCGTCGGCGATCTCCTCCAGCATCCTCTCGCCGCGCTCGATGCCCCGCCGCAAGCCCACCACCGAGCGGTCCGCCTGGTACTGGGCGAACGAACTCTCCAGCAGTTTGTGCGCCTGTGCCGGTCCCATCTGGTGCACCAGGTTGATGGTCATGTTGTACGACGGCGCAAAGGAACTGCGCAGCGGGAAGGTTCGGGTCGACGCCAGGCCGGCCACCTCGGCGGGTTCGACGTCCGGGGTCCACAGCACCACTGCGTGGCCCTCCACGTCGATACCGCGGCGGCCCGCACGCCCGGTCAACTGGGTGTACTCGCCGGGTGTCAACGGCACATGCTGCTCGCCGTTGAACTTCACCAGGCGCTCCAGCACCACCGTGCGGGCGGGCATGTTGATTCCGAGAGCCAGTGTCTCCGTGGCGAATACGGCCTTGACCAGGCCGGCCGAGAACAGTTCTTCGACGGTGTGGCGGAACACCGGCAGCATGCCTGCGTGGTGAGCCGCCAAACCGCGCAGCAGACCTTCGCGCCATTCGTGGTAGTCCAGCACGATCAGGTCGGACTCGGGCAGATCGCCGCACCGCCGGTCGACCACCTCGGCGATCCGCTTGCGCTCCTCGTCGGTGGTGAGCCGCAGCGACGAACGTAGGCACTGCCTGACCGCGGCGTCGCAGCCCGCCCGCGAGAAGATGAACGTGATCGCAGGCAACAGGCCCTCGCGCTCCAACGCACCGATGACGTCGGGCCGTGACGGCGGCCGGTACATCGCCGGTCGTCCGCGGTGATTGCCCGCCCGGCCTCGGCCGCGCGGCTGCCAGTCGGCCAGCCGATCGGCCTCGCGTCGATGGGCGATGTGGCGCAACAACTCCGGATCGACGATCAACTCGCGGCCCAGCGCCGCTCGGCCGGCCCGGTAGTCGAACAGGTCGAACAGCCGCCTGCCGACCAGCACGTGCTGCCACAGCGGTACCGGCCGGTGCTCATCGACCACCACCGTGGTGTCGCCGCGCACGGTCTGGATCCAGCCGCCGAACTCCTCGGCGTTGCTCACGGTCGCCGACAGGCTCACCAACCGCACCTCGTCGGGCAGGTGCAGGATGACCTCTTCCCACACCGCACCGCGCATACGGTCGGCCAGGAAGTGCACCTCGTCCATGACCACATACGAAAGTCCGTGCAGAGACGACGAATTGGCGTAGAGCATGTTGCGCAGCACCTCGGTGGTCATCACCACCACGTCGGCGTCGCCGTTGATCGACTGGTCGCCGGTGAGCAGGCCGATCTTCTCCGGACCGTACCGCTGCACCAGGTCGTTGTGCTTCTGGTTGCTCAGCGCCTTGATCGGCGTGGTGTAGAAGCACTTGCCACCGGCGGCCAGCGCCAGGTGTACCGCGAACTCCCCGACCACGGTCTTGCCCGCACCGGTCGGCGCGCACACCAGCACGCCGTGGCCGTTCTCCAGGGCCTTGCAGGCGCGGCGCTGGAAATCGTCGAGCTTGAACGACAGCTGCTCGGCGAACCCGGTCAGCTGATCAGGTGGCATCGTCGTCGACCACGACCCGAGCGGGCGTCGGCACGGCGCTCGGCGCATCGACGGGTTCGGCTATCGGTTCAGGGCTGCCGATGGGCGCCGCCTGTTCGTCGGGGACCTCCTCGAGCGCGGCGCGGCGGGTGCGCCGGTCGTGCAGGCGCGCGATCTGAATCGCGACCTCCAGCAGCACCGTCAACGCCAGCGCCAGCGCCAGCATCGAGAACGGATCCGAACCGGGCGTGAAGAAGGCGGCGAACACGAACAGGGCGAAGATCAGGCCCCGCCGCCACGCCTTGAGCCGCTCGTAGGTCAGCACGCCGACCAGGTTGAGCATCACGATCAGCAGCGGGAACTCGAAGCTGAAGCCGAACACCAGGAGAAGGTTGATCAGGAACCCGAAGTACTGGTCGCCCGAGAGCGCTGTCACCTGCACGTCGCTGCCCACGGTCAGCAGGAAGCCCAACGCCTTCGACAGCACCACGTAGGCCAGCACCGCGCCCGCGAGGAACAGCACCGCGCCCACGGCGACGAATGCGACCGCGAACCGGCGTTCCTTGCGGTAAAGGCCGGGCGTGATGAACGCCCACAGCTGGTAGAGCCAGATTGGGCACGCCATCACGATGCCCGCGGTCAGAGCGACCTTCAACCGCAGCATGAACTGGTCGAACGGCGACGTCGCCAGCAGCCGGCAGGCGCCGTCGGCGGTGATATCGGCGCGCGACGACGCGGGCAGCTCGCAGTACGGGCCGCGCAGCCAATCGCCGAGGCTGGGCAGCCCGAACACCCCGTGCGTGTACCAGAGGAAACCGACGATCGTGGTGAGCACGATCGCGGCGACCGCGATCAGCAGCCGGTTGCGCAGCTCGTGCAGGTGCTCGACCAGCGACATGGTGCCGTCGGGGTTGACCTGCGAGCGGCGCCGGCGTGGATCGAGTTTTCTGAGGATTCCAGGGGTCTGCACGGCATGCCTACTGACGCGGCATCAGGCCGCGGTCGATCGGTCGATGACGATCAGGCCGGACGTTTGTCCGACGGATGGTCCGTCTCGGGCGCCGTGTGCGTGGGGGTGTCGGCGCGCTCCGAGGCGATGGGGGTCGCCGACGGCGGCGTGTCCGCCTTCGAATCGGCCTGCATTTCCTTGATCTCCGACTTGAAGATCCGCATCGACTTGCCGAGTGAGCGTGCCGCGTCGGGCAGCTTCTTGGCGCCGAAGAGCAGCACGAAGACGGCAATGACTATGACCCAGTGCCAGGGTTGTAGACCGCCCAATTTGATTACCTCCAGACGTCGCGGCCAGTCTACTCGTTGACCCCGTATGCGCTCAGCGCCGCGGTGGCCGAGTCTCGCACCCTGGTGGCGAGCTCGGCCGGCTCGAGCACCCGCACCGCCGATCCGAAGCCGAGCACGAACCGGGTCATCCAGTCGTCCGAGGCGTAGGTCATCGAGGCCTCGCACGCGCCGTCGGGGAGCTCGCGGATCACCCGCAGCGGGTAGTAGTCGAACATCCAGGACGCCGACCGATCGATCAGCAGCGTCGCCGACGGCAGCGACGGGTCCGCGTCGAAAAGCGAGGTGTCGGGTTCGGCCTGCACCGCGGGGGGCGGCGGCGCCGACGGCTCGTCGAGGACGTGCGCGTCGACGATGCGGTCGAACCGGAACAGCCGCACCCCCTCGGCCGTGCGGCACCACGCCTCCAGGTAGCTGTGGTCGCCGACCAGCACGACGCGGATGGGGTCCACCACGCGACTGGTCAGCATGTCGTGTGACGCCGAGTAGTACTCGATGGTCAGCGCGCGGTCGTCGCGGACCGCCTCGCGGACGGCGGCAGCAGCGTCGCTCTCGACGGGCGCCGGCTCGTCGACGGCCGCCGCGGGCGCCGCGTCGCCCACAGTGCCCGCCGCCGTCTCGATCTTCGCGATCGCACTGCGCGCGGCCTCCGGGTCGACCATTCCAGGCACGTCGGCCAGCGCGCGCAGCGCGACCAGCACGCCCGTCGCCTCCGGCGACGTGAGCCGCAGCGGGTGGTCGATTCCCGCGGTGAAGGTGACTTCGATTGTGTCCCCGGAGAATTCGAAGTCGATGAGATCGCCGGGACCGTAACCGGGCAGTCCGCACATCCACAGCTGGTTGAGATCGTCGCGCAGCTGCTTGACGCTGACACCGAGGTCCGACGCCGCCTCGGCGTAGGTGATCCGCGGGTTGGCCTGGAAGTACGGCACCATGTTGAGCAGCCGCACCAGCCGGGTCGACACGGTACTCATGCCTCGACGCCCGCTCGCTGGACCGTCATGCCCGGACCTCGTCCGTCGCGCCCGCCTGCGCCCGCAGCCGGGCTACCACGTCGTCGCGCAGCGACTCCGGCTCCAGCACCACCGCGTCGGGGCCGTAGCTGGCGACCTCGCGTGCCAGCCGGTCGAACATGCCGATGTCCAAGGTGATGTCCTCACCGGCGCGCCCGCCCAGCGTGCGAGGACCGACGACCGTCGCGCGCCGCCGCAGCGCGGTGCCGCGCCCCTCGGCCAGCCACACCCGCGCCTGCCCGCCCGACGGCCAGTCCCCGACCGCACGGTCGACGATCTCGCGAAGGCTCACACCGTCCGGTCGACGAACGGCGCCTGGCGGCCCGATCACCGTCACCTCGGCACCGATGCGGGACAGCCGGAACGTGCGCATCGCGTCGCGGTCCCTGTCATGGCCCACCAGATACCACCGGCCCTTGTCGGTCACCACACCCCACGGCTCCACGGTGCGCGTCGTGTACGGCTCGCTGCGCGACGACCGGTGCAGGAATCGCACGGCCTGCCCGGAGTTGATGGCCGCCAGCAGGATTCCCAGCACCTCCTCCGAACCACGCAGCCCGGGCAGCGCCGCCGTCGAGGTGATCGCGATATCGGCGTGCGGAGCATCGACATCGACACCGGCGGCGCGCAGCTTCAGCAACGCGCCCTGCGTGGCGGTGATCAGCTCCGGCGACTCCCACAGCTTCGTCGCCACCGCGACGGCGGCTGCCTCGTCGGGGGTCAGCTCGACGGCGGGTAACGCGTACGCCTCGCGGTTGATGCGGTAGCCCTCGGTCGGGTCGAACTGCGACACGCGACCGGTCTCCAGCGGGATGCCCAGATCGCGCAGCTCGTTCTTGTCGCGCTCGAACATGCGCGAGAACGCCTCGTCGCTGGGGCTGTCGGAGTAGCCGGAGACCGTTTCCCGGATCCGCTCGGCGGTGATGAAGTTGCGTGTGGACAGCAGCGCGATGACGAGGTTCATCAGCCGCTCGACTTTGGAGATCGCCACTCGGAACAGCTTAGGGTGTGCCGCCCACTGGCCGAGCGCTCACTGGTGTACGAGTTTTTGCCTCGAAACCGTACGAGGGTGAGCGCTCATGCGGCAGCTGTCCGCACGAGATGGGTGTCGATGCGGCGCACCATACCGTCGCCGCGCCGTCGCACATCGTCACTGACGATGGATATGATCCGCCAGCCGATCTCCTCAAGTGCGGCTCTCTTCTGGCGGTCCCGCCGCAGCGACTCCGGCGAACTGTGCCAATCGAAGCCGTCGTATTCGACGGCCACATGGTGATCCGGCCACGCGAAGTCGACCCGCCACAGTCGCCCGTCCCGGTCGATGATCTCGTACTGCAGACAAGGTTCTGGTAACCCTCCATCGAGCATGACGAGCCGGGCCTCGCTCTCCATCGGGGACTCCGCCCCCGGCCGGGCCATCGGGATGAGTGCTCGCACCGTCACAATCCCGCGCCGGCCGGCCTGCATCTCAGCTGCTCCCGCCAGTTCGCGGCGGTCACAGGTCTCACTGCGCAGGGCAGCGTCGAGGGTCGCCAGCGCTCGAGGTCGACGAAGGCCCCGTGCAACCTCGACCGCAGTCCACGCAGGGGCCGTGAGCAGGCGGTCACGGTGGCTGGTCAGTGGTGCGCCTTCCCGCCGATGCACCCTCAGGCCGAGCTGGTCGCGCAGAAGATGGCCCTCCGGGTTGAGAACGTGCAACTCGGTGACACCCTCGGTGTCGAAGCCGAACATGGCGGCGGCCGTGCCCAAGCAGACGGCCACGTCTTCACCGCAGCGAAGGTCGAGACCGCGCAGACGCGTAGGCCCGTCGGGCACGCCGAGGCTGTAGATCCCCGGCAGGATCTTCACGAGCTCGGCGCAGCGCAGCCGAGCTTGCATCCCTCGGCGGCTCAGCTGAAGCAGGATCTGCGCCGAGGTGGCGACCCCTCCTTGGGCTTCGAAGACGGCGATGAGGTCGGGCGGCATCCCGAAATCTTGGCCGCGCGTGCCGACAGCCGCCAGTAGGCCCTGTGGATAACCCACGAGCGCTCATCGTTGTACGGATTTCAGCTCCGAAACCGTACAAGGGTGAGCGCTCGCGGAACTTACATCGAGGCGATGAGCCGCTTGACCCGTTCGTCGACCGAGCGGAAGGGGTCCTTGCACAGCACGGTGCGCTGCGCCTGGTCGTTGAGCTTGAGGTGCACCCAGTCGACGGTGAAGTCGCGGCCGGCCTCCTGGGCCGCGCTGATGAACTCGCCGCGCAGCTTGGCCCTGGTGGTCTGCGGCGGCGTGTTGACCGCCGCCTCGATGTCCTCGTCGGTGGTGATCCGGGTGGCCAGCCCCTTGCGCTGCAGCAGGTCGAACACACCGCGGCCGCGCTTGATGTCGTGGTAGGCCAGATCGAGCTGGCTGATCTTGGGGTCGGACAGCTCCATGCTGTAGCGGTCCTGGTAGCGCTGGAACAGCTTGCGCTTGATCACCCAGTCGATCTCGGTGTCGACCTTGGCGAAGTCCTGACTCTCGACCGCGTCGAGCTGACGGCCCCACAGGTCGACGACCTGCTGGATCTGGGTGTTCGGGTCCCGTGACTGCAGGTACTCGACGGCGCGGGCGTAGTACTCGCGCTGGATGTCCAGCGCGCTGGCCTGCCGGCCGCCCGCGAGCCGCACGGGCCTGCGGCCGGTCAGATCATGGCTGACCTCACGGATCGCCCGGATCGGGTTGTCCAGGGAGAAGTCGCGGAACGCCACGCCCGCCTCGATCATCTCCAGCACCAGCGAGGCCGTGCCGACCTTGAGCATGGTGGTGGCTTCGCACATGTTGGAGTCGCCGACGATGACGTGCAGCCTGCGGTACTTCTCGGCGTCGGCGTGCGGTTCGTCGCGGGTGTTGATGATCGGCCTGCTGCGGGTGGTCGCGCTCGACACGCCCTCCCAGATGTGCTCGGCGCGCTGGGACAGGCAGAACGTCGCCGCCTTGGGCGTCTGCAGCACCTTGCCCGCGCCGCAGATCAACTGGCGGGTGACCAGGAACGGCAACAGCACATCGGAGATCCGGGAGAACTCGCCTGCGCGCACGATCAGGTAATTCTCGTGGCAGCCGTAGGAGTTGCCCGCCGAGTCGGTGTTGTTCTTGAACAGGTAGATGTCGCCGCCGATGCCCTCGTCGGCCAGCCGCTGCTCGGCGTCGATGAGCAGGTCCTCGAGGACCCGCTCGCCCGCGCGGTCATGGGTGACCAACTGGGTCAGGCTGTCGCACTCCGCGGTGGCGTATTCGGGGTGACTGCCCACGTCGAGGTACAACCGGGCACCGTTTCGGAGGAACACGTTCGAACTGCGGCCCCACGACACCACTCGCCGGAACAGGTAGCGCGCCACCTCATCGGGACTCAGCCGGCGATGGCCATGGAACGTGCAGGTGACACCGAATTCGGTTTCGATGCCCATGATTCGTCGCTGCACCTCATCGAGACTACTTGTTGCTGCCCGGAGACGGTGGGCAAGCCGCGCCGAAGGGCGCAGTGGAGATGCGGTTGACACGGCTTTCGCCGTCGGCAATGCGGCGCCCTGTGGATAACGCCGGCGGGCGCGGCCGCAGATCTGCCAGCATGCTGGCATGGGGGAAATCGTCGAGGTCGATCCGGCCCGCCTGCGGGCAGTGGCCAACCGGGTGATGGCCGCGGCCGAACAGATCGCGCAAATGCGATGGCCGACACTGGATCCCGACGATCTGCCGGGTGCAGCCGTCGGCCACGTCGCGGCGCCCGCTCTCGTCGCGGCGCGGGTCACCGAGGTGGTGGCCGCCATGCGCGGCTGGGCCGTCGCCGCACACATGTCGATCGACGCTTTCGAGCGCGCCGAACGCGGCAACGCCGAGCGCTTCGATCGCCGGTGACCCGGCCGACGGTCTCGGGCGCCGAGGCGTGGCGACCGGGCTCGCTGCGGCGCCTCGCCGATGAGTGGGATGAGGCGGCCCGCGGGATGTCGGTGCGAACCGATTCCGCCGCAGCAGCGATCGCCGGGGCCTCCTGGACCGGCGCCACGGCCGACGCCGCGGCCGAGCAGGGCCAGCGGATGTCGGCCGCCGCCGACGCCGCCGCGCGCACGCTGGTGCTCGCGGGGGTCGCGGCCCGCGACGGGGCGGACCAGATCGCGGCGGCCCGCGCCGGGGTGCTGACGCTGGTGACCGAGGCCCGTGACGGCGGGTTCGACGTCACCGACGACGGGGCCGTGACGGCCACGGCCCAGGCCGCCCCGCTGCTCGTCGCGCTGTCCGGCGGCGACGCCGCCGTGGCGCGCGAGATGCTGACCGCGCGGGCTACTCGCCTGAGCGCGCAGATCGTCGACGCGCTGGAGCGGCTCGGCGCGGCCGACGCGGACGCGGCCGCCGATATCGACGAGGCGTTCGCGTCCAACCCACCGTCCGCGGCCGCCGCGACGGTTCCCACCGCCGCCGTCCCCGAAGGCGTCACCGTCGCGGACTGGCCGGCCATGCGCCCCGACCAGATCGGCGCCCGGATCGACGCCATGACCCCGGCGCAGCGACAGCGGTTGGTCGACGAGTTCCCGCACGCCGTCGGCAACACCGACGGCGTGCCATGGGACATGCGGGCGGCGGCGAACCGCGTCAACATCGCGCAGGCGATCGTCGACGGCCTCGACGACCCGGCGGCCCGGCAGCGCGCCGCCTTCTACCGCGCCCTGCTCGGTGAGATCGACGACCCCGCCGGTGGTGGGCAACGCATCGACCGGCAGATCCTCGCCTTCGACCCCACGCGGTCCGCCCTGGTCGAGCTCAACGGCAACCTCTCCACGGCCACCAGCGTGGCGGTGCTGGTCCCCGGCCTGAACACGACGATCGAGGGTTCGGCGGCCAACACCGCGACCGCCCGCCGGTTCGTCGCCGCCACCCGAGGCGAGGTCGCGGCGATCACCTACCTGGGCGGTCCGTTCCCCCGCGGCGAGCTGATCGGCGGGGTCCTCGACGCCGCCGACCCCCGGTACGCGCTCGACATGGCGCCGCGGCTCGTCGCGTTCGGCGCGGACGTCGACCGCACCGTCGACGCAACCGGACGGCGCGTTCCCGTCACCGTCATCGGACACTCCTACGGCGGGTCCATCGTCGGCACCGCCGAGGCGCTGGGTTTGACGGCCGACCGCATGCTGTACGTCGCCGCGGCGGGCGCGGGGGTGGGCGTCGACGATCCCGGCGACTGGCACAACCGCAACCCCGACGTGCTGCGGTTCTCGATGACCGCGCCCGGTGACTTCATCGAGGCCGTCCAAGGCGTCCCCGGCGGGCCGCACGGTGCTGACCCCGACGAGATGCCGGGCGTGATCCGCTTGCTCACAGGGCATTACGACGACGGCGGACTGGTGGCCGGGCCACGCGCACATAGCGACGTGCTGAACAGGCCGTCGGACGCGTGGCGCAACGTACTCGCGGTAATCACCGGCGATTCGGAAACTCTGCACCGAGCCGGCTGAGATGCGGCCAGAATGAGCCGATGTGGTCGCGCAGCTCGCCAGTCGACGGGTTCCGGCTGGCCTACGACCGCTTCGGAACCCAGGGCGCGCCCGCCGTCGTGCTGTTGCACGGATGGCCCGGCAACCGGCACGACTACCGCCTCGTCGTCCCGATGCTCGGCGACGTCGCCGACGTGATCGTCCCGGACCTGCGCGGGTTCGGCGGCTCGGACAAGCACGCGGTGGCGGTGCAGCACTTCTACAGTGCCACCGCGCAGGCTGCCAGCATCGTCGGGCTGATCCGGGAACTCGGGCTGTCCGACGTGGTGCTCGCAGGCTACGACGTCGGCAGCCGTGTCGCGCAGAGCGTCGCGCGAATGCATCCGGACCTGGTGCAGGCTCTGGTGCTGTCTCCCCCGCTGCCGGGCGCGGGTGACCGGGTGCTGACCGCGCAGGCTCAGGGCGAGTTCTGGTACCAGGCTTTCCACCAGCTGCCGCTGGCCGCCCAGCTGATCGACGGCAACCCCGACGCCGTCCGGGAGTATCTGCGGCACTTCTGGACTCATTGGTCGGGACCGGACTTCGTTGTCTCCGAGGATGATCTGGACCGCCTGGTGGCCGACTACGCACTGCCGGGCGCGTTCACCGCATCGATCGCGTGGTACCGGGCGGGCGCGGGCACCGTCGCCCAATCGCTCACCGAACTGCCGCCGGAGCGTGCGATCAAGATCCGCACTCCCACCGCCGTACTGTGGCCGCCGCACGACCCGCTGTTCCCCACCACCTGGGCGGACCGGCTGGACCACTACTTCACCGACGTCGTACTGCAATTCGCCGATGGCGCAGGGCATTTCACGCCGCTGGAATGCCCCGATCAGTTTGCGGAGCTCGTCTTGATCCGCGCTGCTCCCGCTCAGGACGCCCGCTGAGCCCGCGGCGTCGTCGCCGGCACCGGGCGCCCGAACCGCGCCGTCACGCCGCTGCTGAACGCCACATGGTCCGGCGGTCGCGCGCCCAGATCGCCGAGCCCGACCGAGGCGAACAGACCACTCTCCACGAGTGAGACCAGTTCGGCCCGGCGCAGCACGCACGCGGGATGCTCGTTGGGCATGTACCACGTCCGGCCACCACGTACGACGTGCGCCCCCCAGCGCGCGGTCATGTAGTGCTCGAGCGGTCCGCATGCCAACGGGCCGCCCACCTCGACCTCGACGGCGATCGACGCCGCCACCTTCGGCCGGCGCAGCACCGAGGCGTAGCGGTGACGGTCGCCGTCCTGTCGATACGTCATCGCCGCCCACCGGTACGGCACGCCGACCAGCCACCGGCCGGCGGCCACCATGGCAGGCCGGTCGGTGTCGAGGCTGAGGAAGACAACGCCGCGGCGGCCCGTCGCGTCCACCGAATACAGCCGCACGTTCGTCTCCAGGAACCTGCCGTACAACGACATCTGGAAGGGCACCAGCCCCACGTAGCTGCGCCCGTCGAACACATCGGGCTCGGTACCCGGCGGGTACAGGTGCGCGATGCTCGCCGGCTCCACCGCCCAGTGCAGGAAGGTCAGGTTCAGCCAGCTCTGCCGCAGTATCCGCGGCCAGGGCAGAGTCGGCGCTTCGGGCGTCACCAACTCCGCCATCGCGCGGGCCTATTCGCCGTCCGGTTTGTCCGCCGAGACTGAATCGTCAACCGGCAGAACGGCTTCCAAAGCCAAGCCGGTGATCCGCCGGAACGCCCGGCGCGGGCGATTCACGTCGAGAATGGCGACCTCCAGCGTCGCGGGACCCAGTGTGCGCGGCTCGGAGCCACCGTTGGCGCCGGCTCTGAGCGCGTTCACGGCGACCTTGACGGCGTCGGACAGGCCCAGATTCTCCGAATAGGACTCCTTGAGCGCTGTCAGGATCGGGTCCGTCGTACCGCCCATCACCACGAAGTGCGGCTCGTCGGCGATCGACCCGTCGTAGGTGATGCGATACAGCTCAGGCGGTTTGGACTCCCCGTGGTGCGCCACCTCGGCCACGCACAGTTCGACCTCGTAGGGCTTGGCCTGCTCGGTGAAGATGGTGCCGAGCGTCTGGGCGTAAACGTTGGCCAGCTGACGTCCGGTGACGTCGCGGCGGGCGTAGGCGTAGCCCCTGGTGTCGGCGTACTGGATGCCGCCGCGGCGCAGGTTGTCGAACTCGTTGAACCGGCCGACGGCGGCGAAGCCAACCCGGTCGTAGAGCTCGCTGACCTTCTGCAGCGACCGCGACGGGTTCTCCGCAACGAACAGCACGCCGTCGGCGTACGCGAGCGCCACGACGCTACGCCCCCGGGCGATGCCTTTGCGCGCGAGCTCGGAACGCTCGCGCATCGCCTGCTCTGGCGAGATGAAGTACGGAAAGCTCACGAGTCTCCCCGCGCGTCGGTCGGACGGTGGATGGCATCTGGGCCGAAGGTGTCTGCCCGGGAACGGTTTTCGATGACCTGCCGCGCGAGCTCGGCGATGCGGGCCTCGGTGACCTCCTCAGCGCCGTCGGCGCCGATGGTCACCGCGGTCGGATAGATGCCGCGCACCAGATCGGGCCCACCGGTGGCCGAATCGTCGTCGGCGGCGTCGTAGAGCGCCTCGACGGCCACCCGCAATGCCGAATCCGCATCCGACACCTGCGAATACAGCTTCTTCATCGAGGATTTGGCGAAGATCGATCCCGATCCCACCGACTGGTAGCCCTCCTCCTCGAAGTTCCAGCCGCCCGCGGCGTCGAACGACACGATGCGCCCGGCGGCTTGCGGGTCGGGGTCGTCGAGGTCATACCCCGCGAGCAACGGCAGGGCGACGAAGCCCTGCAAGGCGGCACCAAGGTTGCCCCGCACCATCGTCGCGAGGCGGTTCACCTTACCCGCGAAGGTCAGTGCGACGCCCTCGAGCTTCTCGTAGTGCTCGAGTTCGACGGCGTAGAGGCGGGCGAACTCCACCGCGATCGCCGCGGTGCCCGCGATGCCGGTCGCCGTGTAGTCGTCGGTGATGTACACCTTCTGCACATCGCGGCCGGCGATCATGTTGCCCTGGGTGGACCGCCGGTCACCGGCCATCACGACGCCGCCGGGGAACTTCAGCGCAACGATCGTGGTGCCGTGCGGCACCGCATCGCCGGGCCCGACGGCCTGCTTGTTCACGGGTAACAGTTCGGGCGCCTGCCGGCGCAGCAGTTCAGAGAAGGACGAGATGTCCACGGGTACGGACGGTGCTCCAGGTAGCGGTGAGGGAAAGGCCAGCGATTCGTGGTGCGGCCAGGTCACTGGCCACCCTTCTGGACGTACGCGCGCACGAAGTCCTCGGCGTTCTCCTCGAGCACGTCGTCGATCTCGTCCAGGAGGTCGTCGGTCTCTTCGGCCAGCTTCTCGCGACGCTCCTGCCCGGCGGCCGTGCTGCCGGTGAGGTCGTCGTCCTCGCCGCCACCACCGCCACGCTTGGTCTGCTCCTGAGCCATCGCTGCCTCCTGCGTATGTCTTGAGCCTGCTAGGCGGGCTGCTTACAGCCCGCCGTCACTCCACACTACCGTTCGACGCGCTGATTGCCCGGGATAGCGCGCCATCGAGACGTGGGCGGGAACAATCACGTGGTGAGCTGTTCCACCAGTTCGACGGCGCTGTCCACCGAGTCGAGCAGCGCTCCGACGTGTGCTTTGCTGCCACGCAGCGGCTCGAGGGTCGGAATCCTCACGAGCGAATCGCCGCCGAGATCGAAGATCACCGAGTCCCAGCTCGCGGCCGCTATGTCGGCGCCGAACCGCCGCAGGCACTCGCCGCGGAAGTAGGCCCGGGTGTCGGTCGGCGGGTTGTCGACGGCGTCGATCACCTGCTGCTCGGTCACCAGTCGCTTCATCGAGCCGCGCGCCACCAGACGGTTGTAGAGGCCCTTGTCCAGCCGCACGTCGGAGTACTGCAGGTCCACCAGGTGCAGCCGCGGCGCCGACCAGCCCAGGTTCTCCCGGTTGCGGAAACCCTCCAGCAGCCGCAGCTTGGCGGGCCAGTCGAGGATCTCGGCGCACTCCATCGGGTCGCGCTCCAGCAGGTCGAGCACATGAGCCCATGTCTCGACGATGTCGTTCGCCCGCGGATCGCGGTCGCGGCTGTCCACCAGCTTGGCCACCCGGTCGAGGTAAATCCGTTGCAGCGCTAGGGCGGTGAGCTCGCGGCCGTCGGCCAGCGCGACCGTGGCGCGCAACGACGGGTCACGGCTGACCACGTGCACGGCGTGCACCGGCCGGGCCAGCGCCAGATCGGTCAGGTCGACCCCGGACTGCGGGCCCTCTTCGATCAGGTCCAGCACCAGCGAGGTGGTGCCCAGCTTCAGATAGGTCGAGGTTTCCGAGAGGTTCGCGTCGCCGATGATGACGTGCAGCCGGCGGTATTTGTCGGCGTCGGCGTGCGGCTCGTCGCGGGTGTTGATGATGCCGCGCTTGAGCGTCGTCTCCAGGCCGACCTCGACCTCGATGTAGTCCGAGCGCTGCGAGAGCTGGAAACCCGGCTCGTCACCCGACGGGCCGATGCCGACGCGCCCGGAGCCCGTCACCACCTGCCGCGACACCAGGAACGGCGTCAGGCCGGCGATGACGGCGGAGAACGGCGTCTGGCGGCTCATCAGGTAGTTCTCGTGCGAACCGTAGGAGGCGCCCTTGCCGTCCACATTGTTCTTGTAGAGCTGCAGCTTGGCCGCGCCCGGGACGCTCGCGACATGCCGGGCCGCGGCCTCCATCACCCGCTCGCCGGCCTTGTCCCAGATGACCGCGTCCAGCGGGTCGGTGCACTCGGGCGCCGAGTACTCCGGGTGGGCGTGGTCGACGTAGAGCCGGGCGCCGTTGGTCAGGATCATGTTGGCCGCGCCGACCTCGTCGGCGTCCACCACCGGCGGCGGGCCCGCCGAGCGGCTCAGGTCGAACCCGCGGGCATCGCGCAGCGGCGATTCCACCTCGTAATCCCACCGGGTGCGCTTGGCACGCTGGATCCCTGCCGCCGCCGCGTACGCCAGCACCGCCTGGGTGGACGTCAGGATCGGATTGGCGGTCGGATCGGACGGCGACGAGATGCCGTACTCGACCTCGGTTCCGATAATCCGTTGCATGTCGCCCAGCGTAGGTGACGGCGCACAGTAGCCTGCGACCGTGCCATCCGATCGCGGGGATCGTGACGAGGCCGCGACGCGGGTTGACGCGTCTGCGCGGCGGGCGGCCGACGCCTGGTTCCTCGCGCACGGCCTGCCGGCGGTGCTGCGGCCCGGACGACTGGTGCGGCGGCTGTGGTCGCGCTCGGCGCCCGCGCTGGCCGGGTTCGCGGTGCTGATGGCCAACACGATCGTGGTGGTGGCGGTGACGGGTCAGCATGCGGTGGACATCGACGGCAGGCCGACGCGCGGCGAGTGGTTCGTGCTGGCGATGCTGGTACTGGTGCTGCCGATCGCGTCGACGGTGGGGTGGTTGGTCTCGCGGATCGCCGATCCCCGCGCGCGTGTCCTCGCGGCGGCGGGCTCGATCGTCGTCGCGGTGCTGGGCGCGGTCTTCGGCGGCCCGAGCTCCTATCTGGGCACCAACCTGCTGCTGGTCGGCGTGGGTGTGGTGATCACGCTGGCGCTCACCGCATCCGGCATCGGGTCGATCCTCGGGTGGGTGGCGGAGACGACGATGTCGCATCTGGCGGAGGCGGGCTCGCTGCTGCTGCGCGCGCTGCCGGTGCTGCTGCTGACCTTTCTGGTGTTCTTCAACTCCCCGGTGTGGCTGATGGCCGCCACGGTGTCGCGGGCACGGTTGTGGCTGGCGCTGCTGTTCCTCGCTGCGATCGCCGGGGCCTTCGTCGTCTCGATGACCGTCGACAGGGTCCGGACGATGGTGGACACGGCCGAACCCGACGCCGACCGCGCCGTCAAGCTGGTCGGCACGCCGTTCGCGACGATGCCGGAACCACCGGATGTCAAGCCGCTCAACCGTACCGAGCGACTCAACGTCTACTTCGTGCTCGCGGTGTCCCAATTGGCCCACATCATGGTCGTCGCGATCGTCACCGCTCTCCTGTTCTTCGTGTTGGGCCTGATCCTGCTGTCCCCCGAACTGCTTGCGGTGTGGACCCGCAACGGGTCGAGCGACGGCAGGTTCCTCGGCATGACCATTCCGGTGCCCCAGGCGCTCATCCAGGTGACGCTGTTCCTCGGCGCGCTGACGTTCATGTACGTCAGCGCCCGGGCGGTCGGCGACACCACCTACCGCACCCGCTTCCTGGACCCTCTGATCGAGGATCTGCGGGTCACGCTGACCGCCCGCAACAGATACCGGGCGGCCGTACCGGCGCGGTGATCGGGCGGCGCAGCGCAATTCGCGCACAATGTTCGCGTGTCGGACACGCGGCAGGTGCACGAGTGGTTCCTGCACCGCGGCCTGCCCCTGGTTCTGACGAGGCGGGTCCGCTCGCGTGCGCTCATCGAGCGGTCCGCTCCAATGGTCAGCGGTGTCGGAGCCCTGATCGCGCTGACCATGATGCTGGCCGAACTCACCGGCGGTGACCCGGATATGGGCTATGTGGTCCGTCTCGGTGCGCTGACCGTGTTGCTCGTCGCCGCCCCGTTCGGCCTGGACCTGCTGCACCGCGTCGGTACCCGGCCCAGCGAGGCGGGGCGGCGGTCGGCGGCGCTGCTGGTGATGGCGGTGTTCGTGCTCGGCCTCCCCTTCGCCGACAGCGGGTTCTCGGGCATCGCGGCGGCCGAAGCACTGGGCTTCGCGCTGGTCGCCCTGCTGGCGGTCTGGCTGACCTACCTCGGATTCGGCGCGATCGCGTTGTGGGCGTTCCGGTTCGCGTGGCTGCAGCTCGGAGCGCTCGGCACGCTGATGAGTCGCGCGCTGCCACTTCTGATGCTCACCGTCGTCGTGTACTTCACCGGCGAGCTGTGGCAACTCGCCGCGCGATGGCCACGCGAAAGGATCTGGCAGACAATCGGATTCCTAGGCGTCGTCGCGATCCTGTTCGTGGTCACCACGATCCGTGACGAGGTCCGGGCGTTACGGGACGACCGCGCGGAAAGCAATGATCCGGTAAAGTTACTGGAGGGCACCCCGCTGGCCGGTCGAGACGACACCCCGGTCGAACGCACACCGCTGTCCGTGGCCGAGCAGATCAACGTCGTTGCGGTGATGGTCGTTTCGCAGGTCATCCAGGTGGTGTTCTTCACCACCGGGCTGTTCGCCTTCTTCCTGGTACTGGGCATCGTGGCCATTCCCGATGACGTCGCCGTGCTGTGGTCGGCCGAAGACCTGTGCGCCACCGGCCAACCGCCCTGTCCGGGAACGTGGTTCGGCATTCATGTGCCTGTCCCACAGACCGTCGTACATGTGTCGTTGTTCGTCGCGGTGCTGTCCGGCCTGTACTTCACCGTGAGCACCAGCGTCGACCCGCAGTACCGCGAGCGGTTCTTCGACCCGCTGATCGCCGACGTGGCGGTGAGCCTGGCCGGTCGCGACGCCTACCTCGCCATGGAGGGCGGCCGAGCAACAAATTGACGCTCCCGCGCGATACGGAGGACGCGCAGTACATCTACGAAGCGGCCGTCATCCACCTCTGCTGAGATCTGTCGCGTGGCCTCAGCCGCGAGCGTGCGTCTAGGCCTGCAATGAGTAGCTATTGGCCAGGTCGTCCTGCGTCACGCACGCGTCCCTTGCGGTGGTGTCGATGCGCAGCGGCGCACCAAGGGTCCGCACCTGATACGCCCACCCCGCGGGCAGCGACAGCCGGGCGGCCAGGCCGGGCAGATCGTCGAGCGACAGGGACGGATCGACGGTCTGGCTGTAGGTCTGCATCACCCACCGCCTGCCGTCGGGATCGAAGAGCTCGTAGATCTCGCAGCCGGCGTCGAAGGTGAACACGGCTTGACGATTCACCCGGTTGAGCTGGTACGGCGCCGGGTTCATCGACGCGAGTTTGACGCTCGCCTGGCGCAGCATTTCGATCCCGCCGAACATCTTGCGCGGCAGTTCTTCTCGGCCGCGCTTACCGATGCTGCTCATCAGCCAGTGCCGCGGCCCGTTGAGCAGGGTGGCGACGGCACCGTTCTCCGCAGCGATGGCCTGCGCATCCAGCTTCTGCCACAGGTCGGCCGGGCAGTCGTTGAGCGGAAAGGTGTTGAACACCTCGGCTTCCGGGCCCGACGGGGTGGCCGACACCAGCAGGACCTCGCCGTACCGCTTGCCGAACACGCCGTCGATGGTCGACAGCTCGTCATCTGACATGCCGAGACGGTAGCGCTCGGCCGGTCGCGAGCGTGCGCAAACTGCCGTCAGCGCGGCGTGTCGTGTGCCGACACGCACGCCCGCGCCAAACTGCGCGCGTTGCTAGAGCTTGTAGCCGATGTCGCGCAGCAGGTTCCGCCGATCGACCATGTCCTCTCCGGTCTCCACGCCGAGCGGCGGTTCGCCGTCGATGACGCCGACGATGCCACGGCCGCGGGGCGTCGCCGCGACCACGACGTCGACCGGGTTGGCGGTGGCGCAGTAGATCGTGCAGACCTCGGGCACCGACTTGACCGGGTTGAGCACGTTGACCGGGAACCCCTCACGCATGAGGATCACGAAGCAGTGCCCGGCGCCGATCGCCAAGGCATTGCGGGCGGCGAGGTCGACCAGGGAAGGATCATTGCCGCTGCGTCGTACCAGCCGCGGGCCGGACGCCTCGCAGAAGGCCAACCCGAACCGCAGTGATCCGCTCACGCCGACCATCGCCTCGTGCAGGTCCTCGACGGTCTTGATGAAATGCGACTGCCCGATCACGACGTTCATGTCGTCCGGTTTGTCGACGGGCACGACATCCCAGGAAATTGACGGCGTTGTCATAGGCCAATGCTGCCACCGTCATGGTCCCGAACAGACGCGAAGTCCCCCGAAAGTCTCGCATTTCGGGGGACTTTACGTCCGTTCGGGACAAACTGGCAGGACTAGAGGTACTGGCCCAGGTTCGACTCGGTGTCGATCGCACGGCTGGCCGACGAACTCTTGCCGGTGACCAGCGTGCGAATGTAGACGATCCGCTCGCCCTTCTTGCCCGAGATCCGCGCCCAGTCATCCGGATTCGTGGTGTTGGGCAGGTCCTCGTTCTCGGCGAACTCATCGACGATCGAGTCGAGCAGATGCTGGATCCGCAGACCGGGCTGACCGGTCTCCAACACCGACTTGATCGCGTTCTTCTTCGCGCGGTCGACGACGTTCTGGATCATGGCGCCGGAGTTGAAGTCCTTGAAGTACATGACTTCCTTGTCACCGTTGGCATAGGTGACCTCCAGGAACCGGTTGTCGTCGATCTCGGCGTACATCCGGTCCACGACCTTGACGATCATCGCCTCGATGCAGGCCGTGCGGTCACCGCCGAACTCGGCGAGATCGTCGGCATGCACCGGCAGTTCCTCGGTCAGGTACTTCGAGAAGATGTCCTGTGCCGCTTCGGCATCCGGCCGCTCGATCTTGATCTTGACGTCCAGGCGGCCGGGGCGCAGGATCGCCGGGTCGATCATGTCCTCGCGGTTGGAGGCGCCGATCACGATGACGTTCTCCAGGCCCTCGACGCCGTCGATCTCCGAGAGCAGCTGCGGCACGACCGTCGTCTCCACGTCCGACGAAACACCGGTGCCGCGGGTGCGGAAGATCGAGTCCATCTCGTCGAAGAACACGATCACCGGAGTGCCCTCCGACGCCTTCTCGCGGGCACGCTGAAAGATCAGCCGAATGTGGCGCTCGGTCTCGCCGACGAACTTGTTCAGCAGCTCGGGGCCCTTGATGTTGAGGAAGTAGCTCTTCGCCTCGCGGGCGTCGTCGCCACGGACTTCGGCCATCTTCTTGGCCAACGAGTTCGCGACCGCCTTGGCGATCAACGTCTTACCGCAGCCGGGAGGCCCGTAGAGCAGCACACCCTTCGGCGGCCGCAGCGAGTACTCGCGGTAGAGCTCCTTGTGCAGGAACGGCAGCTCGACGGCGTCGCGGATCTGCTCGATCTGCCGACCCAGACCGCCGATGTCTTTGTAGCTGACGTCGGGCACCTCTTCGAGCACCAGGTCCTCGACCTCGGCCTTGGGGATCCGCTCGAACGCGTAACCGGCCTTGGTGTCCACCAGGAGCGAATCGCCGGGGCGCAGCCTGCGGGGACGATCGTCGCCCAGGTCGTCCTCGTAGTCGTCGGGCAGATGCTCGGCGGTGACCAGGGGCTCGGCCAGCCAGACGATGCGCTCCTCGTCGGCGTGACCCACGACCAGCGCGCGGTGTCCGTCGGAAAGGATCTCGCGCAGCGTGCTGATCTCGCCCACCGCCTCGAAGGTGCCGGCCTCGACCACCGTGAGCGCCTCGTTGAGGCGAACGGTCTGACCCTGCTTGAGGGACTTGGTGTCGATGTTGGGCGAGCACGTCAGCCGCATCTTGCGACCGGAGGTGAAGACGTCGACGGTGTCGTCGTCCTGCACGCCCAGCAGCACGCCGTAGCCACTCGGCGGCTGACCCAGCCGGTCGACCTCTTCGCGTAACGCGAGCAACTGCTGGCGAGCCTCTTTGAGGGTCTCCATCAGCTTGGCGTTGCGTGCGGCAAGGGAGTCGATCCGCGCCTCGAGCTGGTGCACATCGCGTGCGCTTCGCAGACCGCTCTGCGGACCGACCGCGTTCTCCAGCTGCTCGCGCAGGATTGCCGCCTCACGACGCAGCTCTTCGAGCTCGGCGGCGTCTTCGCTGGACATGCCTGATTCGTGGGTGTCGAAACCTTCTGGGTAGGCTTCAGAACGCTCTGATTCACTCATGTTGCGCCCCTTCCCGCACCGAGAGTTGGTGCAGTAACAACTTCAACGCTACCGGCGATTCAGCCTTTGTGTGCGGTGTAGGAATTCGACACACCAGCACCACTGTTAACCTCTCTGGTGAGTTGGCCCGATCGAAAGGACCATCGTGACCCTGAAAACCCTCGTTACCGGCTTGATGACCGGGGCGGCAGCAGCGGCTGTCGTCGGCGGTGCCGCGGCAGGTGTGACGTCAATTGCATCGCCGATCGTGTCCGCCTCGCCGGCCGTTGCGCCGGTCGTCTGGGACATCCCGATGCCGCAGCAGCCCGCGCAGGATCTGCAGGGCCCGCTGCTCGCCACTCTGAACGGCCTCGCCGGGGGCGGTTCCTTCCGTGGCGCCAAGGAGGCGTACATCGAGGGCGGGATCGGCCGCATCGAAGGCATCACCGCCGACCGCGCCTACAGCAACGCGGCCGCGAAGGGCGTGTTCCCGCTGAGCTTCGGCCTCGGCCCCGTCCAGCAGAACGGTCCCACCGCGACCACGAACGTCACCGCGACGGCCGCCAACGGCACTACTGCGTCACAGGTCGTGACCTTCGTGCAGAGTCCGTTGAGCCCCACCGGTTGGCAGATCTCCAAGGGATCCGCCCTGTCGCTGCTGTCGTCGGTCGGCTGATCTATTCGGTGCACCGCACCACTCGAGCCACAGTTCTGGGCGCCGTCGTGATTGCGGCGGCGCTCGGGCTGAGTGGCTGTGGTGATGACGACGAGTCGGCGGGGTTGCCACCCCCGGTGGACACACTGGCACCCATCACCAAGCCGCCCACGGTGACCCGATCGCAGGAGTCCGAATCGACGGCACCCCTGCCACCGCCGAACGCGCTGACCGACGTCATGGCCCGGCTGGCCGATCCCGATATCCCCGGGGCGGAGAAGCTCGACACCATCGAGATGGCCACCCCCGCCGACGCCGCCGCGATGGACAAGTTCGGTCAGGCACTGCGCGACGGCGGCTTGACCCCCACGACATTCGAGGCCACGGACCTCACCTGGGCCGAGGGCCGGCAGGGCAACGTGCTGGCGCTGGTGACCATCAAGACCGCCAACCCCGACGCCGGCGACTTCACGTTCCCGATGGAGTTTCACTTCGCCGACAACCACTGGCAGTTGACGCGCAAGACGGCCGACGCACTGCTGCAGCTCGGTGACGTGCCCGCGCCGACGCCCACTCCGTAGCGCCGATGTGGATCGGCTGGCTGGAGTTCGATCTGCTGCTCGGTGACGTGCGCTCGCTCAAGCAAAAGCGCTCCGCGATCCGCCCGGTGATCGCCGAACTGCACCGTCGGTTCGCCGTCTCGGCCGCCGAGACCGGGTCGCAGGAGCTGCACCGGCGCGCCAACCTCGGAGTCGCCCTGGTGGCCGCCGACCGCGCCCATGTGGTCGATGTGCTCGACGCCGCCGAACGACTGGTGGCCGGTCGTCCTGAGATCGAGCTGCTGTCGACGCGGCGCGGGCTGCGGCGCAGCACCGACGACTGACCGCTATCGCATGGCGGCGGCCCGCGGGGCACTAAGGGGCTGATTGCCTTTACCGGGTGCGTGAAATCAACCCGTTTAGGCCTAGATGCCGATCTGGCGCTTGCGTCGCACAGGCATGGGCGCCACCGCGCCGGGCGCCAATTTTCGCGCGCTGATCAGAAAGGCCGTGTGTCCCCGCATCGTGTGTTGCGGACGAACGGCCAGACCGACGACGTGCCAACCGCGCTGCATGCTCTCCCACGCCCGCGGCTCGGTCCAGCACTGCTGCTCGCGCAGCGCCTCCACCGCACGCGACAGTTGAGTGACCGTCGCGACGTAGATCATCAGCACACCACCGGCCACCAACGCGTTGGCGACAGTGTCGAGCACCTCCCAGGGCGCCAGCATGTCGAGCACGACGCGGTCCACTTCCGGCCCGTCGTACCGGTTGAGGTCGGCGATGACCAGGTCCCAATTCTGCGGGCGCGCACCGAAGAAGGTCGTGACGTTGCGTTCGGCGTGCACCGCGTGGTCCTCGCGGACCTCGTACGAGATCACCCGCCCGTCGGGCCCGACGGCCCGCAGCAGCGAGCACGTCAGCGCGCCCGAGCCGGCCCCGGCCTCCAGCACCCGCGCGCCGGGGAAGATGTCGCCTTCGTGCACGATCTGGGCGGCGTCCTTGGGGTAGACGACCTGCGCGCCGCGCGGCATCGACATCACGTAGTCGACGAGCAGCGGCCGCAACACCAGGAACTGGTCGCCACTTGTCGACTTGACGACGCTGCCCTCCGGCAACCCGATCACGGTGTCGAGGGAAATGACGCCGCGATGGGTGTGAAACTCCCCGCCGGGCGTCAGCACCATCGTGTAGTGACGGCCCTTGGCGTCGGTGAGCTGCACCCGATCGCCCACGGCGAACGGACCGGTTCTTGGCACAGCTGACCAGCCTGCCAGTAGACGCGCCGTTACGGGTGCGCGGGGTTGTCAGGCGTCGGTCCTAGGCTGCCAGGCATGGGTCAAGAGCGAGAGGCCGGAGGGGGATCGCGCACGGGCCGCGAGCAGGACCGGCCCGTGCGCCGCCCGGCGCTGTCCCCCTCGCGGGCCGCCGACTTCAAGCAGTGCCCCCTGCTCTACCGGTTCCGCGCGATCGACCGGCTGCCGGAGCCCCCCTCGGTCGCCCAGCTGCGCGGCTCGGTGGTGCACGCCGCGCTGGAGCAGCTCTACGCGCTGCCGGCCCCGCAGCGCGGCCCCGACACTGCGCTGACGCTCGTCGACCCGGCCTGGGAGCAGGTGCTGGCCGAGAAGCCCGACGTGGCCGCGGACATCCCTGCGGAGCAGCGGGCCGAGCTGCTCGCCGAAGCGCGCGCACTGCTGACCGGCTACTACCGGTTGGAGGACCCGACGCGGTTCGAACCCGACTGCTGCGAGCAGCGGGTCGAGGTGGAACTCGAGGACGGCACGCTGCTGCGCGGCTTCGTCGACCGCATCGACGTCGCGCCGACCGGTGAACTGCGCGTGGTCGACTACAAGACCGGCAAGGCGCCGCCAGAGGCGCGGGCGCTGGCCGAGTTCAAGGCCATGTTCCAGATGAAGTTTTACGCGGTGGCGCTGCTGCGCTCGCGCGGGGTGTTGCCGACGCGCCTGCGGCTGCTGTACCTGGCCGACGGCCAGATCCTCGACTACACCCCCGACCACGAAGAGCTGCTGCGCTTCGAGAAGACGCTGATGGCGATTTGGCGGGCCATTCAATCCGCCGGGACGACGGGCGATTTCCGTCCACGTCAGTCCGCGTTGTGCGACTGGTGCGCGCACCGCGGCCACTGCCCCGAGTTCGGTGGCACACCGCCGCCGTACCCGGGCTGGCCCGAGGTCCCCGACGAGGGCTCACCCGATGCCGACGAAGCAGTGCTGCGTACCGCGGAGCCCGCTGCGTGATCGACTGCCTCTACCGGCGCGTCGGCGCCGACGGGGTGGGTCAGGTCTTCGACTCCACCGACGGCACCCGCAGCAACTGGGATCGGGAAATCCAGCACGGCTCACCGCCGTTGGCGCTGATGACCAGGCTCATGGAGGAGTTGGCCGCCGACACGGGAATGCGCGTCGGCCGCCTGACGCTGGACATTCTCGGCGCGATCCCCGTCGCGCGTGTGCGGGTGCGGGCCTGGGTGGAGCGCCCCGGCGCGCGAATCTCGTTGCTGGTGGCCGAGATGTCGGCCGCCCGCCCCGGCGGAACCGATCGGGTGGTTGCGCGGGTCACGGCGTGGCTGCTGGCGACCAGCGAGACCGGTGACGCCGTGACCGACCGCTATCCCCCACTCGTCGAAGGTGAGGCGGTGCCGGTACCGCACAGTTGGCTGGGCGCGACGGGCTACCTCGAGACGGTCAGTTGGCGGCGCCAGCCCCCGACCGAGGACAGCGCCAGCGTGGTGTGGCTCAGTCCGCTTGTGCCGCTTGTCGACTCGGAACCCACGACCGATCTGCAGCGACTCGCGATGGTGGTCGACTGCGCGAACGGCGCCGGCGCCGCCCTGGATCCCGAGCGGTTCGTGTTCATGAACACCGACACCTCCGTCCATCTGCACCGGTTGCCGTCGGGCAGCGATTTCGCGTTACGGGCGCGTGGCTCGATCGGGCCCGACGGCATCGGCGTGACGACCGCGGACCTGTTCGACCGGCAGGGGTTCATCGGCACCGTGGCGCAGACTCTTCTGGTGCAACGCCGCCCATGACGGTAGACCTGTCATGGCAGTTCGACCTCGCGTGGTCACTGGCGGACCTTCACCTGGCGGCCCTCACCGATGACGACTTCCTCTGGGAGCCGGCGCCTTTGGTGTGGACGGTGCGACCCGACGGCAACGGCCGATGGCGACCCGACTGGGCCGATGCCGAACCGGACCCCATCCCGGTGCCGACGATCGGCTGGCTCACATGGCACATCCAGTGGTGGTGGTCGACGACCATCGACCACCTGACCGGGGCGCTGCCGCGCCAACGCACCGACGTGACATGGCAGGGTGACGGCGCCGCGGCCGTCGAGGGCATCCGCGCGCTCGCGTATCGGTGGCGCGACGTGCTGGCGCGCGTCGACCCCGCCGCACCGTCGGAGTTTCCATGGGGCGCCGACAGCGGCCTGACTGTGGCGCACAGCGCGCTGTGGGTGAATGTCGAACTGACCAAGAACATTTCCGAGATCGGCCAGTTGCGGCTGATGCGGGCCGCGCGTCGCTGATTCGGCTAGTTCTACCTACCCGCGTCGTCGCCACCCGTTGCACGCTGTGGACATGGATGCACTGAACAACCCCCGCAACACCGCGGCGTACTTCCTGCAGGCCGCCATCGCCTTCGGAGTGAGCCTGCTCGGCATGCTCGGCGGGATCCTCTTCCTGCCCCTCGACCCCTGGCAGCGACTGTTTCTCGGCATGACCGCGTTGTTCCTGGTGACCAGTTCGTTCACCCTCGCCAAGGTGATCCGCGACCAGCAGGAGGCGGCCACCATCAGGGTGCGGCTCGACGAGGCCCGCATCGAGAGACTCATCGCCGAACACAATCCGTTCACCACCAGCACCTGACGCTCGCGAGATCAACACCAGGGTCGTGACAAGGGGCGGATTCACAGCCCTGGTGTTGATCTCGCGAAGCGCAGGGGCTTACGTCCGGCCGGTTCGAATATGCGCTTGCATCTATATAGACGCGGTGCAATACTTGCGCCGTGGACGTCTTCGAAGCGGTCGCCGAGCCAAGCCGCCGCGCGCTCCTCGACGCACTGATCGACGGTGAGCGCACGGCGGGTGAACTCGTCGCGACGCTGCCCGGCCTGACCCAGCCGACGGTGTCGCGACACCTGCGGGTGCTGCGCGAGGTCGGCCTTGTCGAGGTGCGGCCCGAAGCGCAGCGCCGCATCTACGCCCTGCGCGCCGACGGGCTCGTCGCCATCGACGACTGGATCACCCGGTATCGCCGGTACTGGACCGGGCATCTCGATGCCCTTGAACGCCATCTGAGGAAAAAGCATAAGGAGACCCGATGATTGACGGCGTACTGACGATCGACGGCGACCGCGCCGTGCTGACCTTCGAACGCCGCCTGCCGTTTCCGATCGAGGCGGTCTGGTCGGCCATCACCGATCCAGGCGAACGCCGGGAATGGTTCGGCGAGACGACGCTCGACGCCCGCGAGGGCGGCTCGATCGAGATGGTGGCCACCGGGCCTCCCCTTCCACCGGACCGCAAGCGGATGACCGGACGGATCCTGGTCTGGGACCCGCCGCACGTCTTCGAGCACGAGTGGTGCCAGCCGATCGTCGAGGACGGCGTGGTGCGGTACGAGTTGACCGTCGACGGCGCGGGCACGCTGCTCAAGTTCACCCACCGCGGCCTCGGGGTGCGCAACGCCGGCGGCTTCTTGGGCGGTACCCATGCCTACCTCGACCGGCTGCAGGCGTATCTGGCCGGTGATCCGCTGCCGGAGTGGATGCGCAGGCGCGAGGAAGTCAACCGAGCGTACGCAGAGGCGAACTGACATGCACCACAATGGTTCTGACGTAACAGAGCCGACCCTGGTGATCGCCTACCATTCGGGCTTCGGTCATACCGCGGCCCTCGCCGACGCCGTGGCCGACGGTGCGAGGCGGGCCGGTGGCGACGTCGCGGTCGTGGCCGTCGACCGCATCACCGAAGCGGACTGGGACATGCTCGACGCGGCCGACGGCATGGTGTTCGGCACCGCGACCTACATGGGCAACGTGTCGGCGGGCTTCCAGGCGTTCGCGGAGAAGACCGGGCGGCGGTGCCAGAACGGCACCTGGCGCGACAAGGTCGCCGCCGGGTTCACCAACTCGGGCGCCAAGAGCGGCGACAAGGCCAACACCCTGGTCTCCCTGGCGGTGTTCGCCGCCCAGCATCACATGCACTGGGTGAGCCTGGGTTTGGGCCCCGGATGGAACAGCAAGGCCGGGAATGAGATGGACCTCAACCGCCTCGGCTTCTGGCTGGGCGCGGGCGCGCAGACCGATGTGGACGCCGATTCCGACGACGTCCACCCCTCCGACATCGCGACGTGCCGTCACCTCGGCGCGCGCGTGGCGGTGGTGACCCGGCAGTTCGCGCTCGGCCGTTCGCTCACGACAGCGGTTTCAGGTCCTGAAGGAGCGTCGGCACCAACTCGCTGACCGTCGGGTGGATGTGCATCGTCCGCGAGATCGCGGTGTACGGCTTCTTGGCGGTCATGATGTCGAGGATGGCGTGCACGACCTCGTCGCCGCCGACGCCGAGGATCGCCGCGCCGAGAATCTCGTCGGTCTCGGCGTCGACGACCACCTTCATGAAGCCCTGCGTCTCGCCCTTCTCCACCGCCCGGCCCACCCGCGTCATCGGCCGCTTGCCCACCAACGCATTTCGGCCCGACTTGCGGACCTGCTCGGCGGTGAGCCCGGCCCGGCCCAGCGGCGGATCTATGTAGAGGGCGTAGGTCGTGACGCGGTCGCTGACGCGGCGCGGGTCGTCGTCGAGCAGGTTGGCCGCCACGATCTCGAAGTCGTTGTACGACGTGTGCGTGAAGGCGCCCTTGCCGTTGCAGTCGCCCATCGCCCAGATGTGCTCGACGTTGGTGCGCAACTGATCGTCGACGACGATGAAGCCGCGGGCGTCGGTTTGAACGCCCGCCTTGTCGAGGCCGAGGTCGTCGGTGTTGGGGCTGCGCCCGATCGCCACCAGCAGGTGGGTGCCCGCGATCGGAGCCGCGCCGTCGCTGGGTATCACCTCGAAGCCGTTGTCACGCTTGGCGAATCGGATGGCGTCGGCACCGACCACCACGTCGATGCCCTCCGCCTCGAGGATGTCTTTGATGGCGGCGGAGACGTCCTCGTCCTCCCGTGACGTCAGCCGCGGACCCTTCTCGATCACGGTCACGCGGGCGCCGAACCGGCGGTACATCTGCGCGAATTCCAGCGCGATGTAGCTGCCACCGATGACCACGAGATGGTCGGGGACGGTGTCGAGTTCGAGGATGCCGACGTTGGTCATGTACTCGATGCCCGACAGCCCCGGCATGTCCGGCACCACCGCCCGGCCACCGACGTTGAGGAAGATCCTGTCCGCCCGCAGCAGCCGGTCACCGACACGGATCGCGTGCGGATCCTCGAAGCGCGCGTGGCCGCGGATCAGCGTGCAGCCGGCCATCCCCTCCAGCCACGACTCGACGCCCGCGCGGTCGTCGAGCATGACCTTGTCCTTGCGCGCCTTGACCTTCGCCATGTCGACAGCGACATCACCTGTGCTGATCCCGTATTCGGCGCCGCGGCGGGCCAGATGCGCCGCGTGCGCACTCGCGACCAGCGTCTTGGTCGGGATGCAACCGTAGTTGACGCAGGTACCGCCGACGAGTTGGCGTTCGATCACCGCGACGCGTTGACCGGCCTCGGTCAGTCGCCCGGCCAGCGGCGGCCCGGCCTGGCCGGCGCCGACGATGATCGCGTCGAATTCCTCAGCCACTTCGTCCATTTCGAACGGCAACCGGTCAGACGAGGCTGACCAGGAAGGCGACCAGGAAGCCGCCGCCGACCGCGACGACGTCCTCGAGGATGGCACCCGGGCGGTCCTGACCGCTGCGGGCGTCGGCGAAGCGCTGACGGGCCGCCGCGCCGGCCATGGTGCCGAGCACCGCACCGATGACACCCGCACCGGTCGCGCTGAACGTGTGGAAGAACGCGCTGCCGATCACCGCACCCGCGAACCCTCCCATGATGAGCCGGGTCAGGAACTGCGGCGCCGTCTTGCGGCTCGGCGTGTTGGGCAGTTGATCGGTGACCAACTCAACGAGCAGGAAGATCGTCAGCACGGTGAGGGTGATCGGATGAGCCATCCACTCCGACCATTTCCCGTCGACGTCGATCCACCCGAGGAACGCCCCCCACGAGACCACGGCGGGGGCCGTGAGCGCGCGAAGACCGGCGATCACGCCGATCGCCAGGGCGAGAAGCAGAACCAGCACTTGCGTCATGGCAACCTTCCGACCGGAGTGATCAACCTCCGGACGCTAACACGCAGTACACGATGGGTCGCGATGAATCAGAACCGGCAGAACCGGATGTCGGAGGCCAGGATCGCCTTCGCGCCGATGGCGGCCAGTTCGTCCATGGTCGCGTTGACGTCTCGGCGTGGCACCAACGCGCGCACGGCCACCCACGCCGGGTCCGCCAACGGGGCGATCGTGGGCGACTCCAGCCCCGGCGTGACCGCGGTGGCCGCATCGAGCACGCTTCGCGGGCAGTCGTAGTCGAGCATCAGGTACTGCTGGCCGAACACCACGCCCTGCACGCGCGCGGTCAGCTGGTCGCGGGCGGCGGCGTTGTCGTCGGCCGCGCCGTCGCGCTCGATGAGCACGGCCTCCGAATCACACAGAGAGTCGCCGAATGCGGCGAGGTTGTGCAGGCCCAGGGTGCGGCCGGATCCGACGACGTCGGCGATCGCGTCGGCGACGCCGAGCTGAACGGAGATCTCCACGGCGCCGTCGAGCCGTATCACCGTCGCGTCAATGCCTCTGGCGGCCAAGTCTTTTCGGACCAGATTCGGGAATGCGGTCGCGATCCGCTTACCCGCGAGATCCTCGACGCGCCACGGGCGGTCCGCCGGTGCGGCGTAACGGAACGTCGAAGACCCGAACCCGAGTGCGAGCCGCTCGCGCACCGGCGCGTCGGATTCGGCGGCCAGGTCGCGCCCGGTGATACCGAAATCGAGTTGCCCGGACCCGACGTAGATCGCGATGTCCTTGGGTCGCAGGAAGAAGAACTCGACGTTGTTGGCGGGGTCGACGACCGTCAGGTCCTTGGGATCGGTGCGGCGCCGGTAGCCGGCTTCGGAGAGGATCTCGCTGGCCGGTTCGGACAACGTGCCCTTGTTGGGGACGGCGACCCGCAGCATCTCGCTCACAGCTTGCCGTAGACGTCGTCGAGGGTCAGGCCGCGCGCGATCATCAGCACCTGCGTCCAGTACAGCAACTGGCTGATCTCACCGGCGAGCGCTTCGTCGCTCTCGTGCTCGGCGGCCAGCCACACCTCGCCGGCCTCCTCGAGGATCTTCTTGCCGAGCCCGTGCACGCCCCCGTCGAGTGCCGCGACGGTGCCGCTACCGGCGGGCCGGGTGCGTGCGCGCTCGCTGAGCTCAGCGAACAGGGCGTCGAAGGTCTTCACGGCACGCGATTGTTTCACGCGCACGCCGATGCGGTCACGCGGGTTTGCCCGAGCGCGCCATGTGCAGTGCGGCGCGGTGGCTGAACAACAGCGAGGCCCCGATCGGGTTGCCGCCGCCCGGATAGGTCTCACCGGAGACGGCGGCCATGGTGTTGCCCGCCGCGTACAGGCCGGGGATCGGCCGGCCGCCGGTGTCGACGACGCGGGCGTCGACGTGGGTGCGCAGCCCACCCTTGGTGCCGAGGTCGGAGACGCCGAAGGCCGCGGCGCGGTAGGGCGGGGTGTCGATGGGCACGAGCGGGGACGCTCCGCCGGTGAACGCGCGGTCGAAGGATTCCCGACCACGGCCGAAGTCCTCGTCGTCGTCGCGTTCGGCGAGCTTGTTGAAGCGCGCCACGGTGGCTTCGAGGTTGTCGGCGGGCACGCCGATCTGCGCGGCCAACCCCGCCAGGGTGTCGGACTGCACCCACAGCCGCCTGTCCGAATACTCCTGTGTCGGCGAGAACGACACGTTGGTGGCCATTACGGGCGGTTGCTCACCGGCGCGGCTGTCGTAGACCATCCAGTACGGGGTGCCGACGCTGCCGTCGGCCATGGCGCGCAGGATGTCCCGGCCCAGCCTGTCGTAGGCCGCGGATTCGTTGACGAACCGGCGGCCCGCCCGGTTCACGAAGATGCCGCCGGTGAAGCACAGCGCGAACGCAGCCCTGCCGTCGGGGTGGATCAGCCCCGGCGACCACCACGCCTGGTCCATCAGGTCGACATCGGCACCGACCGCGATCGCCGCCCGGTGCGCCAACCCGGTGTTGGCCGGCGCCCCCATCGTGTCGCGCGCGGCGCCCGGTACGCCGTATTCGGCTCTCATCTCGGCGTTCTGCTCGAATCCGCCGGCGGCGAGCAGCACTCCGCTGCGCGCGCGGATCGTCCGCCGCACGCCGTCGCGTTCGACCACCCCGCCGATGACGCGGCCGTCGTCGACGATCAGGTCGACGAGGCTGGTCCCCAGGTGCGCGGACACGGCGGGATGGTCTGCGATCGCCCACAGGAACCGTCCGACCAGCGCGCGGCCATCGGTCAGCAGCTCGGGTTGCGGCGCCCCGAGCCGTTCGTGGTCGAGGGGCCCCCGGACCAGGCCGCGGAACCGTCCGAGCCGCTCGTCGGGCACCGCCTTGGACACGATGTGCCGCATGCCGTCGGTGCGCGCGGCGGGCAGCGAACTGTAGTAGTCCGGCCACGGCAGGATCTTGAAGGCGAAGTGGTCGTCGCGTTCGAGGTACTCGATCAGCGCCGCGCCGCCACGGACGTAGGTCTCCTGCAGCTCCGGCGGCGTGCGGCCGCCGACGACCGCGCGGTAGTAGCGCAGCGCGTCGTCGATAGTGTCGTCGCAGCCGGCGCGCACGAGCACCGGGTTGCAGGGATACCACATCCCGCCGCCGCCGGAGTAGGCGAACGTGCCGCCGAACCGGTCGGATGCCTCGACGATCGCGACCGACAGTCCTTCCCGCGCAGCCGTATAGGCTCCGGCGAGCGCCCCGGCCGACCCGGCGACGAGGACGTCGACGGTCTCGTCAGGTGCGATCAGACGCCTCCTCGTGATGGACGGCCTCGCGGTGCATGTCCTCCAGGTGCTTGCCCTTGGTCTCCTCGACCCAGCGCCACACGAAGAGGAACGACAGGGCCGCGCACAGCGCGTAGAACCCGTAGGCGAAACCGAGCACCTCGCGTAGTCCCGGGAAGGTGACGGTGATCGCCCAGTTGGCCAACCACTGACCGGCGGCAGCAAGCCCCAGTGCGGCCGCCCGGATGCGGTTCGGGAACATCTCGCCGAGCAGAACCCACACCACCGGCCCCCAGGACATGCCGAACGCCACGACGAACAGGTTGGCCGCGACCAACGCAATGGGGCCGGCGACATCACCGAGTTGAGGCTGGCCGTCCACTTGCGGGGCCGTGCCGAAGATGACCGCCATCGTGCCCAGCGTGACGGCCATACCGCTGGAACCGATCAGCAGCAACGGCTTACGGCCGATCTTGTCGATCAGCGCTATGGCCACCAGTGTGGTGGCGATGTTCGTCACCGAGGTGATCACGGTGATCATGAACGCCTGGCCCTCGTCGAACCCGACCGCCTCCCATAGGACGTTGGAGTAGTAGAAGATCACGTTGATTCCGACGAACTGCTGGAATATCGACAATCCGAGGCCAACCCAGACGATGCCGTACAGCCCGCCGGTCGGCTTACGCAAGTCACGCCATGAGGGCGGCTTCTCGGCGCGCAAGGTTTCCTGGATCCGGTTGATGGTGACGTCGAGATTCTTGCCGCCGAGCAACATCGTCAAGACCCGGCGGGCCTCCGGGATCCGGTAGGTGGCCACCAGATAACGGGGCGACTCGGGGATCGTGTAGGCGAGCGCTCCATAAGCGATGGCCGGTACGGCTTCCGCGAGAAACATCCAGCGCCACGCCTCCAGACCCAGCCAGAGCTCCTCGCGCGAGCCGCCGGCCAAGGAAGCGAACAGATAGTCGATGGCCAGTGACAGGAAGATGCCGGTGACGATCGCCAACTGCTGCAGTGAACCCAAACGCCCACGGATGCGGGGCGGGGACGTCTCGGCGATGTAGGCCGGGGCGATCACGGATGCGATACCGACGGCGACACCGCCGACGATCCGGAAGGCGACCAACAGCCAGATGTCGTTGGCCAACCCGGTGACGATCGCGCTTACCAGGAACAGCAAGGCAGCGATCCGCATCACCTGCAGACGGCCGATCCGGTCTGCGAGCCTTCCGGCGGTCAGTGCGCCGGCCACGCAGCCCAGCAGGGCGGATGCGACGGCGAAGCCGAGGGTGGTGTTGTCGACCTGGAAGTGGTCCTGTACGGCCGCTACAGCGCCGTTGATCACCGCGCTGTCGTAGCCGAACAGGAACCCACCGAGCGCAGCGACTGCGGCGACCCGGACGACCTTCCCGGTGATGTACTCGGATTCGTAATCCGCACCTGTCGTGGGATCACCGGCGGGCTCGTGAGTCATGTGACACCCTTCCGCAGCGTTGCGTGATGGAGGTCACATTCAATCACAGACCGGGCGTCACGCGGTGCGTTCTTCCGAGCGCTCACTCAGTTCGCAATGAATGACGCGCAGGTCGGCGATACCCACGCCGACCAGGGAGGAAACGTGCCGTCGTCGCGGGCCGCCCGGCACCGCTACGTCGTTGGGCACCACCAGCACCGGGCATCCGGCGTCCTCGGCCGCCGCCGTGCCGGTCACCGAGTCCTCGACGGCAAGGCACGCGCTCGGATGCAGTTTCAGCAACGCCACGGCCCGCTCGTAGACGTCGGGCGACGGTTTGCCGCGCGCCACCTCGTCGCCACACACGGTCACCGAAAAGTAGTGCCGGCCAATGCTGTTCAACGCCCTGTCGGTCAGGGCCCGAGCTGTGTTGGTAACCAATGCCATCGGAGTGCGTTCGGCCGCAAGCTCTTCGAGCAGCTCCCTGGCGCCGTCGCACCACGGCAGCCCACCGGCGAAGAGATCGGCGGTGTAGTCGTGCAGCCACCGGCTCGACTCGGCCATGGCGACCGGATCCGGATCGAGTCCGAGGTCGGTGTAGACGGTCCGGATGGTGTCCTCGGCCGAGCCGCCCACCATCGACGCGCGGACCTCGGCGCTCAGGTGGCCGCCGAGTTCGCTGTACAGCGCGGCCAGCGATACGTCCCACAGCTTTTCGGAGTCGACGAGCGTGCCGTCCATGTCGAACAGCACCGCTTTCATGGCACCGATTCTGTCACGGCGGCGAGCCGCCAATCTGACGGAGGGTCGACGTACGGTGAAATCCATGACAATCCTCGTGACCGGAGCAACAGGCAACATCGGCCGTCTCGTCGTCGACCATCTGATCGCGTTGGGCGTCAAAGACATCCACGCGCTGATCAAGAACCCGGCCAAGGCCAACCTGCCGAAAGGTGTCACCGTCGCCACCGGCTACCTCGGCGAGCCCGACTCGCTGCCCGCCGCGTTCGACGGGGTGGACAGTATGTACCTGGCGCCGCTGCCGTCGACGGCGGCGGTCACGCTCGAACTCGCGAAGAAGGCGGGCATCGACTACGTGGTCGCGCTCTCGGGCGGGGCGCACTGGCAGGAGCATTCCGACACCGTGGCGGCCTCCGGGCTGGCCCACACTCAGCTCGGGCCCGGCGAGTTCCTCGACAACTTCTCGATCTGGTCGCATCAGATCAAGACCAGCCGCACCGTCCGCGAGCCCTACCCGAACGTCGTCGAGACCCCGGTGTCGATGGACGACATCGCACGCGTGGCCGCCACGCTGCTGGCCAGGCCGGACGCGGCGCATCACGGCCGGATGTACGAGCTGACCGGGCCGCAGGCGCTGACCCGTGCACAGATCGCCGAGCAGATCGGCGTCGGCATCGGGGTCGAGGTGACGTTCGAACAGTGCACCCGGGTCGAGGCGGAGGACGCGCTGCGACAGATCATGGGCGACGAAGCCGCGTGGTATCTCGACCTGATGGCCGACGGCGAACCGCAACATGCCAACGACCTGGTCGCGCGGCTCACCGGAACGCCTGCCGAGTCGGTGGCGCAGTGGGCGGCGCGCAACGCTGCGTTTTTCACGTAAACCATTCAGGTGCAGCGGGTTTCGGCTCGATGAGCGCGGCTCAGTCCTCCGGGTTGTAGCCGAGGTTCGGGGCGAGCCACCGCTCGGCTTCGGCCAGGGTCCAGCCTTTGCGCCTCGCGTAGTCGGCTACCTGGTCCTGGGCCAGCCGGCCGACCACGAAGTACTGCGACTGCGGGTGGGAGAAGTACCAGCCACTGACGGCGGCACCCGGCCACATCGCCATCGACTCGGTCAACTCGATGGCGGTCCGCTCCTGGACATCCATCAACTCCCAGAGCGTCGCCTTCTCGGTGTGCTCCGGGCAGGCCGGGTAGCCGGGGGCCGGGCGGATCCCGACGTACTTCTCAGCGATTAGTGCGTCGTTGTCCAGTTGCTCGTCGGGCTGGTATCCCCAGAACTCCTTGCGGACCCGTTCGTGCATCCGTTCGGCAAACGCCTCGGCCAGCCGGTCGGCGAGCGACTCCAGCAGGATCGCGCTGTAGTCGTCATGATCTGCCTTGAACTCGGCGATCTTGTCGCCGCTGCCGAGTCCCGCGGTGACGGCGAACGCGCCGACGTAGTCCCGGAGACCCGTATTCTTGGGGGCGATGTAGTCGCCCAGCGACCGGTTCGGGATGCCGGGACGGTGCTCGCCCTGCTGGCGCAGGTTGTGCAACGTGGTCATCACCTCGGTACGGGTCTCGTCGGTGTAGACCTCGATGTCTTCAACACCCGAGCCGACCGCGTTCGCCGGGAAGAACCCGATCACCCCGTTGGCGGTCAGCCACTTCTCCTTGATCAGGGTGTCGAGCATCTGCTGGGCGTCGTCGTAGAGCTTGCGGGCAGCCTCCCCCGAGGCCGGGTTGTTGAGGATGTCGGGGAATCTGCCCTTCATCTCCCAGGCGTTGAAGAACGGCTGCCAGTCGATGTACTCGCGAAGCTCGGAGAGGTCGTAGTCAGGAAAATCGCGTACTCCGACGCCCTGGGCGGGCGCCGGCGGCGTGTAGCCGTCCCACTCGATCGGCGTCCGGTTGGCGCGGGCCTTCTCCAGCGTCACCATGGGCCGCTCGTTCTTCTGGGCGTGCCGTTCCCGCAGCGATGCGTAGTCCTTCTCGGTGGCCTCCAGCAAGGCCGGCCGTTGCTTGTCGTCCAGCAGCGCGGCAGCTACCGGCACCGAGCGGGACGCGTCCTTGACCCAGACCACCGGACCGCTACGTCGCGGCGATATCTTCACGGCCGTGTGGGCGCGCGAGGTGGTCGCGCCACCGATCAGCAGCGGGATCTCCAGCCCCTCACGTTCCATCTCGACGGCGAAGTTGGCCATCTCGTCCAGGGACGGGGTGATCAGACCGGACAGCCCGATGATGTCGGCGTCGTGCTCCTTGGCCGCGTCCAGGATCTTCTGGGCGGGCACCATCACACCGAGGTCGATCACTTCGAAGTTGTTGCACTGCAGGACGACCCCGACGATGTTCTTGCCGATGTCGTGGACGTCGCCCTTCACGGTCGCCATCACGATCGTGCCGTTGGTGTCCTTACCTGCAGCGGCGCCGGACTCGGCCTTCTCCGCCTCGATGAACGGCAGCAGGTACGCCACGGCCTTCTTCATCACCCGGGCCGACTTCACGACCTGGGGCAGGAACATCTTGCCCGAGCCGAAGAGGTCACCGACGACGTTCATGCCGTCCATCAGCGGGCCCTCGATCACCTCGATCGGGCGGCCCCCCGCGGCGGCGATCTCGGCCCGCAACTCCTCGGTGTCCTCATCGACGTTGGCGTCGATGCCCTTGACCAGGGCGTGCGTGATCCGCTCGCGGACGGGGAGGCTGCGCCACTCGGCCGCCGCCGCATCGTCGGGCTTCTCCGAGCTGTTGAACCGTTCCGCGATCTCCAGGAGTCGCTCGGCCGCATCCTCGCGCCGGTTCAGGACGACGTCCTCGATGCGGTCCCGCAGCTCGGGGTCGATCGAGTCGTAGGGCACCAGCGCACCGGCGTTGACGATGCCCATGTCCAGGCCGGCCTTGATGGCGTGGAACAGGAACACCGAGTGGATCGCCTCGCGGACGGGGTTGTTGCCCCGGAACGAGAACGACACATTCGAGATGCCGCCGGAGATGTGCACCCCGGGCAGGTTCTCCTTGATCCAGGCGCAGGCCTCGATGAAGTCGATCCCGTAGGTCGCGTGCTCCTCGATACCGGTCGCCAGCGCAAAGCAGTTCGGGTCGAAGATGATGTCCTCGGCCGGAAAACCGACCTCTTCGGTCAGGATCCGGTAAGCGCGCCCGCAGATCTGCCTGCGGCGCTCCAGGTTGTCGGCCTGGCCCTGCTCGTCGAACGCCATCACGACGACGGCGGCGCCGTACTTGCGGCACAGCCGCGCCTCGCGGATGAACTTCTCCTCGCCCTCCTTCATGGAGATCGAGTTGACGATCGGCTTGCCCTGCACGTTCTTCAGGCCGGCCTCGATGACCTCCCACTTGGAGGAGTCGATCATCACCGGGACCCGGCTGATGTCCGGCTCCGACGCGATCAGCTTGGTGAACCGGTCCATGGCGGCGACACCGTCGATCATGCCTTCGTCCATGTTGATGTCGATGACCTGCGCACCGACCTCGACCTGCTGCAGGGCGACCGACAGCGCGGTGTCGTAGTCCTCGGCCTTGATCAGATTGCGGAACCGGGCCGAGCCGGTGATGTTGGTGCGCTCGCCGATGTTGACGAACAGCGATTCGTCGGTGATGTTGAGCGGCTCCAGGCCGGCGAGCCGGGTGGCCACCGGAATCTGCGGGACGGTCCGCGGCGGTTTGCCCTCAACGACCTTGGCGATCTCGGCGATGTGCGGCGGCGCCGTTCCGCAGCAACCACCGACCAGGTTGACCAGGCCGGCCTCGGCGAACTCGGCGATGTAACCGGCCTGACGCTCCGGGGATTCGTCGTACTCGCCGAAGGCGTTGGGCAGGCCGGCGTTCGGGTAGCAGGACACGAAGGTGTCCGCGATGCGCGACATCTCGGCGAGGTAGGGCCGCATCTCCGGCGCGCCCAGGGCGCAGTTGAGGCCCACCGCGAGCGGCTTGGCGTGCCTGATCGAGTTCCAGAACGCTTCGGTGACCTGACCGGACAACGTCCGCCCGGAAGCGTCGGTGATGGTGCCCGAGATGATCACCGGCCAGCGGCGTCCGCGCTCCTCGAACAACGTCTCGACGGCGAACACCGCTGCCTTGGCGTTCAGCGAGTCGAAGATCGTCTCGATGATGAGCAGGTCGGCACCACCGTCGACCAGGCCGTTGGCCGCTTCGAGGTAGGCGGCGACCAGCTGGTCATAGGAGACGTTGCGGGCTCCGGGGTCGTTGACGTCCGGCGAGATCGACGCGGTGCGCGTCGTCGGCCCGAGGGCGCCGGCGACGTAGCGGGGCTTTTCCGGGGTGCTGAACTCGTCGCAGGCCGTGCGGGCCAGGGCCGCGCCGGCGTAGTTCAGTTCGTAGGCCAGGTCCGCCATGTCGTAATCGGAGAGCGAAATCGCGTTCGCGTTGAACGTGTTGGTCTCCAGGATGTCGGCGCCCGCCTCGAGGTATTCGCGGTGGATGCCCTCGATGATCTGCGGCTGGGTCAGGTTGAGCAGGTCGTTGTTGCCCACGAGATCGCTTGGCCAGTCCTTGAAGCGCTCGCCGCGGTAACCGGCCTCGTCGGGCCGGTCCCGCTGGATCGCCGTGCCCATCGCGCCGTCGATCACGATGATCCGCTGTCCGAGAGCAGCCGTCAGTTCGTCGGTGCAGTCGGGACGGATGTTCGGCTCGAAGGTGTTCGGCTCAGGCGACTTCACGTGCGCTCCTTCCGTAACGGAAGGCGTCCTTGACTCTGCCGAGCGTGGCGGATACCGAGGGGGACCCAGCCCCCCAGATAACCGTTGCAACGCCTCTCGACCCCAGAAAGTCTACGTCGTCGCGTAATCGACGTCCGGACGCCCAGCTCATCGACGCCGGCGATCCCGACTCGCGTGGCGATCGTGGTGCCGCTGACCGGCGGCTCGCGGAATTGTCGGCAATGTCGTTGTCACAGGATCAACCAGATTGCAGTCGAAGGTATTTCGTCTCGGTCAGGTCCGCGGTTGCAGCTGCGTGGCCATCGCGCCGTCGTCAGCGCGATTGGTCACATCAGTCACGGATCCAGGGTAGTCGCTCGAGGCAAATCGGTTCCTCGCGCAAGTGCTCGTCGGCGCGAAATCGGCCTGCGTGGCGATGGCGCTCCTAGCCGCCGCGCAGGGCTTACGCTGGCGTAGTGACCTCGTCGGATGCGAGCGGCTACAAGCCGCCCGACCTGCCCAAACTCAACGACACGATTGTCGTGGCGGCCTTCGAGGGCTGGAACGACGCCGGCGACGCGGCCAGCGATGCGCTCGAGCACCTGGACGCCATCTGGGAAGCCGAACCGATCGTGGAGATCGACGACGAGGCCTATTACGACTATCAGGTGAATCGGCCGGTGATCCGGCAGGTCGACGGCGTCACCCGCGAGCTGGTGTGGCCCTCGATGCGTATTTCGCATTGCCGTCCGCCCGGCTCCGACCGCGACATCGTGCTGATGCACGGAGTCGAGCCCAACATGCGCTGGCGGACGTTCTGCGCCGAACTGCTGGCCATCGCCGACAAGCTCAACGTGCAGACCGTCGTCATCCTGGGCGCGCTGCTGGCCGACACGCCGCACACCCGGCCGGTGCCGGTGTCGGGCGCGGCCTACTCCCCCGACTCGGCCAAGACGTTCGGGCTGGAGGAGACCCGGTACGAGGGTCCAACGGGCATCGCCGGGGTGTTCCAGGACGCGTGCGTGCAGGCCGGCATCCCCGCGGTGACGTTCTGGGCGGCGATTCCGCACTATGTGTCGCAGCCGCCGAACCCGAAGGCGACAGTGGCCCTGCTGCGCCGGGTCGAGGACGTGCTCGACATCGAGGTGCCGCTGGCCGACCTGCCGGCCGCCGCCGAGGAGTGGGAGCAGGCGGTGTCGGAGATGACGGCCGAGGACGACGAGATCGCCGATTACGTGCAGTCGCTCGAGGAGCGCGGCGACGCCGAGGTCGACATGCATGAGGCACTCGGCAAGATCGACGGCGACGCGTTGGCCGCCGAGTTCGAGCGCTATCTGCGCCGCCGCGGCCCCGGCTTCCGCGGTTGAGTCGGGCGAGCGGCCACGTGACGCACATCTTCGGGCGCGATGCGCGCCGTAACTGGCCGCTCGCCGCCTACACCTTCTCGGCCTGCGGGGGCTTCCAGGTGCCGTTGAGGGCGTCGGGCTTGGGCCAGTACAGCCGCAGCACCATTTGGAACGGGCCCCTCGGGGCGGGTAGCCAGTTGGCCTCGCGATCCATGCCCGGCGAGACGTTCTGCACGTAGATCGTGTAGCCGCCGTCAGGGTCTGGCACGAGGCTGGGCAACATGGGCGAGTTGATCAGATAGCGCTGGATCGGGTTCTGCACCAGCAGGCTCTGCGGCATCTCGTACATGGTCAGCGACCAGAACGCATTCACCGGCGGCAACTGTCCGGACGGTAGCTTTACGACGTAATTGCTGGCGCCGGTCAGCGGCGCGCCGGTGGAGTCGTGGACGATGCCCGGGTACAGCGCCTCGGCAGCGGTGTTGCCGTAGATGCCGTACACCGCGCCCGCCATCCGGTACAGGTAGTTGCCGTTCAAGTCCGCCGCGGTGCCGAAGAACTGCGCGGAGCCGACCTCGCCGGTTTCGATCTTGTCCTTCTGCAACGTGTCGAGTTCGGCCCAGGCGTCGGCCATTCCACCCTCGACCGCGGAACGCATCTCGGGGCTCAACTCGTCGGCGTCGAAGGTGCCCTCCGGCCCGATCCCGATGGTGGCGAACCGGTCCCGCATGTCCTTCTCGTCGGGCAGCGTCGGGGCGAAGCGCAGCGCGAAGTTCAGGATCTCGAAGAACTGCGGCGACGTCTTCTCCTGATCGCGGGTCAGCGGCGGCACGAAGTCGATCGGTGGCGCTGCCGGCGGCGACGGCTGGTTCAAGTACACCGACAGCGGCGTCGCCTGGTAGCCCGCCTGGATCCTCTTGACCTGTTCGATGTCCGAGGGCCCATACAACTGAGTGCGGTAGATCACGCCGGCCAACTCGGTATCCGATCGGATGACCTCGTCGATGCCTTCCGGCTTTTCGCCTTGCCAATCCGGTCCGGCCAGAAGGTACTTACCGCCACCGTTGCCGGTGGTGCGGCTGCCGACGTAGGCGAAGTTGTAGGTGTACCCGTCGATGAACTGCAACGAGTAGTACCGGTCCTGTTCGATCGGCGGGACCGTCAGCACCAGCGGTTCGGCCCGCAGGTCGGCGCCGAGCATCGAGTAGGGCGTGTCGGAGTTCGGCGTCTGAACCGCTTTGTCCTCGGGACCGAAAACCCTCGCGGTGCTGTGGATCTCGTTCCAGCCGCCCTTGTACTCCGGGTCGTCCTTGTTGACGTAATAGGCATACTGCACCCGGTAGTTGTCGACGATCGGGAAGCCGTAGATGTAGGCCTCTTTTGCGATGGCCCGCGCCTGCTCCGGCGCGACGGCGTCCGGACTCGGTGGAGCCGAGGACGTCGCCGCTTCATCGGATCCGTCTGTGCTGCAGGCAACGAGCATCAGCGCGGCGACCACGGCCACCGCGGCTCGGCGGATCATCAATTGATCAGGTCCTGCGCTCGCGCGCTCATCGACCGGCCCTGCGCGACGACCTCCGCGTCCATCTGCGGCAGTAGTTCCGGGACCGACTTCAACGTCGCCCGCTCTCCGATCCGCGACGCCAGCACCGGCTTGAGCCAGCGCATCAGCCCGACCCACTCCGGACAGTTGATCTGACGCTTGCGCGACTCGATGCCTTTGAGGAACACCTCGCCGCACTTCTCGACGGAGGTGGTCTTGCCCAGCGGTCCGGGCAGCCGGCGCAGCATCTCCCGGAAGGCCGCCGACTCCGCCTTGCCGTCGCGGACCATTGGCGTGTCGATCCACAGCATGTGCGCCGACCCGACGTCCACACCCCGGTGCGCGAGCTCGAGCCGCAGGGCGTTGGCGAAATGCTCGACGCCGGCCTTGGAGGTGTCGTAGGCCACCATCCCGGCCGAGGCGGCATAGGCCGCGGCCGACGAGACCACCAGCACGTAACCGCGGCGCTCGATCACCGACGGCAGCGCGGCGCGCACCGTGTTGAACACCCCGACGACGTTCACGTCGATCAGCGTCTTGAAGGCATCGGGGTCGACGGCCAGCAGCGAGCCGGAGGTCGCGATGCCCGCGTTGGCCATCACGACGTCGATGCCGCCGAAGCGCTCGATGCCCCTGTCGACGGCGGACTGCATGGCCGCCAGATCGCGCACGTCGGCCACCGCAGTCAGCACCCGGTCGGCGTCGAGGCGGCCGGCCACGTCCTTCAACCTGCCCTCGTCGAGGTCGGTCAGCACCAGCTTGGCGCCCTTGTCGTGCAGGCGGCGGGCCACCTCTTCACCGATGCCGTTGGCCCCGCCGGTGATCAGGGCGACTTTTCCGGTCACAGAACTCATGGCCGTCAACGTACCCCGCCGGTCGCCGCGACGGGCGGAGTCCGACGGCTCTACAGCCGGATGCCCAGCAGCGCGTCGATCGCGGCCGCCACCGTGCGCCCGGCCGCGGTGTCGTGACCGCCGTAGCTGAGCGCATCGGTGGTCCACCCGTCAAGCGCGGCAAGCGCTTTCGGGGTGTCCAGGTCGTCGGCGAGGTAGCGGCGCACACGGCCCACCACGTCGGTCGCGTCGGGTGCGGCGGGCAGCGCCACCGCGGCCCGCCAGCGGCCCAGCCGGTCAGTGGCCTCGGCGAGCACGGCGTCGCTCCACTCCCGGTCCGAGCGGTAGTGGCCGGCGAGCAGGCCGAGCCGGATCGCTGCAGAATCCACGCCGTCGGCCCGCAGCCGCGACACCAGCACAAGGTTGCCGCGGCTCTTGCTCATCTTGTGCCCGTCCCACCCGATCATGCCCGCGTGCACATAGTGGCGGGCGAATCGCCGCTCCCCCGTGACGGATTCGGCGTGGGCCGCGGAGAACTCGTGATGCGGGAAGATCAGGTCGCTGCCGCCGCCCTGGATGTCGAGATCGGTGCCGATGCGGCTCAGCGCGATCGCCGCGCACTCGACGTGCCAGCCCGGCCGGCCGGGCCCGAACGGTGACGGCCAGCTCGGTTCGCCGGGCCGCTGCGCCCGCCACAGCAGCGCGTCGAGCTGGTCGCTCTTGCCGGGGCGGTCCGGGTCGCCGCCGCGCTCGCCGAAGAGCCGCAGCATCGTGTCGCGGTCGTAGCCGGACTCGTAGCCGAACTGGGCGGTGGCGTCGGCGCGGAAGTAGACGTCCGGGTACTGCGGGTCGTCGACGACGTAGGCCGCACCCGACGCCAGCAGCTTCTCGGTGACCTCGACGACCTCGGCTATCGCGTCGGTGGCCGCCACGTACTCGTGCGGGGGCAGCACCCGCAACGCGGTCATGTCCGCGCGGAACAGGTCGATCTCGCGGTCGGCCAGTTCCCGCCAGTCGACGCCGTCGCGCTGCGCCCGCTCGAACAGCGGATCGTCGACGTCGGTGATGTTCTGCACGTAGTGGACGTGGTGGCCGGCGTCCAGCCAGACCCGGTGCACCAGGTCGAAGGCCAGATAGGTGGCCGCGTGGCCCAGGTGCGTGGCGTCGTAAGGGGTGATGCCGCAGACGTACATGGTGGCGGTGTCGCCCGCGCTCACCGGGCGGACCTGTCGGTCGGCGCTGTCGTAGAGGCGCAGCGCAGGACCGCGGCCCGGCAGCGCCGGGACGGACGGTGCCGGCCACGAATTCATGGCTTCGACTCTAGGCATCAGCGTGTCTGACAACGCGGGTAGGGCGATTCATTCCCCAAAGCGGCTCCGGTACGCCGACAGGATTCCCCCGAGCAGCGCGTCGCTGAGCTCGGCGCGGCACATCAACAGGTCGGGCAGGTAGGGGTCGCGCCGGTTGTAGATCAGCTCGGAGCCGTCGAGCCGCGAGGCGTGCAGACCGGCGGCCTGCACCACGCCCGCCGGTGCGGCCGAATCCCACTCCCACTGGCCGCCGGCGTGCAGATAGGCGTCGACGTCGCCGCGCACCACCGCCATCGCCTTCGCTCCCGCGGAGCCGATCCGCACCAGCCGGATGTCCATCCGCTCGCGCAGCCACCACAGCACCGGCGGCGGCCGGTTCGCGCTGGCCGTGATCAGTATCGGCCCGTCGTCGCGCGGCGGCGGAGCGGCCACGGTGTCCGTACGGTAGACCTCACCGCGCGCCGGTAGCGCGACCGCGGCGTCGGTGATGCGGCCGTTGGGGCTGCCGTCGCGCTGCCACAACGCGATGTGCACCGCCCAGTCGGTCCGGCCGGGTAGGGAGTATTCCCACGTCCCGTCGACGGGGTCGACGATCCAGACCCGGTCGGCCTGCACCCGTGACACGTCGTCGGCGGCCTCCTCGGAGAGCACCGCGTCGTCGGGGCGAAGCTCACGCAGCCGCTGCAGGATCAGCGTGTTGGCCCGCATGTCGCCCGCGTCGCCGAGGTCGTAGGGATCGTAGAAGCCGACCTCCTCGCGGACTTTCAGCAGCAGTTCGCCGGCCTCGGCGGCCACCTCGGCAGCCAGTGCCGCATCGGTCAGGCTCATCGCGACAGTATCGCTCAGAACGCCGGCCACGGGATGGGCCGCCGCCGGTCCGGCGTCGGCATCACCGGATCATTCAGCAGCGCAACGGTTCTGGCCAACAGCGCGGCGACCTCCCGCATGGTGATGTGGTCACCCAACCGATCGGCCAGGCCGTTGCGCAAGTCGTCGCGCAGTGCGGTCACCGCCTCGAGCGTCGGATCGTCGACGGGTTTGCCTGCCCATCCCCACAGCACGGTGCGCAGCTTGTCCTCGACGTGCAGTGTCACGCCGTGGTCGACGCCGTAGACACGCCCGTCGACGCCGGACAGGATGTGTCCGCCCTTGCGGTCGGCGTTGTTGACCAGCACATCGAACACCGCCATCCGGCGCAGCCGGTCGTCGTCGGCATGCACGAGCGTGACCTCGGCGCCGGCGTAGTCGTAGGCCTGCAGGATCGGTAAGTAGCCCGGCGGAATACGCCCGGCGGGCAGCAGATCCACCAGATCGGGGCCCGCGGCCGGCTCACTTTCGACTTCCGCTGATTCGCTCCTCACGTCCGCGGTGTCGCCGGGTTGGTCGATCCACCGTTGCACCATGCCCGGACCCGCAGGACCGTCCCGAATAATGGTGTACGGCACGATGTTCCAGCCGAGCGCCGCCGACACCAGATAGGCAGCGACCTCGCGGCCCGCCAGCGTGCCGTCCGGGAAGTCCCACAGCGGCGCTTCGCCCGCGACCGGCTTGTAGACGCAATGTGTCTGCCGCTCACCGAGATGCGTCTCACACAGGAAGGTGGCGTTGCTGGCCGAGCGGATGCGTCCGATGACGGTCAGCTCGCCGCGCAGGCACACCTCGTCGAGGTCATCGGGGTCGGGCCCGCGGCCCTCAGTCGGCGTCATCGTCGGACTCGGCGAAGGCGCCGCGCCGGTAGCCGTTGGTGCGCACGCAGATGTGGCCTTCGGGGTCCAGTGGCTCGTCGCACAGCGGGCACGGTGGCCGCCCTGCCGAGATGACCCGGTTGGACCGGGTCGCGAACTCGCGAGCCGACTCCGGGGTGAGGAACACGCGCACCGCGTCGGGTCCGTCCTCGGCGTCGTCGAGCACCACCGAGGCGTCGAACTCGGCGTCCGACACGGCCAGCAGCTCGACCACGACGGTCTGCGCCTCCGAGTCCCAGCCCAGGCCCATCGTCCCGACGCGGAACTCCGCGTCGACGGGCGTGACGAGCGGGCTCAGGTCCCCGACCTCTCCGGTGTCGGGCGGAATCGGGGTGCCGAACCGTCGGTTGATCTCCAGCAGCAGCGCCGCGATGCGCTCGGCGAGCACGGCCACCTGCTGCTTCTCCAACACCACCGACACCACGCGCTTGTCGTGGACGGCCTGTAGGTAGAACGTCCGGTTGCCCGGCTGGCCGACAGTCCCGGCCACGAAGCGGTCGGGTGTGCGGAAGACGTGGATTGCGCGGGCCATGGCATCCTCCAAAATACCGGCTAGGGCGTGGTTGCCGTCATCCGACTAGGTCACGGTCGCACTCCTCGACGGCGCGCGGGATGCCGCCCCATCGTCGTGCGACTAGCCCGCGCCGCCGCCCACGACCGCGTCCTCCGGCGGCACATCCCCGTCTTCCGAGCCGCCCTTACCGTCGGCCCCTGGGGGTTTGGGCGCCAGGCCCGCAGTGAGTTGGTCTCCGGTGTGGTTGACGTGAATCACGAACGGGCGCACCGCCGTGTAGCGGATCACGCTCATCGACGCGGGATCGGCGGTGATCCGCTGGAAGCTGTCGAGGTGCGTGCCGAGCGCGTCGGCCACCACGGCCTTGATCACGTCGCCGTGCGTGCATGCCACCCAGAGCACATCGGCCTCGTGTTCCTCGGCCAGCCGACGGTCGTGCTCGCGCACCGCGGCCACCGCGCGCGCCTGCACCTGAGCCAGTCCCTCCCCGTCCGGGAACACCGCAGCGCTGGGTTGCTGCTGCACGACGGCCCACAGCGGCTCCTTGACCAACTCACCGATCTTGCGCCCGGTCCACGCGCCGTAGTCGACCTCGGAGATCCGGTCGTCGACCATCGGTGTCAGGCCCAGCGCCGCCGCCAGCGGTTCGACGGTCCGCTCGCATCGCAGCAGCGGCGAGCGCACGATCGCCCGGATGGGCAACGAGCCGATCCGCGTCACCACCCCCTTGGCCTGTTCGCGGCCCGTGTCGTCGAGGTCGACGCCGTCCGAGCGGCCGGCAAGGGTGTGCGCGGTGTTCGACGTCGAGCGGCCGTGCCGCAGCAGGATCACGGTCATGTCGCCGACACCACGCCCGCGCCCAGCAGGATCAGCACGACGGTGCCCAGCAGCACCCGGTAGCCGACGAACCAGTACATGCTGTGGTGGACCAGGAACCGCAAAAACCACGCCACCGCGGCGAAGCCGACGACGAACGCGATGACCGTCGCCACCGACAACTGCGCCCCGCTGGCGCTCATCCCCTCACCCACGGGGTGGAAGGCGTCGGGCAAGGAGAACAGGCCGGAGGCGAACACCGCGGGGATGGCGAGCAGGAAGCCGAACCGGGCCGCGAGTTCACGGTTCAGGCCGAGGAAAAGTCCGGCACTGATCGTCGCGCCGGACCGTGACACCCCGGGCAGCAGCGCCAGACACTGAGCCAGGCCGACGACGATGCTGTCCTTCCATGTCAGCTGCTCGACCCGGCGGGTCTGCCTGCCGAGGTACTCGGCGGCCGCGATGACAGCGGAGAAGACGATCAGCGCGATCGCGATCGCCCACAGATTCCTTGCGCCCGTTCGGATCTGGTCCTTGAACAGCAGACCGAACACGCCGATCGGGATGGTGCCGATGATCACGTACCAGCCCAGCCAGTAGTCGGCGGTGCGGTGCGCCTTGACGAACAGCCCGTTGAACCAGGCCTTGAGGATGCGGCCGATGTCTTTGGCGAAGTACAGCAGCACCGCGAGTTCGGTGCCCAACTGCGTCACGGCGGTGAACGAGGCGCCCGCGTCGTCGGTGAAGAACACGCGCGAGGCGATCGCCAGGTGCCCCGACGACGAGACGGGCAGGAACTCGGTCAGGCCCTGCAGGATCGCGAGGACGACAACCTGGAGCCACGACATCGCCGGCACGTCCGTCACGACGACGACCGTACCGTGAGGTGTTGTTAGCGGCTGGCCCGCGCCACGGGCTCGGCGGCGGCGACCGCATCCCGCACGGCAGCGGTCAGGCTGCGCCGGTCGGTGAGATCGATGTCGGTGAGCTTGCGGGTGGCGATCGCCACGACGTCCTCGTCGAGCGGAACCGGGCCGGTCAACCGCGGCCGGTACACCTCGACGACGAGCTGTTGGCGCTCGACGTGGAAGGAGAAGCTGCGCCCGTCCCCCAGCCGGCCAAACCCGCTGGCGTGCACACCAGTGGTGATGTCCTCGAGAGCAAACTCCTGGTTGCCCAGATCGCGGTCCGCGGCGAGGGTCATGATCGCACCATACCGCCGGCGTACGGGCCGAGAGCGCGGCCACGACGAGCGGCCGGTAAAACACGACGAGCGGTCTGCCTACACTGGCGACTCAGTCGATATCCGCAATTCACGACCGAGAGCTACCCTTTGCCGCCTCGTCTAAACACCCCGATTCGCGTGCTTTCGACGTGCGCTGCGGCGCTGGCAACTGTGACCTTGACCAGCTGTTCGGCCAACCCCGCCGACGCACCGCCGCCCACCATCGTGCCCGCGCAGGCCGCCGCGTCACCCCCGGTGACCGACCGGCCCCCCGGCGTCGTGCGCCCCCTGCCCCAACCGGGCCAGGCCGCGAGGGTCGACCCGGCGAGCGGCTCGCTGGCGGTGTTGTCCACCGGTCCCGGGACCCAGTCGCTGGTCACGATCTTCCCGCCGGACGGCGACGCCAGGACCGTGTCGTTGCCGACGTCGGCGACCGCGATGACCGGCGACGGCGACGGCCGGCTGTACCTGTCGACACGCGGCGGCTACTACCGGGTGGGGCTCGCGCAAGGCACCTCCACAATGGTCGACGTCGACGGCCGACGCGACACCGAGTTCACCGCGATCGCCCGCCGCGCCGATGGAAGGTTGGTGCTCGGCAGTGCCGACGGCGCCTTGCTCACCCTCGACTCCGACACCGGGGTCGCCGCCGAGCTCAAGATCTTCGCTCGCGTCGATGACCTTGTGACACAGGGCAACACAGCGGTGGTGCTCGACCGGGGGCAGACGTCGGTGACGACGCTGTCGGAGAACGGGGCCGAGGACGAGGAGGCGCTGCGGGCCGGCGAAGGCGCCACGACAATGGTCGCCGACCCGATCGGTCGGGTGCTCGTAGCCGACACGCGCGGGGACGGCCTGCTGGTGTTCGGCACCGACCCGCTGATCCTGCGCCAGCGCTACCCGGTGCCCGACGCCCCGTACGGGCTGGCGGGGTCGTCGTCCCTGGTCTGGGTGTCACAGACGGCGAGCAACACCGTCGTTGGCTACGATCTGGCCACCGGCATACCCGTCGAGAAGGTGCGATATCGAACCGTGCAGCAACCGAACTCCCTGGCCTTTGACGAATCGTCTGGCACGCTGTACGTGGTGTCCGGATCGGGAGCGGGTGTGCAGGTAATCAGCGACGCGGCGGGTAGCCGCTGATGAGCGCTCGCGCGAAGAAGGAACAGCGCTGATGAGCGCTCGCGCGAAGAAGAGACAGCTGTGATGAGCGCTCGCGCGAAGAAGGAACGGCTGTGAGCGCGATTCACCGCGGCCGCATGCCATCGGGCTGGGAGGACGTCGTCGCGGCCGACCTCTCCGACGACTACGAGTGGATTCCGCTGCGACTGCCCCCGGACGTGACCCGCATCAGCGCCTCGACCCGGCTGTCGATCGAGGCGGAGTACCGCGGGTGGGAACTGACCCGGGTGCGGCTGTACACCGACGGCTCCCGGCGGGTGCTGCTGCGGCGCAAGAAGACCGCGGCCCACCGGGCGGGTCTGCCGGAGCAACCCGCGCTGTGATCGCGTGATGTATCGCGCGCTGCGGCGGGCGCTGTTCCTCTTTGCGCCCGAACGCATCCACACCTGGGTGTTCGCGGTGCTGCGCGCCGTGACCTATCTGCCGTGGCCGCGACGCGCGTTGACGCGATGGCTGGGCCCGCACGATCCGGTGCTGGCCAGCACGGTGTTCGGGGTGCGGTTCGGTGGACCGCTCGGACTCGCGGCCGGCTTCGACAAGAACGGCAGCGGGCTGCACACCTGGGGCGCGCTCGGCTTCGGCTACGCCGAGGTGGGCACCGTGACGGCACAGGCCCAGCCCGGCAACCCGCAGCCGCGGATGTTCCGGCTGCCCGAGGACCGCGCGCTGCTGAACCGGATGGGGTTCAACAACCACGGCGCAGGCGAACTCGCCGTGAAACTGACCCGGCACATGCCGGACGTGCCGATCGGCGTGAACATCGGCAAGACGAAGACCACACCACCCGAGCGCGCCGTGGCCGACTACGCGGCCAGTGCCCGGCTGCTCGGGCCGCTCGCGTCGTTCCTGGTCGCCAACGTGAGCTCGCCGAACACGCCGGGCCTGCGCGACCTGCAGGCGGTGCAGTCGCTGCGGCCGATCCTGGCCGCGGTCAAGGCCGAGACGTCGGCACCGGTGCTGGTGAAGATCGCACCCGACCTGTCGGATCAGGACGTCGACGAAATCGCCGATCTGGCAGTCGAATTGGGACTCGCCGGGATCGTCGCCACCAACACCACGGTGTCCCGCGACGGACTGGCCACGCCGGGCGTCGGCGACCTCGGCCCCGGCGGGATCTCGGGACCTCCGGTCGCGCGACGCTCGCTGGAGGTGCTGCGCAGGCTGTACCGACGCGTCGGCGACCGCCTGGTGCTGATCAGTGTCGGGGGCATCGAAACCGCCGACGACGCGTGGGAGCGCATCACCTCCGGCGCGTCACTGCTGCAGGGCTACACCGGCTTCGTGTACGGCGGCGGGCTGTGGGCCAAGCACATTCACGACGGCATCGCCCGCCGCCTGCACGCCGGTGGCTTCGCGTCGGTGGCCGACGCCGTCGGCTCGGCCATCAGCAAGTAGGCGCCCGCGTGTCCTGTACTAGTCCTGTTGATAGGTGCCGTGGATCAGCGCCCGCGCGATCGCGTGCTGGAACAGGTTGAAGCCGAGGTAGGCCGGGGTGGCGTCCTCGGGCAGGTCGAGCTTCTCGACGTCCACGGCGTGCACCGCGACGATGTAGCGGTGCGGCCCGTGGCCGGGCGGCGGCGCGGCGCCGATGAAGCGCTTGAGTCCCGCGTCGTTGCGCAGGATCAGGGCGTCGCCGGGCAGCGCGCTGCCGTCGCCGGCACCCGCGGGCAGTTCGGTGACGGTGGCGGGCAGGTTGGCCACCGCCCAGTGCCAGAAGCCCGACGCCGTCGGCGCGTCGGGGTCGTACATGGTGACCGCGAAGCTGCGGGTCGTCTCCGGGAAGCCGGACCACGACAGCTGCGGCGAGACGTCCTCGCCTCCGGCGCCCATGATGCCGCTGACCTGGTCGTTGCCCAGCGGTTGGCCGTCGGTGATGGTGTCCGAGGACAGCGTGAACGACGGCAGTTCGGGAAGGAACTCGTACGGGTTGTAGTCAAACGCCATGGAACCAACCTCTCTTCGTTGTTTATCGGCTAGCAGTGCATGAGGAAGTGCTCGAGTACCTGGGTGCCGAACTTCAACGCCTCAACGGGTACCCGCTCGTCGACGCCGTGGAACAACGCGGTGAAGTCCAGGTCGGGCGGCAATTGCAGCGGGGCGAAGCCGAAGCAGCGAATCCCCAACCGCATGAACGCTTTTGCGTCAGTTCCGCCCGACAGCATGTACGGCACGATGCGGGCGTCCGGGTCGACGGACAGAATCGCGCCGTTCATCGCGTCCACCAGGTCGCCGTCGAAGGTGGTCTCGTACGAGGGCAGTTCGGTGATCCATTCGCGCGTGACGTCCGGGCCGATGATCTCGTCGACCTCACGCTCGAATGCGGCCCGGCGGCCGGGCAAGATGCGGCAGTCGACCACCGCCTCCGCTGTCGCCGGGATGACGTTGGCCTTGTAGCCGGCCTTGAGCATGGTGGGGTTGGCGGTGTCGCGCAGGGTGGCGCCGACGACGCGGGCGATCGGGCCCAGCTTGGCGATCGCGCCGGGCAGATCGGGTGAGTCGATATCGAACGAGTAGCCGGTCTCCTCGGTGACCGCCTGCAGGAATTGACCCACCGCGTCGGTCATCACCAGCGGGAACTCGTGGCGGCCGAGCTTCGCGACGGCCTCGGCGACCGCGGTGACCGAGTTCTGGTCGTGGATCATCGACCCGTGGCCGGCGTGACTGCGGGCTGTCAGCTTCATCCACATCATGGACTTCTCCGCGGTCTCCACCAGGTACAGCCGCCGTTCGCCGCCGTCCTTGAGCGGCACCGTGAGCGAGAATCCGCCCACCTCGCCCACGGCCTCGGTGACCCCCTCCAAGAGGTCGGGGCGGTTGTCGACCAGCCAATGCGCGCCGTACTTGCCGCCGGCTTCTTCGTCGGACATGAACGCGAACACCAGGTCGCGCGGCGGGGCGATACCTGCTCGCTTGAAGTGGCGGGCGATCGCGATCAGCATGCCGCACATGTCCTTCATGTCCACGGCGCCGCGGCCCCAGACGTAACCGTCCTCGACCGCCCCGGAGAAGGGGTGCACGCTCCAGTCGGAGGCCTCTGCGGGCACCACGTCGAGGTGGCCGTGCAGGAGCAGCGCGCCGCGGCTGCGATCGGCGCCTTCGAGCCGGGCGAACACGTTGCCGCGGCCCGGTGCGCCCGCCTCCAGGTATTCGGTCGCATAGCCGACCTCCTCCAGCTGAGCGGCCACCCACCGGGCGCATTCGGCCTCGCCCTTCGTGGTGGCCGGTTCCCCGGTGTTGGACGTGTCGAACCGGATGAGCGCGCTGACGAGGTCGACGACCTCCGCTTCGGCGTTGACGGGACCTGTCACAGTCACCATTCGTACCATTGACCTGCCTGCCGGGTTTGGGTCCGGCCTCGGTGATCCGATAGCCTTAGCTGCCCACAACAGGTCCGAGTGGCGGAATGGCAGACGCGCTAGCTTGAGGTGCTAGTGCCCTATTAACGGGCGTGGGGGTTCAAGTCCCCCCTCGGACACAGAATCATCTCTAGCATTGCCGCAGCGCGGTCGGTATGTGCATCCCGTCGGCCAACCGCATCGACGACGCCGAGATTCGTGCGCTGGTCGCGCACGTGGCGCGGGGCGACCCGCAGTGGCGCGCGAGGACACCGGACTCCCCGGCGCCGCTGATCTGCGCGGGCGCCGAGCCTATATCAGTCCGTCGCGGTACCCGGCGAAGGCCGAGCACGGCCGCGTCAGACCGACCTGGAATTACAGCGCCGTGCACCTCACCGGGACGGTGTGAGTGCACGAGGACCCGAGTGGCTGCGCGACGTGGTGTCCCGGTTGACCGCCGTGCACGAGGCCGGCCGCGCGTCGACGATGCGCCGGAGAGCTTCATCGCGGGTCAGCTGGGCGGCATCGTCGGCGTGGAGGTCGCTGTGACCCGCGTGGAGGGTAGGGCCAAGTTGAGTCAGAACCGCTCAGACGCCGACCGGCGCGGCGTGGTCGCCGGATTGAGGCCCGAACCCATCAGTGGCGCAACCGATGTCGCGGCCGCCGTGGAGCGCGGACTCTAGATACCTAGGTTCGGTCCGCCTCTCCCCTTGAGCCTTTAATATTAGAGCGTATATACTAGAATATATCTTCTAAAACTTGTGATGGGAGGATTCTGATGACCAGCAAAGCCAAGGTGATCCTCGACATGATCCAAGCCGTTCAGGATCGCGACGCCGAGACGCTCGAACGCCTCTATCACGACGATCTCGAGTTCCGCGAGGCGCCGTCGTTGCCGTACGGCGGCACCCTCGCGGGCAAGAACGTGCTACGGGACCAGCTCGAGTCAGAACCCGGGAAGACCTGGCTGGGAACGTGGGGACCGCTTCAACCGACCGAGCGGGAGCGCCGCTTCGATCCCCGGGTGGTCGCGGTCAACGGCGACGAGGTGGTGGTCGAATACCGGATGCGGGGACTAAGCGCCGACGGCGAGTGTTTCGAGTCTGAGGTACTGGCCCTCTATGAAGTCCGCGACGGCAAGTGCGCGCGCGCCCAGATGTTCCACTTCGACACCACGGCGCTGAACGAGTTCCTTCGCCGCGCACAGCGGAGTTCGTAGTCGTGCACAGCGTGAAGAGTCAGGAGTCCGCGCCCTCAACCCTCGGTCGACGTGGTGGGGCGGTCGGCGGTGTCGTGCTGACTGTCTTGTGGGCCCCGGTGGCGTTGGTCATCCCCGACTTCCCCGACCTCGCGGGCGCGGCCGGCATAGAGACCTTCTACGCCGAACATGCCGACATGATGAGGCTGATCCTTCTTTCGATCAGTGTCGGCTTCATCGCCTTCTTGATTTTCCTTGGTCGACTGGTCGTCGAATTACCGTTCCGCGACTCAGGCTGGACCTGGACCGCGCTGGCAGGGGCGCTGATGTTCATGACCGCGTTGTGCGTGGCCGTCGGTGTCGACGCGGCGGCTGTACTGCTCTTCGAGCGCGCGTCCCCGGAGGCCGTTTGGGTATCGCACTCGGTGGCGTTCCTGCTCGCGGCCCCGGCAGCCGGGGCGGGAAGCGCCTTCTTCATCGCGGTAGCCGCGTTGGCGTTCGAAGGACACTGGCCGCGGAGCTTCGGTTGGCTCGCCGTCGTAGGCGCGCTGGTCAACCTGGCCGCGGTGGCGGGCTTCCTGTCCCTGACCGGCGCGCCGAACTCGGGCAACGGCTTACTGGGCGGCTTGGCCGGCCCCGTTGCGGTCTGGGTGGTCTGGATCCTGGCGGTCAGCGTGCGATGGCTGCGACATCCATCCACGGTGAGACAGCAGTCGCGGGAACCGTTCACATCGGGGCGTCGATGACAGCTCGGACCGCGGTCTCGACATCATGGCGGAGGCCGGCGGGCAGCTTGGTGCCGTGGACCAGGTGGCGTTTGACGGCGCCATAGGGAAGGTCGAAGACCGCCAACATCGTACGATCAAGAGCACGCCGAGTTCGCTTGCTGTACAACCGTTGAGCCATCGTCGCCACAGCGTGCTCGACCGGACGGTTCAGCTGAGAGAACTCGTCGGCGAGCGGCCCCGTCGAGTCGGCGCCGATGAGATCCTCGCGACCGAACGACGCCAGCAGTTGCGCATCCGCCGGATGCTCCCGACAGAAGTCGAACACTGAAAGTGCCGCCGCAACAGCGGCTTCTCGGGTATCCGGCTCGTCGATCGCCGCGAGGAACGCCGCTTGCGACCGGGATACGGCGCGCATCCAGAGCCTTGCGATCAGCACCTCCAGGGAGCCGAACCGGTGATAAATGGAACCGACAGGTGCGCCGCTCAGCTCCGCGATCGCGGTGCCTGTGACCGCCCGGGTGCCATGGCGAAGGAGCAGGTCCTGCGCGGCATCGAGCATCGCGTCGGTCGGATGGAGCGCAGGCCGAGGCACCCAATTATTCTAGAGCGCTTCCTCGACATCGCCCGACGGCAGGCGGACGACCACCGCAAACGCTAGTACACGTCGCGCACGTAACGCTTGGCCGCGACGAGTTCGCGCTTGTAATCGCGCGCCTGCTCGTGGGACATCCCGCCGTGCGTCTCGATGATCGTGGTCAACGCGGCGTCGACGTCCTTGGCCATCCGCCCCGCATCGCCGCAGACGTAGAAGTGCGCCCCGTCGTCGAGCCAGCGCCACACCTCGCGACCGTGGTCGATCATCTTGTGCTGTACGTAGATTCGCTTGGCCTGGTCGCGCGAGAACGCGAGGTCGAGCCGGGTGAGAAAGCCGTCACGGGCCATGTCCTCGAAATCGTCGCGGTAGTAGTAGTTCCCGGCGCGATGCTGCTCGCCGAAGAACAACCAGTTGCGGCCGCGGTGGCCCAGCGCACGACGCTCCTGCAGGAACCCACGAAACGGTGCGATGCCCGTCCCCGGCCCGACCATGATCATCGGCGTGGCCCCGTCCTCCGGCGGCCGGAAGTGCGGGCTGTGTTGTAGGAAGACCGGAGCCGACGCCGCGCGGTCGGCGAGGAAGGTCGAGCACACGCCGCCGCGGCGACCGCCGTCGGCCCCGCGGTACCGCACCACGGACACCGTCAGGTGCACCTCGTGCGGGCTTACCAGAGGACTCGACGAGATCGAGTAGCTGCGCGGGGTCAGCCGGACCAGAACCTGCTGCCATTCGTCGGGATCGGCGTGCACGACGAATTCCTGCACGAGGTCGAGTCCGTTGCGGCCGTCGAGCCATTTGTCCAGCTTGGCCTTCGGCGCCCGCAGCGCCTTGGCGTCGCGGCTGTGGTCGGCGATGAACCTCACCAGGTCCGGTGTGACGCGGCAGAAGTCGTAGTGGGAGGTCAACGCCTCGCGCAGCGGCTGTTCGACGCCGTCGATCTCCACGACGTGCGCCGGCCGCAGTCCCGTCGCGGCGAGCCAGGCGTCGACGACCGCGGGGTCGTTGGTCGCGCACACACCGAGGGAGTCACCGGCGGCATAGCTCACCTCGTGAGCCGAGAGGTCGAAGCCGAACTGGCGCACCTCTTTTCGAGATCCCGGCCCGGTCAACATGACGTTGCGTGACAGCGGCACGACGATGGGCTGGGCACGCGTGAACGGCTCGGTGACGGTGGCCGGACGCGCAATCGTGGTGACGCCACCGCCTCCGACCTCGAGATCGTGGTCCGGGGCCAGCAACGTGGTCACGTCGTCGGCCCACCGGCGCATGGGCTCGTCGTCGTAGACCTCGCACTCGGCACGCTCGAGCAGTCGGGTGGCACCGAGCGCCGCCAGTCGGGTGTCGATTGCCCTGGCGTGCCCGCAGAAGTCGTCATAGGACCGGTCCCCGATCCCGAGCACCGCATAGCTGACACCGGTAAGGGCGGGCGCCTCGGCGGAGTCCAGGCGGTGCCAGAATGTGGCGCCGTTGTCGGGTGGACCGCCGTCACCGAAGGTGCTCGTGACCACCAGCACCTGGCGGGCGCCGGCGAGGTCGGTCAGCGCGAGGTCGTCCATGTTCACCAGCGAGGCACCACCGAGGCGTTCGGCGAGGCGGCACGCGAACTCCTCGGCGTTGCCGGTCTGCGAGGCCCAGAGCACCAGCGGTCCGGCGCCGACGCGCACGGGCGCCGGATCGTCCGCGGGCGGTGTGGCCGACTGCCCGGCGAGCAGGCCGTTGATCCACTGCCGGACCTCGGGGCTGACGGGCGCGGAATCGGGCAGCACGGGCGCCTCGGCGTTCGCCTCGGCCAGACCGCTGAAAAAGCCTGACACGTAGAGTGTTTCGGGTTCGGTCAACGTCGGGGAGGCGACTGGGCGCAGGCTCACCGCGCAGACCTTGAACTCGGGCTGAAGCGAGTCGGGGTCGACGGCATCGCTGGTGAGCGCATTGACGGTCAGGTCAACGCCGTGTTCGTCGTTCCAGTGAAACGGCACGAAGCAGCTGCCGCGCTGCACGCGGTCGGTCAGGACGGCGGGCAGCACCGCGCGGCCGCGCCGGGAGGTGAGCTCGACGCGCTGACCGTCGTCGATGTCGAGCGTGCGCGCGTCGTCGGGGTGGATCTCGACGAACGGGCCGCTGTTGAGCTTGTTGAGGGCGTCCACCCGTCCGGTCTTGGTCATGGTGTGCCACTGGTGTTGCAGCCGACCGGTGTTGAGCACGAACGCGTGCTGGTCATCGGGCAGTTCCCGCGCATCCAGGTGCGGGCGGGCGCGAAAGATCGCGCGTCGCGACGGGGTCGGGAAGGCCAGCCGCGGCGTGTGACCCGACTCGTCGACGAACAGGTCCTGGCTCACGCCGTCGTTGAGGTAGCGGATGGGGTGCCGGTCCGCCGAATCGTCGGGCGGGCAGGGCCACTGCAGCGGGGTCTCGCGCAGCCGCGAGTAGCTGACCCCGCGGAGGTCGTAGCCGGTCCCAGGATTGCTGAAGCGACGGATCTCGTCGAAGACCTCCCCGCTGCTGGCGTAGGAGAAGTGCTCAGCGAAGCCCATGTGCGCCGCGACCTGGCAGATCAGCTGCCAGTCCGGTCGCGCCTGGCCCGGAGGCGGGATCGACTGCTGCAGCAGCGTGAGGTTGCGCTCGGAATTGACCATCACCGCGTCGGATTCGGCCCACAGGGTGGCGGGCAGCACGATGTCGGCGTAGGTGTTGGTCGCGGTGGCCCGGTAGGTGTCCTGGGTGATGACGAGTCCGGCGGCTTCGAGGCCGGCGATTACCGTCGAACGGTTCGCCACGCTGGCAACGGGATTGGTGCAGATGATCCAGCAGGCCTTGATCTCGCCCGCCGCGAGTTGACCGAACATGTCGATGGTGCCGGGCCCCACCTCGGAGCGGATGGTGCCGGACGGCAATCCCCACTGTGCCTCGACGAATTCGCGGTCGGCGGCCGAGAGCACCGAACGCTGCCCGGGCAGACCCGGCCCCATGTAACCCATTTCGCGCCCGCCCATCGCGTTGGGCTGACCGGTCAGCGACATCGGCCCACTGCCGGGCCGGCAGATCGCGCCGGTGGCCAGATGCAGGTTGCAGATCGCGTTGGTGTTCGCCGTGCCGTGGGTGCTCTGGTTGAGCCCCATCGTCCAGCAGCTCATCCACTCCCCCGCCTCGGCGATCATCCGGGCCGCAAGGCGGATGTCGGATTCGGCGAGACCGGTTATGGCAGCGACCTTTTTCGGCGGATAATCCGCCAGGAACGTCGGCATGTCGTCCCAGCCCTCGGTGTGCTCGGCGATGAACTGTTCGTCGATGTCGCCGCTGTCGACCAGAAGGTGGAGCAACCCGTTGAGCAGAGCCAGGTCGGTGCCCGGCTTGATCTGCAGGAACAGGTCGGCTCGTTCGGCGGTCTCGGTGCGGCGGGGGTCCACCACGATCAGCTTCGCGCCCGCCTTGAGCCGGTCGGCCATCCGCAGGTACAGGATCGGATGGCAGTCGGCCATGTTCGACCCGATGACGAAGAACAGGTCGGTGCAGTCGAAGTCGGCGTAGGACCCCGGCGGACCGTCCGCTCCCAGGGACTGCTTGAACCCCGTGCCCGCGCTGGCCATGCACAGCCGCGAGTTCGACTCGATGTGCACCGTCCGCAGGAAGCCCTTGGCCAGCTTGGTCGCCAGATACTGTGCCTCAATGGACATCTGACCCGAGACGTAGAGCGCGACCGCGTCGGGCCCGTGCTCGTCGACGATCGCGCGCAGCCGCCTGCCCGCCTCGGCTGCCGCATCGTCGACGGGCGTCGGTAGCAGTTCCTCGTCGCGGCTCGGCCTGACGAAGGCCGACGTCAACCGTCCGTCGTCGGCCCGCATCATCTCCGCGTGCGTCGCGCCCTTGGTGCACAACCGACCGAAGTTGGCGGGGTGCATCTTGTCTCCGGAGACCCGGGCGATGACTGGCTTGCCACCGTCGGTGGACGTGTGCACCTCCATACCGCAGCCCACGCCGCAGTACGAGCACGCCGTGCGCGTCACCATGGGCGTCAAGCGGGCACCGGCGAGGTCGCCCGGCCGACCTGCTCGCCGGCGCCGACCCGCGAGGTCTGCATCCGCAGGAACACGAACCAGGTGACGATCGCGCAGATCACGTAGAAGCCAAGGAAGACCCAGAACGCGTTCGTCGCGGACTTGGCGTCGCTGACGTACGACGCCCGCAGTACGACGTTGATGAACACCCCGCCGAGGGCACCGATCGCTCCGGCGAAGCCGATCAGCGCACCGGACATGCTGCGTGACCAGGCGGCCTTCTCTTCGCGGCTCCACTCGTCGCGGCCCTGCGCCTTGGCCTCGAAGATCGACGGGATCATCTTGTACGTCGACCCGTTGCCGATGCCGGACAGGATGAACAGCAGGATGAAGCCGGTGACGTAGGCGACCATCTGCCCGCCGGTGGCCGCGCCGGCCATGCTGTCGTCCAGCATGCCCGCCGTCACCAGGATGCCGGCGGCGAAGATCATCGCGACGAAGGTGTACAGCGTCACCTTTCCGCCGCCGATCTTGTCGGACAGCTTGCCGCCGAACGGCCGTGAGATCGAGCCCAGCAGCGGGCCGATGAACGCGATCTGCGCGGCGTGCAGGGAGGCCTGGGCCGCGGTGTCACCACCGGCGAGGAAGTTGATCTGCAGCACCTGGCCGAAGGCGAACGAGAACCCGATGAACGAGCCGAACGTGCCGATGTAGAGGAAGCTCATCACCCAGGAGTGCTTGAAGCGCAGCGACTCGCCCATCGCGCTCAGGTTCGACCGCTGGTTGCCCAGGTTGTCCATGAACAGCGCGGCGCCCAGCGCGGCGAGCGCGATGAGGACGAGGTAGATCGCGCAGACCACCTCGGGCGCGGTGTTGCTCACGGTGGCGATCACGAGCAGACCGACCAGCTGGATCACCGGCACGCCGATGTTTCCTCCGCCGGCGTTGAGGCCGAGTGCCCAGCCCTTGAGCCGCTGCGGGTAGAACGCGTTGATGTTGGTCATCGAGGAGGCGAAGTTGCCCCCGCCGATGCCGGCGAACGCGGCGACGATCATGAAAGTGGTGTAGGAGACGTCGGGCCGTTGCATGACCCATAACGTCAGCACGGTCGGGATCAGCAGCAGCAGCGCGCTGACGATCGTCCAGTTGCGACCGCCGAACTTCGCCGGGGCGATCGTGTACGGGATGCGCATGACTGCGCCGACCAGTGTCGGGACCGCGACCAGGTAGAACTTGCCCGCGGCGTCGATGCCGTAGATGTTCTGCGGCATGAACAGCACCATCACCGACCAGATGGACCAGACCGAGAACCCGACGTGCTCGGCGAAGATCGACCAGATCAGGTTCCGCGTGGCTACCTTTTTTCCTGGCGTCTGCCCGGGCCGGCCCTCCCACGCCTCGACGTCTTCGGAGTCCCAGTTCTCGATGGTGCGGCTGCGGCTCAAAGTCTTCACGGGCCCAAGAGTGGCCGCCGGCCATTCCGCAGCCGTTGCCTCATCGTGTCGGCAACGTCAACTCCCGCTCACTTCAGCAACACGTGTGCATCCGGGTGGACGAAACGCGACCGAAACAATTGTGGCCTGCGCCACGTCATTCGGGGGGTTTGACCGCCAGCACCGGCTTCGGACATTCCAGCAGCAAGCGCTGCGACACGCTGCCCAACAGCAGCTTGCCCACCGGGCTGCGGTGCCGGATGCCGATCACCAACAGCTCGGCGTCATCACGTTTCATTTCCGCGAGCAGCTCACTGGCGGTGTCGACGCCGACCGGCTGGGTGAGCTCGTAGGCGAGGCCGCATTCCTCGAGGTGCTTCTCGACGTCGTGCACCTCGTCCTCCTGTGCGAACGCGGGGTCGGCGTATGCCTCCCCGGATGTCGAATTGATCACCCGCACGGACGTGTTGCGGAGCCTGGCCTCGGCGATACCCTGCTCGAGCGCTGCCCTGCCGAAGCGGTCGGCGCTGTATCCGATGACTATCATCGATTCTCCTCGTGCAAGCACTCGTCGGTCATGCCTGTGCCGCCTTCTCCCGCTGGTCCCGGTCGTCCTCGACGACGAGCAGCGTCTCCTCGCTGCGGTGCATCAGCCGCAGCACCAACGGCATCAGCAGTAGCACCGCCATCAGCGCGTACACGACGATCGCGACGGGTTCGGTGAACAGGCTGGACCATTCGCCACCGCCCAGCTGCAGCGACTGCCGCAGTTGGCGTTCGATGCGCGGCCCCAGGATCACACCGATGATCAACGGCAGCACGGGTAGGCCGAACCGGCGCATCATCAGTCCGAGCAGGCCGAAGACGAGCAGCAGCGCGAGATCGACCGCTTGGACGTTGACCGCCAGCGCGCCCAGCGTCGCGAAGAACAGGATGCCCGCGTACAGGTACGGCCGCGGCGTACGTAACAGCTTGGCCCACAACGGCGCCAAGGGCAGGTTGATCAGCAGCAGCAGGAAGTTCCCGATGAACAGGCTGGCGATCAGCGTCCAGATCAGCAGCGGTTCCTTCTCGAACAGCGTCGGGCCGGGCTGGATGCCGTACGACACGAATGCGGTGAGCATGACCGCCGCGGTGGCGTTGGTGGGCAGACCGAGCGAGAGCATCGGCACCAGAGTGCCTGCGGCCGAGGCATTGTTGGCCGCTTCGGGACCGGCGACGCCTTCGATCGCGCCCTTGCCGAACTCCTCTTTGTGCTTGGAGAGGCGCTTCTCGGTGATGTAGGACAGGAACGTCGGCAGTTCGGCACCGCCCGCAGGCAGCGCACCGAACGGGAAGCCGTAGGCGGTGCCGCGCAGCCACGGCTTCCAGGAGCGCTTGAAGTCCTGGCGCCCCATCCACGGCCTGCCGACGGGGATGACGTCGGCGGGCCTGCGGCGCAGATGGGCGGCCACCCAGAGCGCCTCCCCCACAGCGAAGATGGCGACAGCGACCACGACGATGTCGATGCCGTCGGAGAGTTGGGGAAGGCCGAAGGTGGCGCGCGGTTGCCCGGTGAGGAAGTCGATGCCGACGACGCCGATCGCCAGGCCAAGGAACAGCGAGATGGCGCCCCGCAGCTTGGACGCGCCGAGGACCGCGGTGACCGCGACGAGCGCGAACAACATGATCGCCAGGTACGACGGCGCACCCAGGGTCACGGCGAACCTCGAAATCGGTGGTGCGAAGGCGGCGAGCAAGGCGGTGCCGATGGCGCCCGCGACGAACGATCCGATGGCGGCCGTCGCGAGCGCTTGTGCCGCCCGGCCGGCCTTGGCCATCTTGTTGCCCTCGATCGCGGTGATCACCGACGACGACTCGCCCGGTGTGTTGAGCAGGATCGAGGTGGTGGACCCGCCGTACATGCCGCCGTAGAAGATCCCGGCGAACATGATGAACGCCGCACTGGGGCTGACGTTGTAGGTGACGGGCAACAGCAACGCGACGGTCATGGCCGGGCCGATGCCGGGCAGCACGCCGACCGCCGTGCCCAACAGCACGCCGATGACGGCGTAAAGGAGGTTCATCGGCGTGACGGCCTGCTCGAACCCCTGGAGCAGCATGGTGAAGTCCATCTACAGAATCCCATCCAAAATGCCTGCGGGCAACGGAATCCCGAGCCCGGAATAGAACGCGTAGAAGCTGATCAGCGACAGCGCCGCCCCGATGACGAGGTTGCGGACGTAGTGGCGGTTGCCCAGGATCGTCGCCGCGCCGGCGAAGAGGATCGTCCCGGTGATCACCCATCCCAGTGGGTTGATCAGAACGATCACGGCCACGAACAGGCCGACCAGCAGACCGACGGTGCGCCAGTCCCCCGGCGAGCTGGGGTCGACGTCCTCGCCGGCATCCGCCTCACCGACCGAGCCGCGCGGGATGGCGATGGCCAGCACGATGGCGAGCCCCAGCAGGACGACACCGATCACCAGCGGGAACAGCTTGGGTCCTACCGGATCGACCTTGGCGAAGCCGGCCTCCAGTGTCAGCGCGTCGTAGATGAGGAAGGCGCCGACCGCCACCATCACGGCGCAGACGATGTATTGCGCTCTGTCGCCTGGTCTTTCGGTGGCAGTGGACGTGGTGTCGTCGGTCGTGGTCATAGCAACCCCAGTTCGGTCAGCGTGGACGAGACGCGCGCATCCTGGTCCTCGAGGAACTGTTCGAATGCCGCGCCGGTGACGAACGCATCGGTCCAGCCGTTCTTCACCAGCGCGTCCTTCCACTGCTGGGTGCCGTGCAGCTCCTCGAGCACCTTGATCATCGACTGCCTCGTGGTATCGGAAATTCCTGGCGGAGCGAGGATTCCGCGCCAATTGGCGAAGGTGAGGTCGATGCCGGATTCCTTCAACGTGGGCGCGTCGATGCCCTCGACGCGCTCGTCGCTGGACACGGCGAGGACGCGCAGCTGGCCGGAATCGATCTGGTCGATGAACTCGCCGGGGCTCGAGGTGCCGACGGTGATCTTCTTCCCGAGCAGCGCGGTCAGCAGGTCCCCGCCGCCGTCGTAGGTGACGAAGTTGACCTGACGTGGATCGACGCCGACTGCGCGCGCGGTCTCCATCGGGAAAAGGTGGTCGGGCCCGCCAGGCGACGATCCGCCGCCGATGGTCACCTTGGCCGGATCGGCCTTCCATGCCGCCACGAAGTCCTGCACGGTCTTGAACTCCGAATCGGCGGGCACGAAGATCGCGCCCGGATCCTCGATCATCTTCGCCAGCGCCGTCGCGTCGGACGCCTTGATCTTCGAGCCGTTGGTGTAGGTGGCGCCGACGACACCGAGACCCATCATCATCATGAGGTCGTCGTTGCCGCGTTCGTTCATCAACCGGGCCATCGCGACGGTGCCGCCGGCGCCGATGACGTTGAAGACCTCGACGCGGCCGGTGATGTCGTCGTCCTCCATGATCTTCACCGCGGTGCGCGCGGTCAGGTCGTAACCGCCGCCGGGGCTGTTCGGCACCATCATGCGCAGGCGGTGGAATCCGCGTTCGTCCCCGCCGCGGGTGACACCGCACGCGGTCAGCAGCAGCGCCGCGATCACGGTGAGAACCACTAGGGTCGTGGTCCTCGGTCTTGTCAGGGTTGTCTTCATGCCGCCCCTATCCGTTGTGATGCTCAGCAATACTGGACCCGGGAAGTGACGCGCGTCACTGATGAGTACGCAAAGGACGTATTGGTCGTTGTGAACATGACGCCGCCGCGGTGGTCGCCGACGCGGAGCATCCGCAGCCTCGCCGGCCAGTTCCTGGTGTTTCAAACCGTCGTCGTCGCCGTGGTGCTGGTGGCCGTTGCCGCCGTGTCGGTCGCCCAGTCGACGCGTGAGTTCCGCGAGGCGCGCGGTCAGCGGATGATCGCGGTCGCGGAGAACATGGCGTCCACACCGATCGTGCGCGACCGCTACGCCGACCCGTTCGCATCGCGGGTACTGGCGCCGGAGGTGGATCGAGCGGTCGCCTTGTCCGGTGCGGGCGTCGCCGAGATCCTCGATCCCATCGGCACGGTGCGTGTCTCGTCGGATTTCTCCCGCATCGGTGAGCGCGTCGACCTCGGCGTGAGCCGAGCCGACGAGGGCAGGGCGTGGTTCGGCGATGCCGACCTGGCCGGCGTGCACAGCCTGGTCGGGCAGGTGCCGATTCTCGGGACGGACGGCCAGGTGCTGGCGGTGGTCTCGGTCGGCGAGCCGTACCCGTCGGTGTGGCAGCTGCTCGGCGGAGCCGGTGAACGCCTGCTCGTGTATCTCGGGCTGGGCGCCGCGTTGGGCCTGCTGGCGTCGTGGCTGCTGTCGCGGCGGATCAAGCGGCATACTCGCGGGCTGGAGATCGCCGAGATCGCCGGTCTCGCCGACCATCGCGAGGCGCTGCTGCACAGCATCCGAGAAGGCGTGGTGGCGGTCAACAACGAGGGCGACATCACGCTGCTCAACGACAGTGCACAGGAGCTCCTCGGTGTCGCCGGTGACGCCGTCGGCCGCCCGGTGGACAGCGTGGGCATGGATCCCGCGGTGGTCGAGTTTCTGTTGTCCGGCGAGGACGGCCGCTCCACCAGCGACACCGTGATCGTCACGCGGACGCGGGTGCTGGCGTTGAACCGGCGACCGGCGACGAGCCAGGGCCGGCAGATCGGTACGGTGACGACGATGCGGGACAGCACGGAACTCGCTGCGCTGCAAGGACAGTTGTCGTCGCATAAGAGTGTGACAGACACGTTGCGGGCCCAGACGCACGAGTTCGCCAACCAACTGCACACGATCTCGGGCCTGGTACAGCTGGGCGAGTACGATTCCGTGCGCGACCTGATCGGCGCTCTGACCCGTCGCCGCGAGGAGATCAGCGACGCTGTGACACAGACGGTTTCGGATCCTGCGGTGGCGGCGCTGTTGATCGCCAAGACCACGTTGGCCGCGGAGAGCGGCGTGTCGCTCGAGATCGATCCCGCCTCGCGGCTGCGGGCGTTGGAGCCCGCGTTGGCCACCGATGTCATCACGCTGCTGGGCAATCTGATCGACAACGCCGTCGACGTGTCGATGGGTTCCCGCGCCGCCCGGGTCACCGTCTGCGTGGACGACGGCGACGGCCTGACCATCTCGGTCGTCGACTCCGGTCCCGGTGTCCCCGAGCATCTCCGAGAAGAGATCTTCGCGCGCGGGGTGACGTCCAAGCCGCACGTACCGGGCGGACGTGGCATCGGCCTGGCGCTCGTGCGACTGGTCACCGCGCAGCACGGAGGCACGGTGGATGTGACCGACACCCCCTCGGGCGGGGCGCGATTCGTGGTGCGGCTACCGGTGGGGATCGCGGCGGAGAAGGCCGGCCATGCGTGATGTGCTGATCGTCGACGACGATTTCATGGTCGCCGAGATCCATCGGCGGTTCGTCGATCGGGTGAACGGATTCCGGGCCCTAGGCGTCGCCCGCACGGGTGAGGAGGCGCTGTCGTCGGCGAAAGAGTTCGGTCCGGACCTGATCCTTCTGGACGTGTACCTGCCCGACATGACGGGACTCGACGTGCTGCAACGCCTGCGCAGCGACGGCGACCCGGTGGGTGTCATCATGATCACCGCAGCGCGCGAGCTGGATACCGTGAAAGGCGCGCTGGACGGCGGGGCGGCGGACTACCTGATCAAGCCGTTCGAGTTCGACCAGTTGAAGGCCAAGCTGGAGGCGTTCGCTCTGCGCGCCGACGCCCTGGAATCGGCTGCGGGAGTTGACCAATCGCTGATCGACTCCTTATTCGGCAATCCGGGTGCACCGCGCCCCGCGATGTTGCCCAAGGGGCTGGGTGCCGAGACCGGCCGCCTGGTGCTCGACGCCGTCCGCGACGCCGGCGAGGTCTCGGCCGCGGAATGCGCTGACATGGTGGGCATCTCGCGGGTCAGCGCCCGCCGCTATCTCGAGCACTACTTGGGCACCGGCGCTCTCGAGTTGCGACTGCAATACGGCGTGGGACGTCCCGAGCGTCGCTACTTCCTACGCAGCGTGTAGGTCGGTGAGCGCAATGCTGATTCGCGCTTCGACCTCGCTGACCTCGATCACGGGTGGTCCGGGAGGTGACGGTGCGACCGAGTGGTGTCGCGCGCCGGTCGGGGTGACGAACTCGGCGTGGTGCACGCCGTCGACCTCGCTGGTGCTGACATGCCAGCCCGGTGCTTCCTTGGCGTAGTTGCACTGCTCGCATGCGCCCAATCCGTTGAGCCCATTGGTGGGTCCGCCGCGGTTCTTGGGTACGGCGTGGTCGGTGTGGCGGATCGGAGCATCGCAGTACGGCGTGCGACATCGTTGATCACGTAGCGCAATGAAGCGGGCCAACCCTTTCGGGAAGCGACGCGCTCGCGACTCCATGGCCACCAGCGCGCCGCTCTTTGGATGCCGGTACAACCGTCGCAGCGTCGCGCGCGTCCGCTGATCCGACCCCGTCGCCGCGACCAGATTGCGGGCCACATCAGCCGGGATCGGCCCGTACCCGTCGATGACCGCGGTGCTGTCGTCGTCGCCGAGCAGGGTCTGATCCGACATGACCAGGTTGACCGCGATCGGTTCCGGCACCTCGGCAGGCCGCCCGGTGACCCGCTCGAACACCGTGTCGGCCATCACCTGCCCGCGGGTGCGGTCATCGAAGGTGGTGTCGGCCTGGCGTTTGAGCGTCGCGAACACCGCCACCCCCTTGGCGACCGGCAGCAGTACGGTCACATAAGTCATACAGTCCGGCGCGGGTCGGACGGTGACCGTGCGGTCCGCCGCGGCCTTCGCCGCCCGGTCGACCACCGCCTGCACGTCCAGTCGGGCGGCGATGTCCTTGGCCTTCGCAACGATGCGCGCATCGCCGAGGCCCTCGAGGTTGGTGCAGTCGCCGCACAATTCGGCGTCCAACGTGCGCCGGTCCTGCACACTCAGACACGCCGACTCGCGCACGATCAGCGTGGCCCGCCATTCGGACAAGGCGCCACATTCCAACGCCGCCAACGTATGGGGCATCTCGTGCACCAGCGCCTTGGCGAATCCGAGGTGGCGGCCGCCCCGCGACGGGGAGTCATGCCGCGCCAACGCCACCTCACTGGCCAGCCCCCTACCCCGCTTGGCCGTGGGCACACCCGCGGCGGCCTCGGCGGCGCGACGCTTGGCGTCCAGCAGCGCCGCCGCCCGGGCCTGACTGGCCGCGGCGGCCGATTTCACCCGCTCCAGCCAGGTGATCTGTTCGACCAACGCCGCCTCGTCGGCGTCCTCGTCGACCACCGCCAGCCCCGCTGATTCGAACATACATTCGATACTAGACCGCTCCACTGACAAGCCCGGTCAGCCGTGCCGATCGCTTACAGCCGCCCCCTGATCCGGTCGCGGTAGGACCGCCCGTCCGGGTCATAGGCGAACCGGTACGCCGGCTCGGCCCACACCCGGGTCAGCGCACCCAGCCGCTCAGCGTTGTGCGGTCGTAGCCGGCCCGGCGGCCTTGGCCCCTGGCAGCCGGACGCGTACCACGCCTCCAATGCGTTGGCCGTATCGACGACTTCCTGTACTGCGGTGACCGGATCGACCAGTCCCCCGTCTTCACTGCCGTCCTCGGCCCGGTCCAGGTGCTCACGCATCAACCGCAACCTGAAATCGCGCGCGAAGACGCCGTCGGAATCGAGGACCGCACACGACAGTTCACTGTCGTGAGTCCACGACCGCCGGTTGAAATTGTCACTGCCCGAACACGCCCATACGTCGTCGATGACGCACACCTTCGCGTGCACGTACACCGGCGTGCCCTCATGATTCTCGACATCGAATATATGGACCCGCTCGGGTGCAGCCTGATGGCATGTCTCGATTGCCTGCCAACGACCAACCTTGTTGGGCGGCAACGCAAGTCGTCCGTCGACGTCCGGGTGGCGCGGTACGACTGCAACCAGGTGCAGCTCGGGGTTGTCGCGCAACGCCCGTGCGAACAGGTTGGCCACCTGCTTCGACCACAGATACTGGTCCTCGAGATAGATCAGCCGTCTGGCCCGCGGCACGGCCTTGCTGTAGCCGCGAGCGATGCTGCGCTCGCCGTGCGGCGCGAAGTCGTAGGCGAAATGCGCGTCGGGATAGGTGCGCAGCACCTGCACGGCATGCGGCCCACACGCGGGCGGGTCCGGCGGTTGCTTCGGCAACGGGTCGGCCGTCATATCGGCTCCACTCAGCTTGTCGCGCAGCCAGGCGAGCGGATTCAGCATGTCCAGCGACGCCGGGTCGTTCCACCGTTCCCGGAACGTCGTGTCGAGCGCGCCGAGCACCGGTCCCTTCAGCTGCAACTGCACGTCGTGCCACGGCGGCCGGTCCCCGTACTGCTTCGACATCTGTACCGCCTGCGGGTCACCCAGGTGCGACGCGTCGTCGCGGCGCGAGTGACACAGGTCGATACCGCCCGCGAACGCGACGTCTCGCTCCGGCGCGCCGGGATGCCGGATGACGACCAGCTTCTGATGATGCGAGCCGCCCATGCGGACCCGCTGGTCCAGCAGCACCTCCCCGCCCGCGGCCTCGATGCTCTCGCCGAGATGCCGGTTCTCCTCCTGGCTGTACTGCAGCGCGTCCAAATGTGACCGCCACACGAGACCCTTGACCACCACGCCGCGTTCAGCGGCGCGACAGAACAATTCGTCGACGGTCGGGCCCTGTTCGCGCATCCTCTCGTCCGGATCTCCCCGCCAGTCCGTGAAGAACACGTAGTCGCCCTCGCGCAGCGCCTCCACCTCGGTGACGAGTCGGTCGAAGTACGTCGAGCCGTGTACGAGGGGTTCGACCCGGTTTCCTTCGCACCAGGCCGGCAACTTCGACGCTGGGTTGCCGCGTTCGTCCTCGGTGAGGAACCACTCCGACAGGTTCACGGTCGCCGTCCTAACAGTCGATCTCGATACGACCGCCCGTCCGGGTCGTAGATCATCCGGTACGCGGGCTCGGCCCACAGCCGGGTAAGGGCGTCGACCCGTTCGATCTTGTGCGGGCGCAACCGTCCGGGCGGGCGCCGGCCGCGACGCCCCGACTCGTGCCATGACTCCAAAGCCTCCGCACACGAGATGATCTCGGCCACCGCGGTACTCGGATCGGTCAGTCCGGCGTCCTCAGTGCCGTCCTCGGCGCGATCGAGGTGCTCGCGCAGCAGCCGCAGTCGAACATCGCGCGCGAACACCTCGTCGGCGTCCAGCACCGCACACGACAGCTCACTGTCGTGTGTCCACGACCGCCGGTTGAAGTTGTCACTACCCACGCAGGCCCAGGTGTCGTCGATGACGCAGACCTTGGAGTGCACGTAAACCGGTGTGCCTTCGTGGTTTTCGACGTCGAACACATGCACCCGATCGGGCGCGACCCGCCGGCACGCGTCCAGCGCCAGCTGGCGCCCGACCAGGGTCGGCGGCCGCCCCAGACCGCCCTCCAGATCGAAATAGCGCGGAACCACCGCGACCAGGTGCAGTCCCGGACTCTCCGTCAGCGCGCCGACGAGCAGATCGGCGATCTCCTCGGACCACAGGTACTGATCCTCGAGATAGATCAGCCGCCTCGCCCGCCGGAACGCCTTGGTGTAGCCCCGGGCGATGGTCCGCTCGCCGTCCTTGGCGAACTCGTACTGGATCAAGGCGTCACCGTAGGTCCGCAGCACCTGCACCGCGTGCTGTCCGCACGCCGGTGGGTCCGGCGGCTGGTCCGGCAGCGGGCGCCGTGCCGCGTCGGGGCCGAGGAATCTGTCTCGCAGCCAGGCCAGCGGATTCAGCAGGTTCAGCGGCGCCCGCGCCGTCCAGCGCTCCCGGAAGGTGGTGTCCAGCGCGCCCACCACCGGCCCCCGCAACTGCAGCTGCACGTCATGCCACGGCGGGCGGTCCCCGTAGTGGGTCGACATGCGCACGGCCTGCGGGTCACCGCGGTGCGTGGCGTCGTCTCGACGCGAGTGACACAGGTCGATGCCGCCGATGAACGCCACGTCGCGCTCGGGATCGTCGGGCCGCCGCAACACCACCAGCCGTTGGTGGTGCGATCCGCCCAGCAGCACCCGCTGGTCCAGCAGGACCTGCCCGCCCGCACGCTCGATGGTCTCGCCGAGATGGCGGTTCTGCTCCTCGTTGAACTGCAGCATGTTCGGATAGGACCGCCACATCAGGCCCTTGACCAGAACGCCCCGCTCGGCCGCCGCGCGGAACAGTTCGGCGACGGTCGGTCCGCCCTCGCGCAGCCGCTGGTCGGCGTCACCGCGCCAGTCGGCGAAGAACAGGTGGTCACCCGGGCCGAGCGCCTCGACCTCGGCGACCAGCCGGTCGAAGTACGCCGCGCCGTGGATGAGGGCCTCGGCGCGGTTGCCCTCGCTCCATGCCGGCAGGTCCCAGCTGGGATTGCCGCGTTCAGCCGCCGTGAGGAACCACTCGGCCAGGACAGACACGCCGTGGAATGCCCACTCTGGCGTCAATTTACGCAATCCGCCCGGCCTGACCCTGCACCGTCGCGCCGCACGCCGAAATAATGTGCGGGTGACGTCGAAGGTCCTGTTCCTCTACAACGAGCATCTGGCGACCGAGGGCCTGCTCGGTGACGCGTTCACCGAGCAGGGCTTCGACGTCGACACCTTCGACGTGGTGCCAGCCGAACGCGTCGACTCCCCGGCAGGCGACGTCGTCTTCCCCGATCCGACCGGCTACGACGTGATCGTGCCGCTCGGCGCACGATGGCCGGTCTACGACGAGGCGCTGCGCGACACCTGGGTCAGTGCCGAGATGGCGATGGTGCGTGACGCCGTCGACGCCGGCGTGGCCGTCCTCGGCGTGTGCTTCGGCGGTCAACTCCTCGCGCAGGCGTTCGGCGGCACGGTCACCCGGTCACCCGCGCCCGAGATCGGCTGGTACGACGTCGCCAGCGACCACCCCGACCTGATCCCCGACGGGCCGTGGTTCCAGTGGCACTTCGACCGCTGGACGCTGCCGCCCGGCGCCACCGAACTCGCCCGCACCGCCGACGCGTCGCAGGCGTTTCGCCTGGGACGTGCGCTCGCGCTGCAGTTCCATCCCGAGATCGATCACCGGCTGCTGGACCTGTGGCTGGCCGACGACCGCGACGGCGAGGTCGTTGGGTTCGGCTCAACCCATGACGAACTGCGCTCGCGCACAACGCAACTCGCGGCTGACGCCGCTGAGCGGGTAAGTCGCCTGGTGCGGGGGTTCGTCACCCACGTCGTGCGTCAGCCGTGCCCGAGTTCGTGAGCGAGCGCGTCGGAGATGCCCGGACGCCGGAACCGGTGCCCCAGCGCCTGCAACTTGGCCGGCACGACGCGCTGATTGGCCTCGGCGAGTTCGCGAGCCCCCTGTGAACCCAGCAGCAACCGCGGCCCGAACGACGGCACCGGCACGATCGCCGGCCGGTGCAGCACCCCGGCCAGCGCCTTGGTGTAGTCGCCGTTGCGCACCGGGTCCGGGGCCACGGCGTTGACCGGCCCGGTCAGCCGGCTGTCGTAGAGCGCGCGGTAGTACACGTCGAGCAGGTCGTCGAGCCCGATCCAGGCCAACCACTGGCGACCGCTGCCCAATCGGCCACCCAGGCCGGCGGCGAACAGCGGGCGCATCAGCCGCAACGTACCGCCGCGCGCCGACTGCACGATGCCCGTGCGCACGTTGACCACCCGCAGCCCCGCCGCACCCGCCGGTTCGGTCGCGGCCTCCCAGTCCGACACCACGTCGGCGAGGAAGCCGTCACCGCGCACGCTGTCCTCGCACAACACCGCGTCGCCGCGGTCATAGCCGTAGATACCGACCGCCGAGGCGCTGACGAAGACGCCGGGCCCGTCCGACGCGTCGGCGGCCGCCTCGGCCAGGCGTCGCGTCGGCTCGATGCGGCTGGCGCGGATCGCGGTCTTGTGGGCGTCGGTGAACCGTCCGGCGATCGACTCGCCGGCCAGGTGCACCACCGCGTCGACCCCGTTCAGTAGGTCGGGCGATGGCCGGTCCGGGTCCCACTGCCGCTCGTCGTTGCCCCGCGCCGGGCCCCGCACCAACCGGATCACTCGGTGCCCGCCGGTGCTCAGAAACGCGCTCAACGCCGAGCCGACGAGGCCCGACGCTCCCGTGACGGCGACGACGAGCGAGCCAAGGCCCGCCGCTGCCGCGTCGCGGTGCGCGGCCAGGTCGTCGGCGAGCTGGCGGTGCCGGTAGACGAACATCGGCCGCAGGGCCGCCGCCGGCACCGGGGTGTCGACGCGGTCGCGCATCCGCGTGCCGCCGGGAACCTCATCGAACTCGTGGGTGTGGGTCCACCGGCCGACCAACCGCGGCGGCCATGAGGTCGGGCCGTCGGACGCGAGCACGTCGACGAAGCGGTGCGGCGGATCGAAGCCCGCCGGATCGTGCCGTGCCACCCAGCGCAGGCCGCCCGGCAGCCCGAGCACTGCGCGCCCGTCGGCCAGCGATTCTGTCTCGGCGATCACCGTCATCGGCTGCCAGGGCGGCACCAATCGCCGCATCGCGCCGGGCCGGGTGTGCCAGGCGAACACCTCGCCCAGTGGGTGCTCGACAACGCTCTCGAACTCGATGCCCATGATCCTCCGTTCCGCCGCTCCCCTGGAATATTCGTAGTCGTCGCGCCGATGGATTGCGTCCTGCCCGGGTACCCACGGTCGTAGGCTCGACAAAGTCGCACACCGGGAACTTCAGTGATGAGCGGATGGAGTGGACTCGCCCGCCGAAATGCGAGACGCGTGTTCCGGGACCGCCGAGAGGCCGGCGAGGTCCTGGCTGACGAGCTGACGTCCTATCGGGACAAGGACACCGTGGTGCTGGGCCTGGCCCGCGGCGGCGTCCCGGTGGCGTGGCAGGTGGCCCGCGCCCTGCACGCCCCCCTGGACGTGTTCCTGGTCCGCAAGCTCGGTGTGCCGCAATGGGAGGAACTCGCTATGGGCGCGCTGGCCAGCGGCGGCGGCGTGGTGATCAACGACAACCTGGTCCGCAGCCTCGGCATCAGCGAGGACGCAGTACAGGACGCGATCGCCCGCGAGACGGAGGAACTGCATCGGCGCGAGGTGGCGTACCGCGGTGACCGCCCGCCCGTCGACATCGCGGACCGGATCGCCATCCTGGTCGACGACGGAATCGCCACCGGCGCCAGCATGCTCGCCGCGGTGCGCGCGGTGCGCGCGTACGGGCCGGCGCAGGTGGTCGTCGCCGTACCCGTGGGGCCGGCGTCAGCGTGCCGGGAGTTGGCGACCGAAGCCGACGAGGTGGTGTGCGCGACCATGCCACCGGGCTTCGAGGCGGTCGGCCAGGTGTTCGCCGACTTCCATCAGGTCACCGACGACGAGGTACGCGAATTGCTGGCGTCCGGCTGAGCCGGGCCAATTGACTACTGCGCCAAGGGTTTAGCGAGTTCGGTCCTCGCCGGGCACGTCGCCGTCGGCCTGCTCGACCACCGAGGTCTCCGCCTCGTCCTCGGACTCGGCGGCCACCGTGGCGTCGTCCTCGGGATAGTCCTCGTAGTACTCCGGCTCGGGTTCGGTCCGGCCGGTGTCGGCGCCGCCGCGGCCGGCGGAGCGCTCCCGCACCGCGTCGACGATCAGCAGCAGCACACCGATCAGGCTGGCGCCGATGCACACCCAGGCGATCAGCTCATTGCTGGTGACAACCGCGGTCACCAGCGCAGCCAGCCCGATGACGGCGAGGACGAGCGCAACGATCAGCATGGATCAACCCTAGGTCGAAAGGTGGGAGCGCGGTGGCTCAGTTGTTGCCCCGGTTGAACTGGTTGAAGCCGCCGCCGTCCTGGCCGGCGCTGGAGTCGACCGGCGCGGCCGAACCGCGCTGGCCGAGCTCCTCGAGCTGCGATTCCAGGTAGGTCTTGAGCCGGGTACGGTATTCGCGCTCGAAGGTGCGCAACTGTTCGAGGCGACCCTCCAGCACGGAGCGCTGCTGGTTGATGGTGCCCATGATCTCGGAGTGCTTGCGCTCGGCGTCGGCCTGCAGGGCGTCGGCCTTCTCCTGGGCCTGGCGCAACTGCGCCTCGGACCGGGTCTGCGCATCGGCCAGCATCGCGTCGGCGCGCTGACGGGCCTCGGCGACGGTGGTCTCCGCGGTCTGCCGGGCCTCGCTGACCATCGCGTCGGCCTGCGCGCGCGCATCGGCGAGCAGCTTGTCCGATTCGGCTTTGGCGGTGCTGGTCAACCGGTCGGCGGTGTCCTGCGCCAGGCTGAGCACCTTGGCCGCCTTCAGCGCCTGGTCCTCGGAGGGCTGGGCGGGCGGCGCCTCGTAGGTGGGCTGAGGCGGGGCCGGCGGCGGCGTCGGCTCGGGGGCCGGCTCGTAGACGGGGATGGATTGGGTCGACTGTCCCCCGCCACCGGCGCCGGCACTGGCCAGCTCCTGGTCCAGTTCGGCGACCCGCTGGCGAAGATCGGCGTTCTCCTCGATGAGCCGAGTCAGCTCGTTCTCCACCAGATCGAGGAAGGCATCGACCTCGTCCTCGTTGTAGCCACGCTTGCCGATGGGCGGCTTGCTGAACGCGACATTGTGGACGTCAGCTGGTGTGAGCGGCATTGTCTGCCCCCTTGGAGTCTGGACCGTCAACCGATCTAAAAGTGTAAAGCCTTACTGGAACGTAACTGGCGTCCATCCTGTCACACCAGACGCGGCCGTTGCAGGAGAGGCTGAGAATTAAGACCGAATTTCAACATTGCCGGGTCGTTGACGCGATTCAGTGGCCGGAAATCAACCCCGGCAAACGGTCATCGAAAACTCCGAACGGGCCTGTGCGCACCCGGCTGTCAGGCCGCCGCGCCGAACGCCAGCTGCATGCCGATGAACGCCACCAGCAGCAGCACCATGATCGACAGGTCGAACCGCACGGCACCTATCGTGAGCTGGGGAATGATTCGCCGCAGCAGCTTCACCGGCGGATCGGTGAGCGTCATGATGACCTCCAGGATCACCACGGTGGCGCCCTTCGGATGCCAGTCACGGGAGAAGGAGCGGATGAACTCGACGACGACCCGGGCGATCAGCAGCAGCCAGAACACGAACAGCGCGAAACCCAGGATTTCGAAGAAGAGCGACAACTAAGCCGACCTCACTACGGGCAGGGGTGTGACATTAGATACAGCCCCTCACGGCCGGTCACAGCCCGAGGTGCGACGCCAGCCTACCTGTCCGCGCGCCTGCCCTACTGGTAGGCGTAGAAGCCGGCCTCGGCGATGCGGCGCCGCTGCTCGGCCGTCACGTCCACGTCGGCAGGCGACAGCAGGAACACCTTGGTGGCGACCTTGTCGAACGAACCGCGCAGCGCGAAGGCCAGACCGGCGGCGAAGTCGACCAACCGCTTGGCGTCGGCGTTGTCCATCGAGACCAGGTCCATGATCACCGGGGTGCCGTCACGGAAACGCTCGCCGATGGTGCGGGCCTCGCTGTAGTCCTTGGGCCGCAGAGTTGTGATCTTCGACAGCGGACTGCCCGCCTCGAACAGCTCGGCCATCCGGCGCGGGTCCATCGCCAGCGCGCCGCGGGTGGCACCGCGCATCGCGCCGAGACGTGGTGCCGGCCGGTCGAATTCACGCGGCAGACGCGGCCGGGGCTCGAACCGCTCGTCGTGGTAGCCGCTGCGGTAGCCCGCGGGTGCGTCGTCGTAGTCGCGGTCGTCATAGCCCCGAAGGCCTGGGCCGTAACCCTCCTCGTCGAAGCGATCCTCCCGGCTGCGTCGCGAATAACCACGCGAGGGACCGCGGTCGTCGTCGTCGTAGTACTCGTCGTCGTAGTCGTCCATCGGGGCCATACCGAAGTAGGCCTTGACCTTGTGGAGTGTGCTCATCGCTCGACCCTTCTGATGACCTTGGACTCTGGTGTCTGTGATGAAGATGTGACTGGAGTGACTACTCCTGGTGACGGTAAGGGACGCTGGCCAAATAACGCGGTACCGACACGCACACAAGTCGAGCCGTGTTTGACCGCCACCTCGAGGTCGTCCGACATTCCGGCCGACATCCCGAGGCGTTGCGGGTAGTCGGCCTGTACCCGCTGATGCTCGACCTGAAGACGGCCGAAGGCGGCCTCCGCGTCGACGCCGAGCGGCGGAATCGCCATCAGCCCGACGAACTCGAGACCGCCGGCGGCGTGCGCGGCGGCACACATCTCGTCGACCGCCCCTGGAGTTTCGACGTCCACGCCGCCGCGCTTGTCGTCGCCGTCGAGGCTCACCTGGATGTACACGCGCAGCGGCTCGGCCCGCCTGCCCTCGGCCAGCGCCTCGCCCGCCGCGCGGTCCAGCGCGTCGAGCACCTTGCGACTGTCGACGGAGTGCGCGGCGTACGCCCAGCCCGCGATCGCTCGCGCTTTGTTGCGCTGAATTCGGCCGACCATGTGCCAGCGAATGGGTCCGAGGTTCCGGAATTCGCCGATTTCGGCGACTTTATTCGACGCCTCCTGCTCGCGGGATTCGCCGAAAGACTCGCATCCCAAACGACGCAGAATAATGACGTCACTCGCGGGAAAGAATTTCGTGACCGGAAGCAATTCTATTTCTCCGGCATCGCGTCCGGCGGCGTCGGCGGCTGCGGTCACCCGTGCGCGCACCGCCTCCAGGGCGTCGGCCAGTTCCTGCTCGCGAGTCGTCGCCACGATGACCGTCACTCCATCCACACCAGCGACGCCAGCCGACCGGTCGGGGCGCCCCGCCGGTGACTGAACAGGTTCCTGTCGTCGACCGTGCAGCGCGGGTCCACGTCAATCGCCGTGACCCCCAAACCCGTTAACTGTCTTGCGATTCCGGCCCGCAGGTCCAGCCCAGGCGTCCCCCTGGCGGTGGTGGTGCGGCTGCCCGGCAGGGCGGCCTCCACCTCGGCGGCCATCGCGTCGGGAACCTCGTAGTTGCGGCCGCTGACCGCGGGCCCCAGCAGCGCCGAGATGTCTTCGGGGCGGGCGCCCAACCTCAGCATCTCCTCCACCGTGCGCGGCACGACGCCGTGCTGTGCGCCGACCCGACCCGCGTGCACGGCCGCCACCACACCGGCGCGGGCGTCGCCCATTAATACCGGTACGCAATCGGCGGTAACCACCGCCAATGCCAAACGTCGCCGAGTAGTAACCAATGCGTCAGTTTTGTCGACCGGCGCGTCCCGAGGTTGATCCACCACGACGACGTGATCGCTGTGCACTTGATTCATCCAGACGATTCCGTCGTCACCCAATCCGATCGCCGCGGTCAACCGTTTGCGGTTCGCGGCGACCGCCCCGGGATCGTCGCCCACGTGGTCGCCCAGATTGAACGTGTCGAACGGCGGTGCGGAGACACCGCCGGCGCGTGTGGTGGTCACGCGGCGTATGCGAACCGTCACGGTCGCCAGTATGGGCCGCGCGTCAGTGGCGCATGAATGGCGGCACGTCGACGTCGTCATCGGCGATACCACCGTCGTCCCCGCCGATGCTGACCGTCGCGCCGTTGGTGTGCACCGGCACGCTGGCCGGGTCCGCCGGTTCGAACAGCGACGTCGACACCTTGCCGGCCTTGCCCGGTGTGATGCCCTGTCCCTCGGCCGGGCTGACGACCGGTTTCCGTCCCGGCCCCGCAGAGTCGAAGCCCGCGGCGATGACCGTCACCCGTACCTCGTCGCCCAGCGAGTCGTCGATGACCGTGCCGAAGATGATGTTGGCGTCCGGGTGGGCGGCGTCCTGCACCAGCGAAGCGGCCTCGTTGATCTCGAACAGACCGAGGTCGCTACCGCCCGCCACCGACAGCAGCACACCCTGGGCGCCTTCCATGGACGCCTCGAGCAGCGGTGAGTTGATCGCGATCTCGGCGGCCTTGAGCGCACGCCCGTCACCGCGTGCCGACCCGATGCCCATCAGCGCGGTGCCCGCCCCGCTCATCACCCCCTTGACGTCGGCGAAGTCCACGTTGATCAGGCCGGGCGTGGTGATCAGGTCGGTGATGCCCTGAACGCCGTTGAGCAGCACCTCGTCCGCGCTGCGGAACGCATCCATCAACGAGACCGCGGCGTCGCCCATCTGCAGCAGACGGTCGTTCGGGATGACGATCAGCGTGTCGCAGCTCTCGCGCAGTGACTGGATACCGTTCTCGGCCTGGTTGGACCGCCTTTTGCCCTCGAATGAGAACGGCCGCGTCACCACGCCGACCGTCAGCGCACCGAGCTTGCGCGCGATCGACGCGACGACGGGTGCGCCACCGGTGCCGGTGCCACCGCCCTCGCCCGCGGTGACGAACACCATGTCGGCGCCGCGCAGCAGCTCCTCGATGTCGTCTTTGGCGTCCTCGGCGGCCTTGCGCCCGACCTCGGGGTCGGCGCCCGCGCCAAGACCGCGCGTCGAGTCACGACCGACGTCGAGCTTGACGTCGGCGTCGCTCATCAACAACGCCTGCGCGTCGGTGTTGATGGCGATGAACTCCACGCCCTTGAGACCCTGCTCGATCATCCGGTTGACGGCGTTGACTCCACCGCCGCCGATGCCGACCACCTTGATGACGGCGAGGTAATTGTGTGGGGGGGTCATCGGGATTGCCTTCCTCCCAGGTTGCGGACGACACGCCGACCGCTTGGCAAACTCTAAACCTCAACCAGAGGGTTATAGTTATGTCAAGTTGTTCCGCGCATCCAGAACGGTAGGGCGAGGTCGCGCCGTTGCGATGCAGGCGCGCCGACACGCGGCGGAAGATTTTTCCGGCTATTTCACCGTCGGCAGGTCCGGGCTCGATACGTCGTACGTGCGCCCGGGCTGCGTGAGCAGCGCCCCGAGCTTGGCCGCCTTCTCCTCTGTGCGGTCGGTAGTCCCCCAGACCACCTGCCGACCGTCGATGAGCTGCAGCGTGATTGCCGCAACCGACGGCGCGGCGACTCGGGCGACCTGCGCGGCGACCTCCGGGCGCAACGACGTCATCACCTGCAGCGCGGCCTTGGTGGGCGGGTCGTTGGGACCGGGGTTCTCCGCGTCGAGATACGGCACGCCCGGCGGCGGCGGTCCGATCGCGAAGTCCACGCCGTCACGGTCGAAAAGGTGCGGCCCGTCGGGAAAGTCCTTGACCACCACGGGCAGCCGTTCCACCACGGTGATCCGCAGCGTCGAGGGGTACTGCCGCTGGACGCGCGCCGTCGCGATCCGCCGGATCTCGGCCACCCGTTCGGCCACGGCGTCCGTGTCGACCTGCAACAACGGCGTACCCGGTGCGACGGCCGCGGCGGCCGCGATCTCCTCCTGAGTCAGCGCGCCGAGCCCGGTCACCACGGTGTTGCGCACCGACATGATCGGGCTGAAGTACAGCAGCAGGCCCAGTCCGACGACGATCACGCTGACCAGCGCCGACCACATCAGCACCTTGAGGCCGCGGACCGTGCCGCGGATGTTCCTCTTCTCCTCAGCGGGCGTGCCCATCACGCGTCGCTTGGCTTCGCGGCGGGCCTGTTCGATCGCGGTGGCGCGGGCTTGTGCGACGCGGCGCTCCTCACGCTCCCGGCGCGCCCGCCGGCGCGGTCCCTCGAAATCCGGAGCCGCGTCGCCGGCCGGGGACGGCTCCGCCGCCTCGGCCGGGTCTGCGGGTTCGGCCGGCCCGGAGGTGTCGGTCGGCTCGGTCATCGCATGCCGGCCCCCGGTCGGCCCGGTGCGCTGCGGTTTGCCTTGACCCGCAGTGCAGCAAGGATTTCCGGGCCCAGCATCGTGACGTCACCGGCGCCCATGGTGACGACGACATCGTTCGGTTCGGCCGCTTCGGCGACGCGCCCGGCGACCGCCGAGAGGTCGGGCACGTAGGTGACCGGAACGGTGACGTGTTCGGCGATGCTCGCGCCACTCACACCCGCGATCGGCTGTTCGCGGGCCGCGTAGACGTCGAGCACGAACACCTCGTCGGCGCCGTTCAGCGCCTGCCCGAAGTCCCTGGCGAAAGCTTCTGTGCGCGAATACAAGTGCGGCTGAAACACCACGATCGAGCGACCGCTGCCGGACTGTTGGGTCACCGTCCGCACCGCGCTCAGCGTGGCGCCGACCTCGGTCGGATGGTGCGCGTAGTCATCAAAGACGCGGACCCCGCTCGCCGTCCCGACCAGCTCGAACCGGCGCCGCACCCCCTCGAAGCCGGACAGGCCGTCGAGCACGGCGTCGACGGGCGCCCCGATGTCGACCGCGGCCAGCACGGCACCGAGCGCGTTGAGCGCCATGTGCCTGCCAGGTATCGACAGCCGCATCACCCGCGGATACGGCTCGTCGGCGAGTTGGATGTGCGCGACCGCGCCGGTGTCGTGCTGTTCCCAGCTCAACAGCGTGCCCTGCAGCGGCAGGCTCGGGTCACTGCCGTACCGCAGCACCCTGATACCCAGCTCCGCGGTGCGCTCGGCGAGCGCTGCCGCGCCCGGGTCGTCGGTGCAAACCACAAGAGCACCACCGGGTTTGAGCCGTTCGACGAAGGCGTCGAACACGGCGCTGTACGCCTCGGCGCTGCCGAAGAAGTCGAGATGGTCGGCCTCGATGTTCGTGACCACCGCCACGTCGGGGGTGTACTCGAGCAGCGAGCCGTCACTCTCGTCGGCCTCGGCCACGAAGCACTCACCGCTGCCGTTGTGCGCGTTGGTGCCCGCTTCGCCGAGATCGCCGCCGACGGCGAACGAGGGGTCGAATCCGCTGTGCTGCAACGCCACGATGAGCATCGAGGTGGTGGTGGTCTTACCGTGCGTGCCGGTGACCATCAGCGTCGTGTGGCCGGCCATCAGCTTGGCCAGCACCACCGGACGCAGGATCACCGGGATTCCGCGCCGACGCGCCTCCACCAGTTCGAGATTCGTCTTGGGGATGGCGGCGTGCGTGGTGACCACGGCGGTCGGCCCGCCGGGCAGCATGTCGAGCGACGACGCGTCGTGCCCAATGCGGATCGCGGCGCCGCGGGCCCGCAGCGCCGCCACCGCCCGCGACTCCTTGGCGTCCGATCCGGACACCAGCCCGCCTCGGTCCAGCAGGATGCGGGCGATGCCCGACATGCCCGCTCCCCCGATGCCGACCATGTGCACCCGCTGCAGTTCGGGGGGGAGCGACTTCCCGTTCACCGCTTGGCCTTTCGGGCCACATCCAGGGCGATCTGGGCGACGCGTTGGGCGGCGTCGCGGTGCCCGGCCAGCGCGGCGGCCGCGGTCATCGCCTGCAGCCGGCCGGTGTCGGTGAGCAGGACGACGACGGTGTCGGCGACGAACGACGGTGTCAGGTCGGCGTCGTCGACGAGCAGTCCACCGCCGGCGTCGACCACCGGCAGCGCGTTGAGCCGCTGCTCGCCGTTGCCGATCGGCAGCGGGACGTACACCGCGGGCAGGCCGATCGCGGTGAGTTCGGCGACCGTCATCGCCCCGGACCGGCAGATCGCGAGGTCGGCGGCGGCGTAGGCGAGGTCCATCCGGTCGAGGTAGGGCACCGCGACGTAGGGAGGGTCGCCGTCGGCGGGCTCGCGCAGCTCGAGGGTGTTCTTGGGTCCGTGCGCATGCAACACCGAGACACCCGCGGCGGCAAGGTCTTTGGCGGCCGCGGCCACCGCACGGTTGAGCGACTGCGCGCCCTGCGATCCGCCGAACACCAAGAGCACCCGCGCGTCGGGGTCGAACCCGAAGTGGGCGCGGGCTTGCTCGCGCAGCGCAATCCGGTCCAGCGAGGTGATCGCCGCGCGCACCGGCACCCCGACCACCTCGACACGTCTGAGCCCGGGATCGGCGACCGCGGCGAGCACCCGGTCCGCACCTCGGGCGCCGACCTTGTTGGCCCATCCGGCGCTGGCGTTGGCCTCGTGCACCACCACCGGCACTCGGCGGCGTCGCGGCCCTCCCCTGGCCGCCAGGTAGGCGGGAACCGCCACGTAACCGCCGAAGCCGACGATCACGTCCGCGTCGACCTCATCGAGCACCGCGCGGGTTTCGCGCACCGCCCGCCGCACCCGGGCCGGCAGGCGGAGCAGATCGCCGGAGAGTTTGCGAGGAAGCGGAACCGGCGTGATGAGCTGCAACCGGTAGCCCCGTTCGGGCACTAACCGGGTCTCCAGACCCCGCACCGTGCCCAGCGCGGTGATCCGTACGCCCGGATCGAGCGCGGTGAGCGCGTCGGCCACCGCCATCGCCGGTTCGACGTGCCCCGCGGTGCCACCACCCGCGAGCACCACGGACACCCCCCGGTCGCTTCGCTCCTGCCCCCCGGGGACGGACACCGTGTCGCTCACCCGTAACGCTGACCTTCCAATGTGCGCCGCCGGCCTCTCTCGGGCCGGCCGCCTCCATGATGCCTTGAGGCCCGCACGGGTCGGCCGGCCGCATGGCCTTTGCGCCGCTCGTCGGCGACTGGTTTGCGCCCGGACGAGGCGCCCTGCTTGGCCGGCCGCGCCCGCTCGGCCCGCTTCGGGTCCTTCTTGCGTTCGGACTTGTGCGCTTTCTGCGACCGCAGCCGGTCCCGCAGCGCCTCCGTGCGCGTCGGCGCATACGGGGCGGGCAACGGCAGGCGCAGCAGCTTGTTGACCCGGTCGTCGCGGCCTGCGCGCAACGCGGCCACCGCCTCGGGTTCGTGGCGCGCCGCGTTGGCCATCAGCCCGATCATGAAAAGCGTTGTTGCCGTTGACGTTCCACCGGCCGAGATGAGCGGCAGCTGCAGCCCGGTCACCGGTAGCAGCCCGACCACGTAGCCGACGTTGATGAAGACCTGCCCCATGATCCACAGCGTCGCGGTGGCGGTCAGCAGGCGCAGGAACGGGTCGGCCGAGCGGCGGGCGATGCGCATGCCCGTATAGGCGAACAGCCCGAACAGACAGAGCAGACCGGCGGCGCCGATGAAGCCGAGTTCCTCGCCGATGATCGCGAAGATGAAGTCGTTGTGGGCGTTGGGCAGATAGTTCCACTTGGCCGCGCCCTGGCCCAGCCCGTCGCCGAAAACGCCGCCGTTGGCCAGCGCGAACCGCGCCTGCCTGGCCTGGTACCCCGACCCCTGCGCATCCGCGGCCGGGTTGAGCCAGGACTGCACGCGCGCGGACCGGTACCCCTCAACCATGGCCAGCACCGCCGCCGACACGACGACCATGAACAGTGAGGACAGGAACACCCGCAGCGGCAGGCCCGCGTACCAGAGCAGGCCGAGCAGGATGATGCCCAGCGACACCGTCTGCCCGAGGTCGGGCTGGGCGACGATGAGCGCCAGCGCGACGAACGCCGCGGGCACCAGCGGGATCAGCATCTCCCGCAGCGACGCGTGCTCCATGCGGCGGGCGGCCAACAGGTGCGCACCCCAGATCGCGAACGCGATCTTCGCCAGTTCGGAGGGCTGCATCGAGAACCCGGCGACGACGAACCAGCCGCGGGATCCGTTGGCCACGGTGCCGATACCGGGAATCAGCACCAGCACCAGCAGCACGATGCTGAACGCGAAGCCCGAGAACGCCAGGCTGCGCATCAGCGCGACGGGCACCCGCAGCGCGATGTAGAACGCGAACAGCCCGATGACCGTCCACATCACCTGCTTGGCGAAGACCACCCACGGCGATCCGTCCGTGTCGTAGGAGTAGACGCCCGAGGCGGACAGCACCATCGTCAGCCCCAGGCTCGTCAGCAGGGCCGCGACGGCGATGATCAGGTGGAACGACGTCATCGGCCGGCCGAGCCAGGCACCGAACCGGGTGCGCGGCCCGCGTGCCTCGACCGTGGGCTCGGCGGGCTTGTCCTCTGCGCCCGTCCTGCGGTGCCGCAAACGGGTCAGGATGTTGCTCATCGGTGCTTACCGCGTCAGCGCGCGCACGGCCGCGGCGAACGCGTCCCCGCGGTGGCTGTAGCCGGTGAACTGGTCGAAGGAGGCCCCCGCCGGTGCCAGCAGCACGGCGTCCCCAGGCCGCGCGAGGTCGCGCGCGGCGCCGACCACCGCCGCCATGATCGCATCGCCGTCCGGCCCGCCGGGCAGCTGGATCACACGAGTAACAGGACTAACATTTGCCCCAGTTGTCCCTTGCACCCCAAAATCCTCCCCCGTCACAACCTCAACGACGGGGACATCCGGGGCGTGTCGCGCCAGAGCCTCGGCCACCACCGCTCGGTCGCGGCCGATCAGTACCGCTGCGACCAGGCGGTTTCGCACCCCGGCCAGCAGTTCTGCGACCGAGGCACCCTTGAGCATTCCGCCTGCGATCCAGACCACCCGCGGGTAGGCGGCGATCGACGCCTGCGCCGCGTGCGGGTTGGTGGCCTTGGAGTCGTCGATGTAAGTGACGCCGTCGACCATGCCGACCACTTCGGCGCGGTGCCTACCGACCTCGAAGCCGGCCAGGGCACGCGCGATCGGCTCGGGCGTCACACCGGCGGCGCGGGCCAGCGCGGCGGCGCCGAGCGCGTCGAGCACGCCGACCGGTCCCGCCACCGGGATCGTCGCCGCCTCGGCCAGCGCAACCCGGTCGCCGAACGCGTTGTCGACGAGCGTGCCGTCGACGACACCGAGTTCACCGTCGCCCGGTTCGCCCAGCCGGAACCCGACGCGCACGTCGGCCGCCGCGGTGTCGAGCAGGCCCGCGGCGACCGGGTCGTCGAGGCCGACGACCCCCACCCGCCCGTCGAGGACGCGCGCCTTGTCCCGGGCGTAGGCCGCCATCGAGCCGTGCCAGTCCAGATGGTCCTCGGCCACGTTGAGCACGACGCCGGCGTCGGGCCGCACCGACGGCGCCCAGTGCAGCTGGAAGCTGGACAGCTCGACGGCGAGCAGCTCTGAAGGCTGCGCCAACACGTCGAGCACCGGGTTGCCGATGTTGCCGCACAGCACCGCCCGCCGCCCGGCGGCGACGAGCATGGCGTGCAGCATCGAGGTGGTCGTGGTCTTGCCGTTCGTGCCGGTGACCACCAGCCAGCGCCGCGGCGGCCCGAACCAGCTGGCCGCGTCCAGCCGCCACGCCAACTCCACGTCACCCCAGATGGGCACGCCGGCCGCTGCGGCCGCGGCCAGCACCGGCGTGTCCGGCGAGAAGCCGGGGCTGGTCACGACGAGCGCATAGTCGCCGATGTGCGCCCGAGCTTCCTCGGTGGTGACAACCGTCGCCGGGGTGACCAGCCGTTGCAGGGCCAGCGGATCGTCGTCGCAGATCGTCAGCCGCACGCCCGTCGGCTCGAGCACCGCACTCACCGAGCGGCCGGTGATCCCGGCCCCGGTGACCAGCACCCGGGCCCCGGGCACCAGCGGCTCGAGACGGGCCATGTCAGGCACCGACGGTGGTCAGCCACTCGCTGTAGAACAGCGCGACACCCAACCCGCAAGCGATCGCGGTCAGCAGCCAGAACCGGATGATCACCGTCGTTTCGGCCCAGCCGACCAACTCGAAGTGGTGGTGGAACGGCGCCATCCGGAACACCCGCCGGCCGGTGGTGCGAAACGCCATGATCTGCACGACGACCGAGACGACCTCGGCGACGAACAGGGCGCCGAGCACCACGGCCAGCATCTCGGTGCGGCTGGCCACCGACAGCCCGGCGATGATGCCGCCCAGCGCCAGCGACCCGGTGTCGCCCATGAAGATCTTGGCCGGCGCCGCGTTCCACCACAGGAAGCCGATGCAGGCGCCGGCGGTCGCGGCCGCGATGATCGCCAGGTCCAGCGGGTCGCGCACGTTGTAGCAGCCCAGCCCCGGGCTGGTCGCGCACGCGTTGCGGAACTGCCAGAACGTGATAAGCACGTAGGCCGCGCACACCATCGCCATCGCGCCTGCCGCCAGCCCGTCCAGCCCGTCGGTGAAGTTCACCGCGTTCGACCACGCGCTGACCACCACGATGCAGAACAACACGAACAACGCGGGCGGCAGCGTGACCGTGGCGATCTCGCGCACGTACGACAGTTCCGGACTGCCCGGCGTCAACCCGTCGGCGTTGCGGAACTGCAGGGCCAACGCACCGAAGATCACGGCGGCGGCGAGGATCCCGACGGTCTTGGCGGTCTTGTTCAGCCCGAGATTGCGTGCCCGCCGGAGCTTGATCAGGTCGTCGATGAAACCGACGACACCCAGGGCGGTGGCCAGGAACAGCACCAGCAGCCCCGAGGCCGACGGGCCCTTGCCGTCGATCACCACACCCACCAGGTGGGTGCCCAGATAGCTGGCCCAGATGCCCGCGACGATGGCGACGCCGCCCATCGACGGCGTGCCGCGCTTCTTGTGGTGGCTCGGCGGGCCGTCCTCGCGGATCTCGTGGCCGAACCCCTGCCGGGTGAACAGCCGGATCAGCGCCGGGGTGAGCAGGATCGAGACCGTCAGCGCGATGCCGACGGCGATGAGGATCTGCCTCATGCGGGCGGTTCTCCGGACTCGGCGACGAGCGCATCGGCCAGCGCCCCGAGCCCCGCTGCGTTGGACGCCTTCACCAGCACCACGTCCGATGGCCGCAGTTCAGCACGCAGCAGTGCCAGCGCCGCGTCGGCGTCGGCGACCATGGTGGCCTCGGGCCCCCACGACCCCTCCATCACCGCGCCGTGGTGCATGGCGCTCATAGCCCTCCCGGTTCCGACGACGATGAGTCGTGAGACATCTAATCGCACTGCCAGCCGACCGATGTTGTCATGCTCGGTTATCGCGCCCTCGCCGAGTTCGGCCATCTCGCCGAGCACCGCCCAGCTTCGGCGCCGCCCCCCGCCTTCGCGCGCCATCCAGGCCAGCGCCTTGAGCCCGGCGCGCATGGAGTCGGGGTTGGCGTTGTAGGCATCGTTGATGACGGTCACGCCGTCGTCGCGGGTGACCACCTGCATGCGGTGCCGCGACACCGGGCCCGCCGCGGCCAGCGCGCTCGCGATCTGCTCGAGGGACGCACCGCACTCCAGCGCGACGGCCGCCGCGCACAGCGCGTTCGACACCTGGTGGTCGCCATGCACGGCGAGCGCCACGTCTGTCTGGTCTCCGTTGGCGTGCAAGGTGAACCGCGGGCGGGCCAGCGCGTCGAGGGTCACCGCATCGGCCCACACGTCCACGTTCCGGGCGCCCGGGTCCCGCGACACCCGCACCACCCGCGCCGAGGTCTGCTCGGCCATCGCGGCGACCGCGGTGTCATCGACGTTGAGGACGACCGCGCCCGAGGCCGGAACAGACTGCGGCAGTTCGGCTTTGGCGGCGGCGATGGCCTCGCGCGAGCCGAACTCGCCCAAGTGGGCGGTGCCGACATTGAGCACCACCCCGATGGACGGGGTGGCGATGGCGGCGAGTGCGGCGATGTTGCCGCGGTGGCGAGCCGACATCTCCAGCACCAGGTAGTCGGTGGACCGGGTCGCGCGCAGCACGGTCCACGGGTGGCCGAGCTCGTTGTTGAACGATCCCGGCGGGGCGATCACCTCGCCCAGCGGCGCCAGCACCGCGGCGATCAGATCCTTGGTCGACGTCTTGCCCGACGAACCGGTGATGCCGACGACCGTGAGCCCGCCCTCCACGAGCTGCGCGGCGACGGCGGCGGCCAGCTTCGCCAGTGCCGCGAGCACGGCCGCACCGCTGCCGTCGGTGTCGTGCTCGAGTACGCCGGCGCCGCGGTCGGTGGCTTCGGGCGTCGGGTCGACGACGATTGCGGGCACCCCGACCGGGCGCGCGGCCAGCACCGCGGCGGCACCGGCCAGCACCGCGGCCGCCGCGAAGTCGTGGCCGTCGGAGCGGGCGCCGGGAAGCGCGAGGAACAGGCCGCCGGATGTGACCTTGCGGGAGTCGAACTCGACGGTCCCGGTGATCCGGGTGGCGGCGGCGTCCTCGGCGGAGATGTCGGCGAGCCGGCCGCCGACGATGTCGGCGACCTCGGCGACGGTCAGATCGATCACGCGCGGTGCCCCACTGCCTCCAGCGCGGCGGCCAGCTCGTCGCGGTCGTCGAACGGCCGGGTCTGCCCGGCGCTGGTCTGGCCCGCCTCGTGGCCCTTGCCGGCGACCAGCACGACGTCGCCCGGACGCGCCCAGCCGACCGCATAGTCGATGGCCGCACGGCGGTCCCCGATCTCGACGATTTCGGCGCGGGCACTCACGGCGCCCGCCAGGATCGCGGCGCGGATCGCGGCCGGGTCCTCATCGCGGGGGTTGTCGTCGGTGACCACCACCAGGTCGGCCAACTCGGCGGCGACGCGGCCCATCGGCCCGCGCTTGCCCGGGTCCCGGTTGCCGCCCGCCCCGAACACCACGGCGACCCTGCCGTCGGCCTGGGCCCGCAGGGTCTCCAGCACCGCCTGCAACGCGCCGGGTTTGTGCGCGTAGTCCACCAGCGCAAGGAAATCCTGCCCGCGGTCGATCGCCTCGAGCCGGCCCGGGACGGTGGCCGTGCGCAGGCCGGGTGCTGCCTGCTCGGGCGACACGCCGACCGCGTCGAGCAGCGCGGCGGCCAGCAGGCAGTTGGCCACGTTGTAGCGACCGGGCAGCCCGATCCGCAGTACGTGGTGCACCCCCGCCGGGTCGGCCATGGTGAACTCCTGCCCGCCGCGCTCGACGCCGCGCACGTCTTCCACCCGCCAGTCGGCATCGCGGCCCATCGCGCTGACCGTGACCGGGCGGTCCGCGAGCCGGGCGATCTCACGCCCCGCGTCGTCGTCCACGCACACCACCGAAGTGGCTGCGTGCGTTGACGATTCGGGATCGAACAGGCGCGCCTTCGCGTCGAAGTAGTCCTGCATGGTCGGGTGGAAATCCAGGTGGTCGCGGGACAGGTTGGTGAAGCCCCCGACCGCGAACCGCACACCGTCGACGCGGCCGAGGGCCAGCGCGTGGCTGGACACCTCCATCACCACGGTGTCGACCCCTTCTTCGACCATCACGGCCAGCAGCGCCTGCAGATCAGGCGCCTCCGGCGTGGTGAGCGCGCTGGGCTGGTCGTGGCCGTCGATGCGGATGCCGACCGTCCCGATGAGTCCGGCCACCCGGTCGGCCGCCCGCAACCCGGCCTCGGCCAGGTAGGTCGTGGTGGTCTTGCCGGACGTGCCCGTGACACCGATGACGCGCACATGCTCCGACGGGCGCCCGTAGACCGTGGCGGCCAGTTCCCCGAGCACCGAACGCGGTTCGGCGTGCACCATGACGGGCACCGTCGCCTCCTGCCCGATCTCGGCCGCTCCGGCGACGTCGGTCAGCACGGCGACCGCACCGCGGGCCACCGCTTCGCCGACATACCGGGCCCCGTGCGACGACGCCCCGGGCAGTGCGGCGAACAGGTCGCCCGGCCGCACCCCCTGGCTGCGCAGGGTCACGCCGGTGATCTGCACGTGGGAGGAGGCGGCCGCCCCGACGGGCACCGCCTTGACCTGCTCGGCCAGCGTCCCGAGCGCGAGGCCGGCTGGTTGGCTGGGTCGCAGGTTCATGGCCATGACACAGTACCGACCGCTCGTCGGGCCGTTTCTGACGCGCCGCGCTCAGTCGGCCTGCAGCGTCAGGCGCGGGCCCGGATCGGGAGACAGCGGCACGTTCTGGCGTTGCAGCAGCCAGGACGTGATGTTGTGGAACAGCGGCGCGGCAGAGGAACCCGGAGTGCCGTCGGCGGCGCGGTGCGGGGCGTCCATCATGATGCCCACCACGTAACGCGGGTCGTCGGTGGTGGCCATGCCGGCGAAGGTGATCCAGTAGACGTCGCTGTAGTAGCAGCCACAGGCGGGGTTGATCTGCTGCGCGGTGCCGGTCTTGCCGGAGATCTGGTACCCCTCGACCGCGGCCTGCGGCCCGGTGCCCTGCTGATAGCCCATCGGGTCGCGCTGGGTGGTCGCGCGGAACATCTGCCGCACGGTCCTGGCGGTCTGGGGCGACACCACCCGGATGCCGTCGGGTCGCGGCTCCTCGGTGCGAGTGCCGTCCGGCGCGATGGTCGTCTTGACGATGCGCGGCGGAATGCGCACGCCGTCGTTGGCGATGGTCTGGTACATGCCGGTCATCTGCAGCAGGGTCATCGAAAGGCCCTGTCCGATAGGCAGGTTCGCGAACGTGCTGCCGGACCACTGATCGATGGGCGGAACCAGACCTGCGCTCTCGCCCGGGAGGCCGACGCCGGTGCGCTGGCCGAGGCCGAACTTGCGCACCATGTCGAAGAACCGTTCCGGGCCGAGCCGCTGCGCCAGCATCAGTGTGCCGACGTTCGAGGACTTCCCGAAGATGCCGGTGGTGGTGTACGGCATCGTGCCGTGCTCCCAGGCGTCGCCTACGGTGACGCCGCCCATGTCGATCGAGCCGGGCACCTGCAGCACCTCGTCGGGGTGCGAAAGGCCGTACTCGATGACCGATGCGGCGGTGACGAGCTTGTTGACCGATCCCGGTTCGTACGGTGACGACACCGCCGGGTTGCCGAGCTCGCGGTCCTCCTGCCTGCCGATGTCCTGGCTCGGGTCGAACGTGTTGTCGTTCGCCATCGCAAGAACCTCACCGGTTTTCGCGTCGAGCACCACCGCCGACACGTTCTTCGCGCCGGACAGGTTCTTGGTCTGCTGCACCTGCTGCTGTACGTAGAACTGGATGTCGTCGTCGAGGGTGAGCATCACCGTCGAGCCGTCGACCGCGTCGTGGCGGTTGCGGTAGCTGCCGGGAATCACCACCCCGTCGCTGCCCCGGTCGTAGGTGATCGAGCCGTCGGTGCCCGCGAGCACCGCGTCGAGCGAATCCTCCAGTCCCAGTAGGCCGTGACCGTCCCAGTCGATACCGCCGACGATATTGGCCGCCAGCGCGCCACCGGGATACTGGCGCAGATCCTGGCGCTCCGTGCCGACTTCGGGGAACTTCGTGGTGATGGCGTCGGCGACGGCCGGATCCACCGCACGTGCGAGGTACACGAACGTCTCGTTGCTCTTGAGCTTCTTGAGCACCGTCGCGACGTCGGGTTTGTTGTTGAGCCGCAACGCCACCTCGGCGGCGATGTCGCGCAGCCTGCGCTGCGGGTCCGGTGCCTCTTCGGTTTTCGCCCTGGCCTCTTCGAGTTGCTTGCGCACCTTCACCGGCTGAAAGGTCAGCGCGCGAGCCTCGATGGTGAAGGCCAGCTTGTCGTTGTTGCGGTCGACGATGGACCCGCGCAGGGCCTGCTGGACGTCGGTCACCTTGAGTTGGCCCGCGGCCTCGGCACGCAGGCCCTCCGCGCGTGGCACCTGGAGGTTGAACAACTGGCCGGCCGCGACAGCGAGGACCAGGAAGATGGCCGCATTGCCGACGCGGTGGCGGAACACGAAAGACGCGCTGCGCAGGCCGGTGTCGGCCATCGGCGCGCGGGTGCGGCGCGCCTTGGCCGGGCGTTCCTGGGTGCTGGTGCGATTGGTTCGCGGCGCCTTGGGTGCGCGGCGCTGCCTCTCGCCGCGGGTCATGCCGGAGCGCCGGGGAGGGGCGCGGCGGGGGTGAACTCCTCGGCGGGGGGCACCGGCCCCGGAAGTGCCTGCGGTGACGGGTCGTGCGGCGCTGCCGCACCCATCGGCGCGACGAGCGCCGGATCGGCGGGCGGGGCGATCGGCCCGCCGGGTGCGGGCGCCGGCGGTACGAGCGCGGGCGCCGGCCCCAGGGCTGGCTGCTGGCCGGGCACCTGGTGCGGCACCTCCGCACCCGGGGGCACCGCCAACGGCGCGCCGGGCACACCCGGTGCCGGAGCGGCCCGGCCCGGGAGTCGGACGGGCAGCTCACGCGGTTCGACGACACGCGGTGCCGGCGGCCTCGGCGGCGCAGGCGGCGCCTCGTCGGGCAGCGGCGTGTTCAGCGGCGGAGGGGGCACCCCTTCGGCCGGCTTGGGGGTACCGACCACCACCCAGTTCCCCGCCGGGTCCTGCACCAGATGCGCGGTGTCGCGGGACGGGATCATCCCGAGTTCGCGTGCCGCCTCGGCAAGCGCGGGTGCGGCCTGCGCCTCGAGCACGTCGCGCTCGAGCGCTTCCTTCTGCTGCAGCAGAGCCTGGTTCGTCTCGCGTGCGTTGCCGAGTTGGTAGGACCGCTCGGCGGCGTCGGTCGACAACCACAGCGTGGTGCCCAGACCCATCCCCAGCGACCCGATGACGAGCACCACGAACGGGACCCGAGCGACCAGGGTGCGCGGGTTCAGCTCGATCGAGGCCAACTTGACGACGATGCGCTCGCGCAGCGGCGGTCTGACCACCTTCGGCGCCTTGGCTTTTCGCGCTTTGGACCGCGCCTTGGCTTGCGAGGCGTTCTTCGGCCTGGCCGGCTTGTCGATGGGCCGCGGGATCGGGTTCGTCTGCGGCGCCGACCGCTGCGGTCGCTGGTCGCGGACCGGTTTGCGCCGTGCCTGCGCCTCACCGGAACGGCGTGCTGCGGTGCGTGCCGTGCGACGACGTTCGTCCGTGCCGCGCACCGGCGCCTTGCGCTTGGCCTGCTTGCCCTGCTTACCGTTCTTAGCCTTCACGGGCTGCCCCCACCTTTTCGAGTGCTCGTAGTCGCACGGGTGCGCTACGCGGGTTCTGTTCGATCTCCTCGGCGGTAGCGCGCTCGGCGCCACGGGTCAGGGCGACGAAAGGTGCTTCGTGGCCGGGCAGTTCGACGGGCAGTCCCTGGGGTGTGCGTGACGCCGTCGCCTCGGTGAAGACGGCCTTGACGATCCGGTCCTCCAGCGACTGGTAGGCCATCACCGCGATGCGTCCGCCGGGTGCCAGCACTCCGAGAGCGGCGGGCAGCGCGGCGCGCAGCGAGTCCAGCTCCGCGTTGACGGCGATGCGCAGCGCCTGGAAGGTGCGCTTGGCCGGGTGCCCGCCGGTGCGCCGCGCCGGCGCGGGTATGGCCTGATAGAGCAGTTCGACGAGTTCGCCGGTGGTGGTGAACGGCTGGCGGACGCGACGGCGGACGATCTGCGAAGCGATCCGCGCGGCGAAGCGCTCCTCGCCGAACTCGCGCAGCACCCGGCTCAGGCGCTTCTCGTCGTAGGTGTTGACGACCTCGGCGGCGGTGAGCTCGGCGTCGGGGTCCATCCGCATGTCCAGCGGCGCGTCCGCGGCGTAGGAGAAACCCCGCTCGGCGCGGTCCAGCTGCATCGAGGACACCCCGAGGTCGAACAGCACACCGTCCGCTTCGGCTGTGCCGTGGGCGCTTTCGCGCACCGCGGTCGCGATGCCGTCGTAGCGGGTGCGGACCAGGACGACCCGGTCGCCGAATTGTGCCAGCCGCTCGCCGGCGATCCACAGCGCATCGGGGTCGCGGTCGAGGCCGATCAGGCGCAGGCCCGGCAGTTCGGTGAGGAACCGCTCGGCGTGGCCGCCCGCCCCGAGCGTCGCGTCGACCAGCACCGCGCCGTCGCCGTCGGAACTGCGCCGCGTCAGCGCCGGCCGCAGGAGCTCCACGCAGCGGTCCAGCAGGACTGGAACATGTCCGTGCTGGGCCATCACTAATCCTTTGTCGAGGCCTCCGTTGGCGGCCCCTGCACCGGGGTCCCTGTCCGAGAGCGCGGACCTGGCGTTGGGGAAGTACGCCAGGGCCGGTTCGGGCAGAGGCCGCGATGCACGGGCCGGGTGCCGGTGTCTGCGTCGGTCGACCGCCGATTCAGATGATGTCGTGCAGAGCTTCATCGGTGGCCGCGGAAAAGTTCTCTTCGTGGGTCTGCTGGTACTCCTGCCAGGCGGCCGAATCCCAGATCTCCAGGTAGTCGACCGACCCGATGACCACGCAGTCCTTGGAAAGGTTCGCGTAGCGGCGGTGGTCGGCCGACAGGGTGATCCGGCCTTGAGCGTCGGGATGCTGTTCGTCGGTGGCGGCGGCCAGGTTCCGCAGGAACGCGCGAGCCTCCGGATTGCTCCGTGAGGCCTGCGAGGCCCGCCGTGCCAACTTCTCGAATTCGGCGCGCGGGTACACGGCGAGGCTGTGGTCCTGGCTCTTGGTGACCATCAACCCTCCTGCCAGCGCATCGCGGAACTTGGCGGGCAGTGTGAGCCGCCCCTTGTCGTCGAGCTTCGGCGTGTAGGTGCCGAGAAACATCTCGCCACCTCCACTTCACTCCGGAGCCCCGGTCGCTCCGTTGTCCGCCACTTTACCCCACAATCCCCCACAACTCTCCATTTGATAGCAAAATGTGCTTGTGAGTCCCCACGGTGCGCCCCGGAGCGACGTTTTCTTTAGGCCGGCCGATCGTCGGATCGCCGCCATCGCGCCGAAATCTGCAGCTCGAACGGCTAACGGGTGCCGGTGGGGCGAAGTGGGGGCTCCGCCCCGGCCCGGCGCAACGAAAAAGGGGTAGCCCGGCGTGGGCTACCCCTGTGGCGGCGTGCGCCTACTGGTCGAAGCGGCGCCGGAAGCGGTCCTCCATGCGGCTGGTGAACGAACCGCCGGACCCCTTGACGCGCTTCTGCCGCGGCGCACCCGGTTCGGCGGCCGAGCGGTCACGGCCGCCCGCCACCCGCGGGCCCGTGATCGCGAAGACCACGCCACCGAACATCACGATGAAGCCGAGCACGGAGAGGGCCGGAAATCCGCTGATCTGGGTCGCCGGGAACGCCACCCCCGAGACCAGCATGGCCAGCCCGAGGACGAAAAGGGCGGCGCCTTGCAGGCGGCGCCGGGTGGAGGGAGCGCGCAAGGTTCCGCCGCGAACGCTCGAAGCGAACTTCGGGTCCTCGGCATAGAGCGCGCTCTCGATCTGGTCGAGCATGCGCTGCTCATGATCGGAGAGTGGCATTCGTCCCTCCCTCGGAACCCGATGGCCGATGCGGCCGTGGCCAAAATTCAAACTCGTGTGGGCCCGCGTTTACGGGCACCTAACAGTCATGATACGAGGTCAGTCTGAGGCGTACCACCTAGTTCGACGCTCGATTGTATGACCTCCGCCGCGATTTGGAACCGACCTCGTTGGCTACCCGATAATGGTGTCGACGACACCGCACGACGCGCGGAGAGGCGGATCAGGAGTTGGCGACATTTCTGGTCGATCTGTCGCCGGCCGATATGCAGCGCCGGCTCGCAGACGCGCTCGCCGTATACGTTGACGCGATGCGCTATCCGCGAGGCACGGAGGACCAACGCGCGTCGATGTGGCTCGAGCACACCCGCAGGCACGGCTGGAAGGCCGTCGCCGCGGTGGAAGCGGCCGCCGAAGTGCCCGAAACCACCGCCCCCGACCTCGCCGCGGCACCGCTGCTCGGTGTCGCGTACGGCTACTGCGGCGCCCCCGACCAGTGGTGGCAGCAGCAGGTCGTCGCGGGCCTGCACCGCGTCGGCGCCGACCGGAGCCGCATCGCGGAGCTGATGGCCAGCTACTTCGAGCTCACCGAGCTGCACATCCACCCCCGCGCCCAGGGCCGCGGGCTGGGCGAGGCGCTGACCCGACGGCTCCTGGCCGACCGCGGTGAGGCGCACGTGCTGCTGTCCACTCCGGAGATCAACGGCGAATCCAACCGGGCCTGGCGCCTCTACCGACGGCTCGGATTCACTGACGTCATTCGCGGCTACCACTTCGCGGGCGATCCGCGGGCGTTCGCGATACTCGGCCGGTCCCTGCCGCTGTGATCCGGTCGGTCTGGCACGATGAGGCCGTGCCGGCTCGCCAGCGACGCAGCAGAACCCGGCTGCTCGCCCTCGTGTTGCTGCTGCTCGTCGTCCTTCCGACGGCGGTCGGCTGCGTGCGGGTTCGGGCGTCGATCACGGTGTCCCCGGACGACCGGGTGTCCGGCCAGATCGTCGCGGCGGCCAAACCCCGCAACGCGGACGACAAGGGCCCGCAGCTGCTGAACAGCCTGCCGTTCGCCAACAAGGTCGCGGTGTCGGAGTACGACCGCGACGACTATGTCGGCTCGCAGGCGGTGTTCTCCGACCTGACCTTCGCCGAGGTGCCGCAGCTGGCCAACATGAACCGCGACGCCGCCGGGGTCGACCTGTCGCTGCGCCGCGCCGGCGACCTGGTGATCCTCGAGGGCCGCGCCGACCTGACGTCGCTGGCCGACCCGGAAGCCGACGTCTCGCTGACGGTGTCCTTCCCCGGCGAGGTGACCTCCACCAACGGCGATCAGGTCTCCGCCGAGATCGTCGAGTGGAAGCTGCGCCCCGGGGTGGTCAGCACCATGAACGCCCAGGCGCGCTACACCGACCCCAGCGCCCGGTCCTTCACCGGGGCCGCGATCTGGCTGGGTATCGGCTCGTTCGTGGTGGCGGGCATCATCGGCGCGCTGGCCTACATGAGCCGCGACCAGTCGCCGCGCGTCGGCAGCCCCCGCGATTAGAGCGCGATGAGAGCTTGCCCGCAGGCATCCGTACTGACTTGCTAATGCGTCGACCGCAGGCTCTACTGTCGAAGTCACTCGGGGCCTAGTAGACGCAGGAGAGAAAGGGGCGCCCGCTGAGCGTGCATGCAGCGGCACCGTCAGCCGTCGAGTTGGCCAGCGCCGTCACCGAACAGTTGCGGGACTATCTGCGCGAGCGCCGCAGCGACTGCGCCTATATGGGCACCGATTACGCCGAACTGACCGCGGCTCTCGAGGAGTTCGTACTGCGCGGCGGCAAGCGGCTGCGGCCGCTGTTCGCGTACTGGGGCTGGCGCGCCGTCGCCGAAGGCCCCGGGGATCCCTTCGACCCGAGGGTTCTGCGACTCGTCTCCGCCCTCGAACTTCTGCACGCCTGCGCGCTGGTGCACGACGACGTGATCGACGCGTCGGCGACGCGTCGCGGGCTGCCGACGGTGCACCGCCTGTTCGCCGAGCGGCACCGCACCGACAACTGGCACGGGTCCGCAGAGCAGTTCGGGCTCTCGGCGGCGATTCTGCTCGGGGACTTGGCCCTGGTGTGGGCCGACGACATCGTCGCCACGGCCGACCTGCCGCTCGATGCGCGGCATCGCGTGCAGCGGGTCTGGGCCGCCATCCGCACCGAGGTGCTCGGCGGCCAATACCTCGACATCGTCGCCGAGTCCAGCGGCGCGGACTCGGTGGCCTCGGCGATGACGGTCAACGTCTACAAGACCGCCTCGTACACGATCACGCGTCCGCTGCAACTGGGCGCCGCCGCGGCGGCCGACCGTCCCGAGGTCGCCGACGCGTTCCACGAGGTCGGCACCAACCTCGGTGTGGCGTTTCAGCTTCGCGACGACGTGCTCGGGGTGTTCGGCGACCCCGCCATCACCGGTAAGCCCTCGGGGGACGATCTGCGCTCGGGCAAGCGCACCGTGCTGCTGGCCGAGGCCGTCGAACGGGCCGAGCAGACCGATCCGGTGGCGGCCAGGCTGCTGAACACGTCGATCGGTTCAGAGCTGTCCGATGACCAGGTCAAAGAGGTCTGCAGGACGATCGAGTCGGTCGGCGCACTGGCCGCGGTGGAGGCCCGCATCGACGAGCTCACCCGCCGGGCCCTCGGCATCCTCGACGCCGCACCGATCGACCCGCAGGCGAGGACCGGGCTGACCGAACTCGCCCGATTGGCCGCGAACCGGTCCGCCTAGGAGTATGACCACCCCAGCGCCGACAAGCTCGCCGAGAAGCGGGCTGGCACAACACTTTTCACGACTAGTCTCGTTCGCGACGTCGCCGCAGGCCCGGCCCGCCCGCCTCGGCCTTCTCGGTGCCGTGCTCATCGCCGCGGGGGGTCTGGGTGCGGGCAGCACCCGGTTGCACGATCCGCTGCTGGAGTCCCTGCACCTCTCATGGCTGCGGTTCGGCCACGGACTGGTGCTGTCGTCGGTGCTGCTGTGGGGCGGCGTGGCGCTGATGCTGGCCGCGTGGTTGTGGTTGGGCCGCCAGGTGATCGACCGCACCGCGACCGAGTACACGATGGTCGCGACCACCGGGTTCTGGCTGGCGCCGTTGCTGTTGAGCGTTCCCCTGTTCAGCCGCGACACCTACTCCTACCTGGCGCAGGGCGCGCTGCTGCGCGACGGCTTCGACCCCTACGCCGTCGGCCCCATCGACAACCCGAACTCATTGCTGGACAACGTAAGTCCCATCTGGACGACCACCACCGCGCCCTACGGGCCCGGTTTCATCCTGGTCGCGAAGTTCGTCACCTTACTGGTGGGCAACGACGTGGTGGCGGGCACGATGCTGCTGCGGCTGTGCATGCTCCCCGGCCTGGCCCTGCTGATCTGGGCCGCGCCGCGCGTCGCCCGGCAGGTCGGCGCCGACGGGGCAACGGCCTTGTGGATCTGCGTGCTCAACCCGCTGGTGATCGTCCACCTGATGGGCGGCGTCCACAACGAGATGCTGATGGTCGGGCTGATGATGACCGGCATCGCGCTGACCTTCGCCGGCCGTCATGTGTGGGGAGTCGCCCTGATCGCCGCGGCCGTCGCCGTGAAAGCCACGGGCGGACTTGCCCTTCCGTTCATGGTGTGGGTGTGGGCACGCGATCTGCGCCGCAGGCGCGGGTTCGCCCCGGTCAAGGCGTTCGCGATCGCGACGGGAGCCTCGGCGTTGATCTTCGCGGCGGTGTTCGCGGTGCTCTCGCTGGCCGCAGGCGTCGGTCTGGGCTGGCTGACCGCACTGGCCGGTTCGGTGAAGATCATCAACTGGCTGACGCTGCCCACGGCGGCGTCCAACCTCATCAACCTCTTCGGCGGGCTGTTCCTGCCGGTGAACTTCTATGCCGTGCTCGACATCGCGAGGATCATCGGCATCGTGACCATCGCCGTGTCACTTCCCCTGCTGTGGTGGCGGTTCCGGCACACCGACCGCGAGGCGCTGATGGGCATCGCGTTGGTGATGGGCGTGGTGGTGTTGTTCGTCCCCGCAGCCCTGCCCTGGTACTACACCTGGCCGCTGGCGGTGGTGGCGGCGCTGGCTCAGTCCCACCGGTCGATCGCGGTGATCGCGGGCCTGTCCACCTGGATCACGGTCATCTGGAGACCCGACGGGGCGCACGGGATGTACTCGTGGTCCCACGTCCTGCTCGCCACCGTGTGCGGGTTGCTGGCCTGGTACGTGCTGCGCAAGGCGCCCGAAGTCAGTACGCCAGCGCCTGGGCCCGACGCACCACCTCGCGGGCCTGATGCGAGTGAAGCGCATCAACCGGCCGGGCATTAGTCTGCCCGTCCATCGTGCCGTCGCGGCGGATCGTCAGCGACGGGTCGGGCGTGAACAGCCATCGGACGATCTCGGTTTCGTGGTACCCGCCGTCTTGCAGAACCACGAGGAGCCCCGGCAGGCTCTTGACCACCTGACCCGTGTCGTCGAAGAAGACTTTCGGCACCACCACCGCTCCGCCGCGGCGGACACCGATCAGGTGGCCTTCGCGCAGTTGCTGATGCACCTTGGTCACCGGAACGCCCAGCAGCGCGGCGACAGCGGGTAGATCGTAGACGTCCTCGGCGGGGTCGAGGACATCCTCGGCGGCCGGAATGCTGCTCACCGCACCGAGTCTAAAACCCCGCACCCGCCGCCGGCGGCGCATATTCGCCGACCCGGCGCTCCGTAACATGTCTTCGGTGAACGCCTACCCGCAAGCCGACCCGCTCGCCGGGGTCGTCTTGGACGGTCGGTACCGCGTCGACACGCTGATCGCCACGGGCGGCATGTCGGCGGTCTACCGCGGACTCGATTTGCGGCTGGACCGGCCGGTGGCACTGAAGATCATGGACTCGCGGTACGCGGGCGACACCCAGTTCCTGACGCGCTTTCAGCGCGAGGCGCGCGCGGTCGCCCGATTGGCGCACGCCGGCCTGGTCGCCGTCTATGACCAAGGCGGCGGAACTGTGGGCGGCCACCCGCCCTTTCTCGTGATGGAACTCGTCGAGGGCGGCACACTGCGCGAACTGCTGCGCGAGCGCGGGCCGATGCCACCGCACGCCGCGGCGGCGGTGCTCGGGCCGGTGCTCAGCGGGCTGGCAGTCGCACACCGCGCCGGGTTGGTGCACCGAGACATCAAGCCGGAGAACGTGCTGATCTCCACCGGCGGCGACGTCAAGATCGCCGACTTCGGGCTGGTGCGTGCCGTCGCCGAGGCCAAGATCACCTCCACCAGCGTGATCCTCGGCACCGCGGCGTACCTGTCACCCGAACAGGTCAGCACCGGATCGGCCGACCCGCGCAGCGACGTCTACGCCGTCGGCATCCTCACCTATGAGCTGCTGACCGGGACCACGCCCTTCACCGGGGACAGCGCGCTGGCGGTGGCGTATCGGCGGATGGATCACGATGTACCGCCGCCGGGCTCGGTAATCGCCGGTGTGCCAGCACATTTCGACGATCTCGTGCTGCGCGCCACCGCTCGCGACCCGGCGGGACGCTACGCCGACGCCACCGAGATGGGGGACGAACTCGACGAGATCGTCGACGAGCTGGGGCTGCCCCCGTTTCGGGTGCCCGCCCCCCGACTCTCGGCCCCGTCCGCCACCGCGGCACCGGTCCCCCGTCCGCCGTCGGCCGCCGCGCCATCGCCGCGCAGGCCGACCCGCACGCTGAACCGCGACGACTGGTCGCCTGCCGAACCCGAATACCCGCCGCCCTCACAGCGATTCGCCGGTATCGACCTCGACGAGTTCTACTGGGCGCGGCAGCGCGCCAAGCGCGCACTGCTGTTCTGGACGGTGGCCGTGCTGACGCTGACCGGGCTGATCGCCGCCGCCGCATGGACAATCGGCGGCAACCTCGGCAACCTGATCTGAGGTGGCGCTAGTCGCGCAGCATCTCCGCGACGAGGAACGCCAACTCCAGGCTCTGCTGGGTGTTCAGCCGCGGATCGCAGGCGGTCTCGTAGCGACCCGCGAGGTCGGAGTCGGAGATGTCCTGCGCGCCGCCGAGGCATTCGGTGACGTTCTCGCCGGTGATCTCGACGTGAATGCCGCCGGGATAGCTGCCCAGCGCCCTGTGCACCTCGAAGTAGCCCTGCACCTCGTCCACGATCCGGTCGAAGTGGCGGGTCTTGTAGCCCGTCGACGACTCGTGGGTGTTGCCGTGCATCGGATCGCACTGCCAGATCACCTGGTGGCCGGTCGCCTGCACCTTCTCGATGATCGGCGGCAGCAGGTCGCGCACCTTGTTGTTGCCCATGCGGGTGACCAGCGTGAGCCGGCCCGGAACGTTGTTCGGGTCGAGCCGCTCGACGTACTCGACCGCCAGCTCCGGTGTCATGGTCGGACCGAGCTTGACCCCGATCGGGTTGGCGATCACCTCGGCGAACGCGATGTGCGCCCCGTCGAGTTGGCGGGTACGCTCGCCGATCCACACGTAATGCGCCGACAGGTCGTACAACGCGGACTCGCCCGCCTCGTTCTCGCCGAGCCGCAGCATCGCGCGCTCGTAGTCGAGCACCAGCGCCTCGTGGCTGGCGTAGATCTCGGCGGTGTCCAGGTTGCGGTTGTCGACGCCGCACGCGCTCATGAAGGTCAGTGCGCGGTCGATCTCACCGGCCAGCGCCTCGTACCGGGCACCGGCCGGCGAGGTGCGGACGAACTCGCGGTTCCAGTCGTGCACCGCGTGCAGCGACGCCAGCCCCGAACCGGTCAGCGCGCGCACCAGGTTCATCGCCGCGCTGGCGTTGGCGTAGGCGCGCACCAGGCGCGACGGGTCGTGCTCGCGGGCCGCCGCGTCGGGCGCGAACCCATTGACCATGTCGCCGCGGTAGGACTTCAGGCCCAGCGCGTCGATGTCGGACGACCGCGGCTTGGCGTACTGCCCGGCGATGCGGGCGACCTTGACCACTGGCACGCTGGCGCCGTAGGTCAGCACCACCGCCATCTGCAGAAGCGTGCGGATGTTGGCCCGGATGTGGGGTTCGGTGTTGTCGACGAAGGTCTCGGCGCAGTCGCCGCCCTGCAGCAGGAACGCCTTGCCGCGCGCCACGTCGGCCAGCAGGCCCTTGAGCCGCTCGATCTCGGCGGGCACGGTCACCGGCGGGACGCTCTCCAGCACGGTGCGCATGTTGCGGGCCTGATCGGCATCCCAGCTGGGCTGCTGAACGGCCGGCTTGGCCAGGGCCGCGTCGAGCCGGTGCCGCAGGTCATCGGGCAGCGGCGGCAGCGCAGGCAGCTGGTCGATGGGTACGTCGACGGTCCAGTTCACCCATTCATGGTAACGGCCCGCGACATGTCGTTTTCACCGCCGGGCGGCGGCCGGGGCCCTGGTCAGCCGGTGGTCATCACCTGGAATCGCCGCAGGTTGTGCCGGGCGTCGACGAGCGCGTCGTGGGCGTCGCGTGGTCGCGGCGGCATCCGCGGCGAGCCGCGGTCCTCCCAGAACTGCCGCAGCTCACGGGTGAAGCGCGGGATCGCGGGCGGCAGGTCGGTCATCGGGCCCCACAGCTGACACAGCACGACGTGGTCGTAGGCGCCGACCCAGGCCCACAGCTCGATGGGTTCGTCGCCGTCGACGCCGAAGAAGTCCTCCAGGTCCGCGCGGATCTGCCTGCGCGAGCGCCACAGCTGCGACGCGGGCGACGGCAACTTGGGCAGCACATGCCTGCGTACCCAGCTCCCGGCCCGCTCAGGGTTGAATTCGGTTGACACGGCGTAATATTCGCGACCGTCCTCGGCCGCGACGCCGATCGAGATCAACTCGATGGTGCGGCCGTTGTCGATGAACTCGGTGTCGTAGAAGTAGCGCACTAAGCGGGTTCCTTCGCGATCGCCCGGTGGGCCGGCGCCGGGGCGGCGTGGATCTCGCGGTCGAGTTGTTCGTCGACCTTGGCGTCGTCGGGGAACTTCGGCATGCCCGCGATCGCGTCCTGCAGCCACAGCTTGGCCTGCACGACGGGCCTACGCAGCCACCGCTCGCGCTCCAGCGCCCGGTGCATCTTGCGGGGCCGGTTCGTGTAGCGCCACCGCGCCCACGGCGCGTGCGGCCGCGACAACCGGATCGCGCCGATGACGAGCAGGGGTGTGATGAACATCCCGACCAATCCGGTCCAGACCTTGCCCTTGAGCAGCACGACGACCGCCAACAGCAGCGTCAGCACCGCGACACCGACGACGAAGACGCGCGCCAACAGCGTTTGGTCGCTGCGCCAGATGTTGATGTCGAAGAACGACAGCGGGTTGAAGCCCATGATCAGCAGGCCCGCGACGGCCACCGCGGCGAACACCGCGTCGACCGACGTGCGGCCGTCCTCGGCCCAGTACACGTCCTGCAGGTGCAGGATCAACGCGAACTCGTCGAGCACCAGAGCCGCGCCGATCCCGAAAAAGATTGCCGCCGCCGTGAATTCGGGTACTCCCCCGTCGACCGCCAACGTCACCATCGTCACGCCGGAGACCATGACCAGAATCACCCCGATCACCACGTGGTGGATGTGCAGCCCGCCACCGGTACCGATATTGCGCGGCTGCCACCACTTGCGCGGCGCATCGCTGTCGGCATGGCGGCGGATGTACCGCACGATCGTGCGGGTGACGAAGAACGTCACGATGAACGCCACCAGGCAGAAGGCGAGCGGCAGCCGTCCCGGCGGGATGGTGAAGTTGAAGTCGAGGTCCGCGCGCACGCAGAGAACTTACGCCGACCCCGGCGGACGCGAGGAGCCAGATGGCCTGCGCGTGTCGTGGCCGGGATACCGGCCGAGGCGCCGGATGGCCCGGATAGTCTGGTCGGCGACATGAGTATTCGGCGGTCGCCCGGCGGGGTTGGTTGGGGGCCAACGCTCGCCTGGCGGCTGTTCCAGTTGCTGACCGTGGCGGCGTTGGCCTGGGCCGGTTGGCGGTTGCTGGGTCAGGTGCCCTACCGCATCGACGTCGACGTCTACCGGATGGGCGGGCAGGCCTGGCTCGACGGGCGCCCGCTCTACGCCGACGGCGCCATGTTCCACACCCAGGGCGGCCTGGACCTGCCGTTCACCTATCCCCCGCTGGCCGCCGTGTTGTTCTCGCCGCTCGCACTGCTGTCGCTGGACGTCGCGAGCGTCGCGATCACCGCGACCACGCTGGTCCTGCTGGTCGTGGCGGTGACGATCCTGTTGACCCGACTCGACGTCTGGCCGCATCCGCTCGTCGGTAAGAGCAGAGTGACCGGTGAACCCGCATGGTTGCGCCGGGCCTGGCTGGCGGCGGCGATCGTCGCCCCCGCACTGGTCTACCTGGAGCCGATCCGGTCCAACTTCGACTTCGGCCAGATCAACGTCGTGCTGATGACGCTGGTGATCGCCGACTGCGTGCCGCGTAGGACGCCGTGGCCCCGCGGGATGCTGTTGGGCCTGGCGATCGCACTCAAGCTCACTCCGGCGGTGTTCCTGCTGTACTTCCTGCTGCGCCGTGACGTGCGCGCGTTGATCGTCACCGTCGTATCGGCCGTGGTGGCCACGCTGGCAGGAGCGGTGTTCGCCTGGCGCGACTCACTCGAGTACTGGACCGAGACCGTGCGCAACACCGATCGCATCGGCACCGCCACGCTGAACACCAACCAGAACATCGCCGGTGCCCTGGCCCGGCTGGGGCTCGGTGAGGGCCCCCGGTTCGCGCTGTGGGTGCTGGCCTGCTTCGCGCTGCTGGCGCTGAACGTGTGGGCCGTGCGCCGCGTGCTCAAGGCCGAGCAGCCGGTGCTGGCGCTGATCTGCGTGGCGATGTTCGGGCTGGTGGTCTCGCCGGTGTCGTGGTCGCATCACTGGGTGTGGGCGCTGCCGGCGCTGGTGGTCACCGCCGTCCTGGCGTACCGGCTGCGGCAGGCGGCCCTGGCGTTCGTCGCGGTGGCGGGCCTGGCGTTGACGGTGTGGACGCCGATCGTGCTGATGCCCGAGCACCGCGAAACCGCCGCCTCGCTGTGGCGCCAGCTGGTCGGCGGTTCCTATGTGTGGTGGGCCGTCGCGGTGATCGTGGCGGCGGGCACGCTGTCGGTGCGCACGGCTGCGCGCGACGAAGCCGTGGTCGACGCCGCCCCGGTGGCCGCGGCCAACTAGCCGGCGGTGCCTGATTCGCCGGCTCGCCGGCGGTGCCTGATTCGCCGGCTCAGCCGGCGGTGCCTGATTCGCCGGCTCAGCCGGCGGCCACCTCCGGCATGCGCGCCGACGGCTTGTCCGAGCCGTCGGTCTTGCCGTCCTTGATGTCGGCGGCGTAGAGGTCGACGTACTCCTGGCCCGACAGCCGCATCAGCTCGTACATCACCTCGTCGATCACCGCGCGCTCGATGAAGCGGTTACCCGCGAGCCCCTCGAAGCGGCTGAAGTCCATCGGCTTGCCGAACTTCACCTGCACCCGGCCGAACCGCCACATCTTGCTGCCCGGCGGGTTGACGGCGTCGGTTCCGATCATCGCGACCGGGATCACCGGCACGCCGGTTTCCAGTGCCAGCCGCGCCAGCCCCGTCTTGCCCTTGTAGAGCCTGCCGTCGGGCGAGCGGGTCCCCTCGGGATACATCCCCAGCAATTTTCCCTCACCGAGGATGCGCGCGGCGGTGGTCAGCGCGCTCTGGGCGCTGTCGGCGTCGGTCCGATCGATCGGCACCTGCCCCGCGACGGTGTAGAACCACCGGGTGAACCAGCCCTTGACCCCGGTGCCGGTGAAGTACTCGGCCTTGGCCAGGAACGTGATCCGGCGGGTGACCACCAGCGGCAAATAGAAGCTGTCCGCCACCGCGAGATGATTGCTCGCCAGAATCGCAGGACCGTCGTGCGGAACGCAGTCCAGCCCTTCTACTTTCGGCCGACCCAGCAACGACAGCAAGGGGCCCATGAAGATGTATTTGAACAGCCAGTACCACATGGGCCCTCCCGGTGATCGAACACTCGACGGCAGTGTTCTGCGACAACTTTACCCACGCGATGTGGATGCGACCACAGCGCGAGGCGGTTACTCCTCGACGGTGACCGGAATGTGTTGATATCGGCCGGGCGTCGGGGGCGGCGGTTCGTCGCCGCCTGGCGGGGGTCCCTCGGGCGGCTCGTCGGGCCCTCGAGGCCCAGCGCCGTCGGAACCCTCGACCACGGCCCTGATCACCGCCAGCAGCGCGACGCTGTGCTCTGCGATGACGGTCAGCAGCGGATGCTGCTCGCCCGCGACCAGCGCGGCGAGCGCGCACACCGGGCACCAGACCTGCTGGCACTTGCCCGCCCCGCTCGACAACGCCCGCGCGGCCGCCAGCCGCACCGCGGGGTCGAGCTTGTCGAGGATCGCCTGGGCCAACTGCCTAAGCTCCGGCCCGATGTCCGGGTGGGGCCCGCTCACTTCGGCCACACCTCCGGATTCGGTCGAAAACGCACGGTCAACTCACAGCCTCGCAACTGCGCGTCCACCACGATGCAGCGACGCAGCACGGACGCCAGTCGAACTCGGCGCCGCAAACCGCCGACGCCGATGATCAAGTCGTCGTCGACCCTGCCGAGCGTCAAGCCGGACGAGTCGACCTGCGGCAACTCTAGCCGTAACCGGTAGATCGCCTCGAGCCCGGAACCGGACTCGCGGTCGACGACCGGGCGCACCGGCGCCGGTGGCGGCGAACCGTCACGGCGGCGCGCGCTGTCCAGAAGTTCGCCCAGCGCCTTGGCCCCGATCGGTTCACCCGCGAGGTGCGGCACCAGCACCAGTTGCACATCGCCGATCGTGGCGTCGAGCTCGTCGAGGACCGAGCGCTGCTCGGAGATCCGCTCGGTGTACCAGTCGAAGGCCGGATGGCTCGGCAGGTTGCGGTACTCATACGAATCGTCCTGAACCAGAATCTGGTTCACGATCAACTCGCCGACCTTCACACCCATCAGCGCCAGCGACCCCAACGTGCGCACCGCCTCGGCGGCCACCACCCGCTCGGCCGTCATCACCAGATGCGCGCTCACCTTCGAGCCGTCGGTGAGCAGCGCGCCGAGCCGTTCGGTCCCGGCGCCGATGCGTTCGAGCAGGCCGACGATCGCCGCGGTGTGCGCATCGTCGGCGCCCGTGGACAGCCGGCGATGGCGGGGCCACGCCCGTTCGAGGTAGAGCGCGAACGTCGCGGGCAGGGTGAGCATGCGCATCGCGTCGGCCGTCGATGCACAGTCGACCACCACGTGGTCCCACTGCCCGCAGCGCGCCAGCTCTCCCACCTCGTGCAGGCCGAGCACCTCCTGAATACCGGGTAATGCCGAAAGCTCCTCGGGCGCAACGCTTCCCAGCTCTGATTCGGGAAACCTGCCCGACAGCAGCCCGGCGATCTCGCGCCAATGCGACTCGAGCAGCGCCAGCGTGTCGAGCGCAAGCGCGTCGAGGAACCCGCCGGATCCGTCGTCGCGCCCGATGTCGAGGTCGGCCAGCACGCGCGTCGGCGCGCGCAACCCGGTCGGCGTGACGGTCGAACCGAGCACATCGCCGATGGAGTGCGCCTGGTCGGTGGAGACCAGCAACACCCGCATCCCCGCGCGTGCGTCGCGCACGGCGGTGGCGGTCGCCAACGTGGACTTGCCTACCCCGCCCTTACCGACGAACAGGCTGATGCCGGCGGCATCGGTCAGCTCACTCAGCCTCGACTCGTTTCTTCAGGTCCTTCAACGCGGTGTCCGTGAGGCGCCGTTCGGCCTTCCGTTTCAGCAGGCCGATCATCGGGATGACCAGGTCCACCGACAGCTCGTAGGTGACATCGGTGCCGGATCCCTTCGGCGACAACCGATATGCGCCCTCGAGCGATTTCAGCAGCGAGCTGGACACCAGGCTCCACGTCACCGACTTGTGGTCCGGCGGCCAGACGTAGGCCAGCACCATGGTGTCCTTGAGCACCGCGGCGTCCAGCACCAGGCGGGCGGTCTTCGGGTAGCCCTCGGCGTCCGCCTCGAGCACCTCGGTCTCCTTGTATTCGGCGACCCAGTCGGGATACGAGCCGATATCCGCGATGACATCCATCACCGTCGACGGGTCCGCGTCGATGTAGATGGTCTGCGCCGTCTTGTCCGCCACGTGAAAAATCTACCCTTCTCCCAGAGATGCGGCCGAAGTATCAGGCCAGGCGCGAGACGCCCACCGGGCGCGTCGCCTCGAGCCGCTGCTTGACCTCGAAGGCCATGTCCTTGCCCGCCACCCGGCGTCGGTGGTTCATCTTCGGCAGGTTCATCTTGGCCAGCTGCCAGGCGGCCGCACCCGACGGCTCGGCGTGCAGAAAATAGTGCAGGATCACGCCGTCCAGCCTCGGCTCGAGCCAGATCTCCATCGTGCCGGTGAGCGCGCCGGCGACGGTCCAGCGGTGTCCCGCCTCGCCTCGGTCCTGAACCACCGTCAACCGCAGGTCGGGCCACCAGCGGCGCCAGCTCGCGGGGTCGGCGACATAGCGGCCGACCTCGACGGGATCGGCGGCGACGAAGGTCTCGTCCGCGATCTGGATGCTGTTCATGGCATACAAGCTTCACATACGGCCCTGACCCATGACCCTGACCGGCCTGAACTCGGCCGACTAGGCTGGGACCGGCATTGCAGCCGGACACCGGGAGGCCAGATCGTGCGTGAATACAGTGTGCCCGCCTCGTTCACCGTCGGCGAGCACGACCACGTCGCCAGTTCCGTGTTCGCCCACGAACGCGACAATCCGGACCATGTGATCTTCCAGCGCCTCGTCGACGGCGCCTGGCGTGACGTCACCTGCAGGCAGGCCGCCGACGAGATCCGCTCTGCGGCGCTCGGTTTGATCGCCCAAGGCGTCGAGCCGGGAGACCGGGTGGCGATCCTGTCCGCGACGCGCTACGAGTGGGTCATCCTCGACTACGCGATCCTGGCCGTCGGCGCCGTGACGGTTCCCATCTACGAGACCTCCTCGCCCGAGCAGGTGCGCTGGGTGCTGGAGGATTCCGGCGCGGTGGTGGCGTTCGTCGAGATCGAGGCGCACGCCCTGATGGTCAAGGAACTGCTCGACGAGTTGCCCGCGCTGCGGCAGGTGGCGGTCATCGAGTCGACGGCGCCCGGGGCGCTCGACACGCTGGCCGCAGCCGGTGCGGGCGCAGACGCAGCCGAACTCGACCGGCGGCTGGCGGGCATCAAATCCGCCGATCCGGCCACGCTGATCTACACCTCCGGGACCACGGGCCGGCCGAAGGGCTGCCAGCTCACCCACTCCAACCTGCTCAGCGAGATCCGTGGCGCGTCGGACTGCTTCCCCAGCCTGCTGCGCAAGGGCGAGCGCCTGCTGGTGTTCCTCCCACTGGCACACGTGCTGGCGCGGGCCCTGTCCATGACGGCGTTCGCGAACGGGGTGACCATCGGCTACACCAGTGACATCAAGAACCTGGTGCCGATGTTCGGCTTATTCAAGCCGACGGTCATCGTGTCGGTGCCCCGCGTGTTCGAAAAGGTCTACAACACAGCCGAATTGAACGCCCAGGACAGCGGGAAGGGCGCGATCTTCGCCAAGGCGGCCCAGACCGCGATCGAGTGGAGCAAGGCCCAGGACAGCGGTGGGCCGGGCCTGCTGCTGCGCGCCAGGCACGCGATCTTCGATCGGCTCGTCTACGGCAAGCTCCGCGCCGCCACCGGTGGCAACTGCCGCGCCTCCATCTCGGGCGGTGCGCCGCTGGGCGCGCGACTGGGTCACTTCTACCGCGGCATCGGGCTGACGATCTACGAGGGCTACGGCCTCACCGAGACCAGCGCCGCGATCACGGCCAACCGGATCGGTGAGCTGAAGATCGGCACCGTCGGAAAGTTGTTGCCCGGCAACAGCATGGCGGTCGCCAACGACGGTGAACTACTGGTGCGCGGCGGCGTGGTGTTCAACGGATACTGGCGCAACCAGACCGCCACCGACGAGGCGATCGTCAACGGCTGGTTCCACACCGGCGATCTCGGCAGCATCGACGGCGACGGCTTCCTGTCGATCGTCGGCCGCAAGAAGGAGATCATCGTGACGGCGGGCGGCAAGAACGTCGCCCCCGCGGTTCTCGAGGACCAACTGCGCGCCCACCCGCTGATCAGTCAGGCCATGGCGGTCGGCGACGGCAAACCGTTCATCGCCGCACTGATCGCCATCGACCCCGAGGCGTTCGACGTGTGGAAGCAGCACCACGACAAGCCGGCCACGGCTTCGGTGGAGGACCTGGCCGGTGACCCCGACCTGGTCGCCGAGATCGACCTGGCCGTCAAGAACGCCAACCAGGTGGTGTCGAAGGCAGAGGCGATCCGCAAATTTCGGATCCTGCCGGTCGACTTCACCGTGCTCACCGGGGAACTCACCCCGACGCTGAAGGTCAAGCGCAAGGTCGTCGCCGACAAGTTCGCCGCCGAGATCGAAGCGCTGTACGAGAAGGGCTAGAGCAGGTTCGCAAGCCGATCGGCCTGGGTGTGCCACTGCCAGTTCTCGACCACCCAGCGCCGCCCGGCCGCGCCCATCCGCGCCGCTGAGTCCGGGTCGGCGAGCAGGTCGCCGATCGACGCCGCGATGGCGCCGACATCCCAGCCGTCGACGACGACGCCCGTCTCGCCGTTGCGCACCGTCTCGGGTGCACCGCCCGAGCGGCCCGCGACCACCGGTACCCCCGTGGCGGACGCCTCCAGGTAGACGATGCCCAGGCCCTCGACGTCAAGCCCGGCCCCGCGGGTGCGGCACGGCATGGCGAACACGTCGGCCAGCGCGTGGTGGGCCGGGAGTTCGTCACCGGGCACCGCCTCGGTGAACACCACGTGTTCGGTCACGCCGAAGCCGTGCGCCAGCCGGCGCAGCGCATCCCGGTAGGGCCCGCCCCCCACGACGACGAGCGCCGCGCCGGGCACCCGCTGCCGGATCGCCGGCAACGCCCGGATCAGCATGTCCTGCCCTTTGCGCGGCACCAGCCGGGACACACACACCACCACCGGCCGGCCGCCCAGCCGGTAGCGGGCGCGCAGTTCGGCACGGGCGACCTCGTCGGGGGCGAACCGGTCGGTGTCCACACCCGGCGGCAGGTGCTCGAGCGCGGCGTCGGGCCCGAAGGCCGAGGCGAACCGGCCCCGGGTGTAGCGGCTGACGTAGGTGACCACGTCGGTGCCGGATCCGATGCGCCGCAACGCCGTTCGCGCCACCGGCAGCATCGACCAACCCACCTCGTGGCCGTGCGTGCTGGCGATCACCCGGTGCGCGCCGGCATCGCGGGCCAGCGGCGCCATCAACGCCAGCGGGGCCGCCGCACCGAACCACACCGTCTCGGCCCGGTGCCGTCGTATCAGCCGCTTCATCCGGCCCATCACCGACGGCTCGGGAAGCATCAGCGTGCCCGGGTGCCGCACCACGTCGTAGCCGGCGCGACGGTCGAAGTCCTCGCAGCCCTTCCACTTCGGCGCGTACACCGTCACCGTGTGCCCGCCGGCGGCGACCAAGTGGTCGACCAACTCCTGCAGATAGGACTGGATGCCGCCGCGGCGCGGCGGAAAGTCGTTGGTGACCAGCAACACCCGGCTCACGTCAGGCCGACGCCCACTGCCGCCACTGCGCCAGGACGGTGTCGAGATCCACCCCGAGCGTGTCGCGCACCGCGGTCGCCACGTCGGGATGCCCGGGACCGCATGCTCGGGCGTAGAGATCGCGCAACGCCGCGGCGCCGTAGCGGTCGGCAACGAACCGGCTGAACCACCAGGCACGGTCGTAGGCCAGCGAGCGGTCGGGTCCGGCCAGTTCGGCGTCGGTGGGCAGCGCCATCCCCGCGCCGTCCGGCGGCGTGGCCGCGGGGCGGGCGACGAAGTCGGCGACGCCCTCGGTCAGCCACCGCGGCGCGTCGGCGGCCGTCCCGGCCCGGGCGGCATGGTGAAAGAGCTCGTGGCGCAGCACTATTCGCAGACCCGCAGCACTCATCTGTGCGGCGCCAGGCGCGAGTACGATGCGCTCGCCGGTGGTGGTGGCCGCGGTGTGAAGGTCACCGCCGCCCATCGCGGCGAACTGTTCGTCGGTCGCGGCGGCGACGATCGTCACCTCGCGCGGCCAGTCGGCGCCCCAGAACGCGGTGACCGCCGCCGCGGCGCCGTCCATCTCGGCGGCGACACCTGCGAGCAGGCCCTCGGTGCGCTGCCCGCCGAACCCGATCAGCCGCACGGTGCGACCGTCGCGCAGGGCCTCGACCGTCGACGCGGCCGTCGGGGTGGTCAGCGAGGCCGGCGTGGCCAGTGTTGGCCCGGCCGGGATCTCGGAGCGGCCCAGCAGCAGCAGCGCGCAGATCAGCTCGGTGACAAGGAGCGCGGCGAGCCTGGTCCTGCTCCGGCGGCGGTCAGTAACGACGGACGTTGTGGATCGGCGCATTGTCCACCGGCGCGACTCGCACCGGCGTGCCGTAGGTCGAAGCGTGCACCATCATCCCGTCGCCGATGTAGATGCCCACATGCGACGCGTCGGAGTAGTACGTGACGAGGTCGCCCGGCTGCATCTGGTCCCGCGACACCGCCTGACCGCCGCTCGCCAGCGCCTGGCTGGAGTGGGGCAGCGAGATGCCCGCCTGCTGGAACGACCACATCACCAGCCCGGAGCAGTCGAAGGCGCTCGGTCCGGATCCGCCCCACGAGTACGGCGAGCCGATGCGGCTCATCGCGGCCTGGATGACGGTCGCCGAATGCCCGCCCGGCGGGGGTGCCATATCGCCCGGCGGGATCGCACCGGGGGCTCCCGGCGGCGCGGCCATGATCGCGGGATCGCCGCCCGGTGGCAACGGCGTGGGTGCGGGCACCGGAGGTGCGGGCGGCATGGCGGCGAGCGCTTCGCGCTGATTCGGCGTCAACGCCTCGTACTGCGCCTTGACCACGGCAATCTGGATCTGCAGCCGACTTTGCTTGGATTGCAGATCGGCGCGCACCGCGGCGGCCTGTTCGGCCGCGGTCTTGGCCTCGGCGGCCGACTTCGCCGACGCCTCTTCGGCCAGCGCGGCCTCTCGGCCGATCTCGCGGTAGCTCTTCATCTGCGCCGACATCTCGGCGGCCATCACCCGCTGCACCGACAACTGATCGATGAGGCCCTGTGGTGAGCCGGCGGTCAGCATCGCGTCCAGACCGTCGGTCCTGCCGCCCATGTACTGCGCCGCAGCAACCTTGTCGACAGCGTTCTGAAAGTTTGCCAGCTGCGCGCGTGCCGCATCCGCGGCGGCGACGTCGGCGGCATGCTTGGCATCGGCAGTGCGCTGGATGGCCAACTTGTTCTCGAGATCGAGCTGCGCCGAGTGCATCGCTTCGGTCGTCTGCTCGGCCTGGCGCGACAGCTCATTGAGCTTTGCCAGCGCGTCGTCGGCCGGGTCGGCCTGCACACTTCCCGTGAACAGGCCCACGAGGAGGGCGACACCGACCATCGCACCTACGACGGGCCGCCGGAACCCACGTTTAGTCAAGCGCGTAAAGCCGAGCCTCAAGATTTTGCGTCCTTCAACTTCCGTGACGAAGCCGTGTCGACTGCTCTTAGGTCTCAGACAGGTTACGAAACGGCATCGGGCTTGTCCAACAGAAGACGCAAATTTAACAGCCGCAACGAAAACCGTTATCAACGGCCTCGTCACGAGCGTGTCGTCAGGCCACTCCCGAATCCCCTTGCCGATGAATCGGAACCAGCCGAAGCCGTGGCGCGAGACCCACGTCGGCAAGCACCTCCAACGCGCGACGCTCGTCATCCAGCAAGGTCTCCGGCACGCCGAGCAGAACGCTCACCACGCAGTCCTGACAACCTGGTCCGCGGACCGCGCAGTCGTCGCAGTCGATCTTCACCGTGCCCACCATGGCTCCTCTCGGTCGGTGCTGTCCGCACGCTATCGGGGGGTACCGACATTCGAGACCGCGCGCCGGCACCCCCGCGTGGCAACCCGCCGATGTCGGTGCCGTTTCCTACCTTCGGCACATGGGTCAGCTCAGCTTCGCGGACGTCGATCGCGTGGCTGACGTCTCGTTACGCGAGACGACGTTCGTCGTCGTCGACCTGGAGACCACCGGCGGGCGCGCCTCGGGCGACCACCACGACGCCATCACCGAGATCGGTGCGGTCAAGGTGCGCGGCGGCACGGTGCTCGGTGAACTGGCCACACTGGTCGATCCCGGGCGCAGCATCCCCCCGCAGATCGTCGCGCTCACCGGGATCACCACGGCGATGGTCTGCAACGCGCCGCGAATCGAGTCGGTGCTGCCCGCGTTCCTCGAGTTCGCGCGCGGCACGGTGCTGGTCGCGCACAACGCCGGATTCGACATCGGGTTCCTGCGGGCGGCCGCCGAACGTTGCGACATCGCCTGGCCCAAACCGCCGGTGCTGTGCACGGTCAAGCTGGCGCGTCGGGTGCTCACCCGCGACGAGGCGCCCAGCGTGAAGCTCTCGGCGCTGGCCCGCCTGTTCGGTGCGTCCACCACGCCGACGCACCGCGCGCTCGACGACGCCCGGGCCACCGTCGACGTGCTGCACGGGCTCATCGAGCGGGTCGGCAATCAGGGCGTGCACACCTACCCCGAACTGCGCTCGTACCTGCCCGACGTGACCCCGGCGCAACGCCGCAACCGGCATCTGGCCACCGGGCTGCCCCGGCGCCCCGGCGTCTACCTGTTCCGCGGCCCGGCGGCGGAGGTGCTCTACGTCGGCACCGCGGTCGACCTGCGCAGGCGGGTCGGTCAGTACTTCAACGGCGCCGACCCGCGCACCCGCATGAAGGAGATGGCCTCGTTGGCCACCGCGGTCGATCACGTCGAGTGCGCCCATGACCTCGAGGCGGGCGTGCGCGAACTGCGGCTGCTGGCCGCCCACGCGCCGCCCTACAACCGCCGGTCGAAGTTCCCGCACCGGTGGTGGTGGGCGGCGCTGACCGACGAGGCGTTCCCCCGGTTCTCGGTTGTTCGGACCCCGAAGCACGATGCGGTGATCGGCCCGTTCCGGGCGCGCGCCGACGCGGTCGACACCGCCGCGCTGCTCGCGCGGTTCACCGGGCTGCGCACGTGCACCAACCGGCTGGGCCGCACGGCGCTGCACGGGCCGGCCTGCCCCGAACGGGAACTCTCGCCCTGCCCCGCGGCCCGCGACGTCGGCGCCGCCGAGTACGCCGCCGCCCCCTTGCGCGCCAAGGACCTCGTCGACGGCCGCGACGGCCGCGCGCTGGCCGACGTCCTCGGCCACATCGCCGACCTCGCCGACCGCGGCCGCTACGAGACCGCCGCGCGGCTGCGCGACCACGCCGCCACCGCGATCGACGCGCTCTGGCGCGGTCAGCGGCTGCGGGCGCTGGCCGGCATCGCCGAACTGGTCGCCGCCCGGCCGGACGGCGCGGGCGGCTGGCAGCTGGTGGTCGTCCGGCACGGTCAACTGGCCGCCGCGGGAAACGCCGCGCGCGGAGTGCCACCGATGCCCGTCGTGGACGCGATTTGCGCTGGGGCACAAGCGATTCTGCCGTCCACCGCGCCGCTCGGCGGCGCGCTCGTCGAGGAGACGGCGCTCATCGCGCGCTGGGTGCAGCAGCCGGGTGTGCGCATCGTGCGCACCGAGGACGGCTACTGCTCGCCGGTGCACGCGGCGGGCCGGTGGGCGGGGTGGGCCGCGTCGGCGCGCTCGGCCCGACTGGCCGCCGAGCAGATCGAGAGGACGACCCTCTCAGACCTTCTGCGTGAATCGCACCCAACGCGCGAGGAGCTGTTCGGCCGCCCCGGAGTCGATGGCCTCGGCCGCCTTGGCCAGCCCGTGCTCCCACGCCGGCACCCATTTGGCGTCGCTGGCTAGGCCCGCGTGGGCCACCATCGCACCCGCTGCGTTGAGGACCACCGCGTCGCGCACCGCACCCGTCGCGCCGCCGAGCACCGCGCGCACCGAGGCTGCGTTGGACTCGGCGTCGCCGCCGACCAACTCCGACAACTCGGCCCGCTTGAAACCGAACGCGGCGGGGTCGAACGTCAACCGCTCGACGGTGCCGGACTGCACCCGCCAGATGGTGCTCGTCGTGGTGGTGGTCAGCTCGTCGAGCCCGTCGTCGCCGTGCACCACCAGCACGCTGGACCGGCGGGTGGCGAACACACCCGCCATCACCTCGGCCAGATCCGCCCAGGCACAGCCGATCAGCCCTGCCCGCGGGGATGCCGGATTGGTCAGCGGCCCAAGCAGATTGAAGACCGTCGGCACACCGATCTCACGGCGCACCACGCCGGCGTGCCGGTACGAGGGATGGAACTGCGGCGCGAAGGCGAACCCGATGCCGACCTCGGCGACGCTGCGGGCGACGTCGTCGGGCCCGAGGTCGATGCGGACCCCGAGCGCCTCGAGGGTGTCGGCGCCCCCCGACAGCGACGACGCGGCGCGGTTGCCGTGCTTGATCACCGGCACCCCGGCGGCGGCCACCACGATCGCTGCCATAGTGGACAGGTTCACCGTGTTCGATCCGTCGCCGCCGGTACCCACCACGTCGACCGTGTCGGTGCCGATCACGTCGGTCGGCACTCGCCGCGCATGCTTGAGCATGATGTCGGCCAACTCGGTGACCTCGGCCGACGTCGGCCGCTTCATCCTCATCGCGACGCCGAACGCGGCGATCTGGGCGGGCGTCGCCGAACCGGTCATGATCTGGTCCATCGCCCACGCCGCCTGGCCCGTCGCGAGGGACTGCCCGGTGGTGAGGCGGCCCAGCACCCGGGGCCACGTGAGGGAATCTGCATTTTGAGGGGAAGGCACCCCGTGATTATTACGAAACTGCCGACCCGGGTGGAGATCGACAACTACAAAGCGTCATACTTGCTCCTGTGACGAGCGCTGTAGGGACCTCGGGAACCGCAATCACGTCGCGAGTACATTCGCTGAACCGACCCAACATGGTCAGTGTCGGCACGATTGTGTGGCTATCCAGCGAGCTGATGTTCTTTGCTGGGTTGTTCGCGATGTACTTCACCGCACGCTCGCAGGCGGGCGGCGAGTGGCCCACCCCGCCGACCGAGCTCAACCTCGTGCAGGCCGTGCCGGTCACGCTGGTGCTGATCGCCTCGTCGTTCACCTGCCAGATGGGCGTTTTCGCCGCCGAGCGGGGTGACGTGTTCGGCCTGCGCCGCTGGTACGTCGTGACGTTCCTGATGGGCCTGTTCTTCGTGCTGGGGCAGGGTTACGAGTACATCCAGCTGGTGCACCACGGCACGACGATCTCGTCCAGCGCGTACGGATCGGTGTTCTACCTGGCCACCGGCTTCCACGGCCTGCACGTCATCGGCGGCCTCATCGCCTTCATCTTCCTGCTGGCCCGCACCCGGATGAGCAAGTTCACCCCGGCGCAGGCCACCGCCGCGATCGTCGTGTCGTACTACTGGCACTTCGTCGACATCGTGTGGATCGCCCTGTTCGCCGTTATCTACTTCGTCCGTTGATCGGCTCGCCGCTGTGTCCGTCGATCGGCTCGCCGATGTGTCCGAGGAAAGAAAGGGTCCGATGACCGACAAGTCCCGCCGCCGGCTGCGCCGGCGCCTGTCAGCGGCAGTGCTGCTGCTGGTTGGACTGGGTGTCGCCGGTGGCCTGGCGGCCACGTTGACGCCGACGCCCCAGGTGGCGGTCGCCGACGAGTCGCAGTCGGCGCTGCTGCGCACGGGCCAGCAGCTCTACGACACCTCCTGCGTCACCTGCCACGGGCTGAACCTGCAGGGTGTGGCCGATCGCGGGCCGAGCCTCATCGGTGTCGGCGAGGCCGCGGTGTACTTCCAGGTGTCCACGGGCCGCATGCCGGCGATGCGCGGCGAGGCCCAGGCGCCCGCCAAGCCGCCGCAGTTCGACGCCCAGCAGATCGACGCTCTCGGCGCCTACGTCCAGGCCAACGGCGGCGGACCCGTCGCACCGCGCGACGAGAACGGCCAGATCGCCGACGCCTCGCTGATCGGCAACGACGTCGCCCGCGGCGGGGACCTGTTCCGACTCAACTGCGCGTCGTGCCACAACTTCACCGGCAAGGGCGGCGCGCTGTCGTCGGGTAAGTACGCCCCCGACCTCGGCGGCGCCACCCCGGCGCAGATCTACACCGCGATGCTGACCGGCCCACAGAACATGCCGAAGTTCTCCGACCGGCAGCTGAGCCCCGAAGAGAAGCGCGACATCGTCGCCTACGTCCGTGAGTCGGCGGAGACGCCGAGCTACGGCGGCTACGGCCTGGGCGGGTTCGGTCCGGCGCCGGAAGGCATGGCGGCCTGGATCATCGGCATGGTCGCCGTCATCGCTGCGGCCCTGTGGATCGGAGCGCGAGCATGAGCAGCGAGCGAGGGGCCGAAGGCGGATCGCGCATGGATGGGACTCCCAGCGGCCCGGACGGTATGCCCAAGGGCACCGACGCCCCCGGCCACGCCGGGGTGCCCGGTCAGCCCACCGACGCCGAGCTGGCGGCGATGTCGCGTGAGGAGCTCCTCGAGCTCGGCGGCAAGCTCGACGGCGTCGAGATCGTCTACAAGGAGGACCGCTGGCCGGTCGCGGGCACCAAGGCCGAGAAGCGGAGCCAACGCACGGTCTCGTATTGGCTTCTGCTGGGCGGGTTCTCGGGCCTCGCGCTGCTGCTGGTGTTCCTGTTCTGGCCGTGGGAGTACCAGCCCTACGGCTCGGAGGGCGAGTTCCTCTACAGCCTGGCCACCCCCCTGTACGGGTTGACCTTCGGGCTGTCCATCCTCGCCATCGGCATCGGCGCGGTGCTGTACCAGAAGAAGTTCATCCCCGAGGAGATCTCGATCCAGGAGCGCCACGACGGCAGCTCCCCGGAGATCCAGCGCAGGACGGTCGTGGCCAACCTGACCGATGCGCTCGAGGGCTCGACGATCAAGCGGCGCAAGCTCGTCGGCCTGTCGCTCGGCATCGGGCTCGGCGCCTTCGGCCTCGGCACCCTGGTGGCCTTCGCCGGTGGTCTGATCAAGAACCCGTGGAAGCCGGTGGTGCAGACCGCCGACGGCAAGAAGGCCGTGCTGTGGACGTCGGGGTGGACGCCCCGCTATGAGGGCGAGACCATCTACCTGGCGCGGTCGACCGGCAAGCCGGGCGAGTCGCCGTTCATCAAGATGAGGCCCGAGGACATCGACGCCGGCGGCATGGAGACGGTCTTCCCGTGGCGCGAGTCAGACGGTGACGGCACCACGGTGGAGTCGCATCACCACCTCGCCGAGATCGCGATGGGCGTGCGCAACCCGGTCATGCTGATCCGCATCAAGGCCCAGGACATGGGGCGCGTCGTCAAGCGCAAGGGCCAGGAGAGCTTCAACTTCGGCGACCTGTTCGCCTACACCAAGGTCTGCTCCCACCTGGGTTGTCCCGCTTCGCTTTACGAACAGCAGTCCTATCGCATTCTCTGCCCGTGCCACCAGTCGCAGTTCGACGCGTTGCACTTCGCGAAACCCATATTCGGCCCCGCTGCGCGCGCGTTGGCGCAGCTGCCCATCACCATCGACCAGGACGGGTATCTGGTCGCCAACGGCGATTTCATCGAGCCCGTGGGTCCGGCATTCTGGGAACGGAGGACAGAATGAGTCCGACACTGCCAAAACCCCCCAGCGCAGCCCAGATCGCCGCCTCCCAAGGCAACGCGATCGACTCGCGGTATCACCCATCGGCGGCGGTGCGACGCCAGCTGAACAAGGTGTTCCCGACCCACTGGTCCTTCCTGCTGGGCGAGATCGCGTTGTACAGCTTCATCGTGCTGCTGATCACCGGCGTCTACCTGACCCTGTTCTTCGACCCGTCGATGGCCGAGGTCACCTACGACGGCGTCTACCAACCGCTGCGCGGTGTGCAGATGTCGAAGGCCTACGAGTCCACGCTGGACATCAGTTTCGAGGTTCGCGGCGGCCTGTTCGTGCGCCAGGTACACCACTGGGCCGCACTGCTGTTCGCCGCGGCGATCATGGTGCACCTCGCCCGCATCTTCTTCACCGGCGCGTTCCGCAAGCCGCGCGAGGCGAACTGGGTGATCGGCTCGCTGCTGCTGATCCTCGCGATGTTCGAGGGCTACTTCGGTTACTCGCTGCCCGACGACCTGCTCTCGGGCATCGGTCTTCGCGCTGCGATGTCGTCGATCACGCTCGGCATGCCGGTCATCGGAACGTGGCTGCACTGGGCACTGTTCGGCGGTGACTTCCCGTGTGGCGGCGTCGGCTACGAATGCATGCAGGACGGCTTCTGGATACCGCGAATGTACGCGCTGCACATCCTGCTGATACCGGGAATCATCTTGGCGCTCATCGGTGTTCACCTCGCGCTGGTGTGGTTCCAGAAGCACACCCAGTTCCCCGGCCCCGGCCGCACCGAGACCAACGTCGTCGGTGTCCGTGTCATGCCGGTGTTCGCGGTCAAGTCCGGTGCGTTCTTCGCGATGACCGTCGGCATCACCGGCCTGATGGGTGGCCTGCTGCAGATCAACCCGATCTGGAACCTGGGCCCCTACAAGCCGTCTCAGGTGTCGGCGGGCAGCCAGCCCGACTTCTACATGATGTGGACCGAGGGCCTGGCCCGTATCTTCCCGCCGTGGGAGATCTACCTCGGCAATTACACGATCCCGTCCCCGGTGTGGGTGGCGTTGGTCATGGGCCTGATCTTCATCCTGTTGCCGGCCTGGCCGTACCTGGAGAAGAAGTTCACCGGTGACGACGCGCACCACAACCTGCTGCAGCGTCCCCGTGACGCCCCGGTGCGCACCGCCATCGGCGCGATGGCCATCGCGTTCTACATGGTGCTGACGCTGAGCGCGATGAACGACATCATCGCGCTGAAGTTCAACATCTCGCTGAACGCGACCACGTGGATCGGCCGCATCGGCATGGTGGCGTTGCCCGCGATCGTGTACTACATCGCCTACCGGTGGGCCATCGGCCTGCAGCGCAGCGACCGCGAGGTGCTCGAGCACGGCATCGAGACCGGCATCATCAAGCGGCTGCCGCACGGTGCCTACATCGAGCTGCACCAGCCGCTGGGCCCGGTCGACGAGCACGGCCATCCGATCCCGTTGGCGTACCAGGGCGCAGCCCTGCCGAAGCGGATGAACAAGCTCGGCTCGGCCGGGGCTCCGGGTAGCGGCAGCTTCCTGTCCGCCGACCCGCTCTCCGAGCACGAGGCGCTCACCGAGGCGCATCACGCGGGCGAGCGCAAGGCGCTCACCGCGCTGGCCGAGCACCAGGCCCGCAACGGCTCGTCCAACGGTCACGGCAACGGCTCGTCGGACGGCCACACGAACGGTCATCACTGACCACCCGCCCGAGCTGAAGAGCGCTGAAGAGCGCTGAAGAGCGCAAAAGAGCTACGCGGCCGGCTGATCCAGCTGGGCGCGTAGCTCTTTCAGGTAGAACCACGGAATGGCGGGCATGGCCAGCGTGACCAACGCGGCCAGTACGTAGAACACCCACCCGGCCACGGTGCTGTCGACGGCCATCAGGTAGGTGGCCACGCCGATGGCGACCATGGCGATGCCGATCGCGCAGGCGATCACCAGCGCGCAGCGCAGCCAGAGCTGGTCGACGGCCGCCAGAGCGGGCTCGGGCGCCTCCTGCGTACGAAGGGCGCGGGGCGCCGCATACGACGCGCCCTGGCCGCTTCTGGGCCCCAGTGCGCCGATCTTCTCGGTGGCCGGGGCCTGCCCGCCGGGTGGCTGGGCACGGCCGGGTGCCGGGCGGGCCGCCGACTGGGGGGCGGCCGGGGCCGGCTCGGCCAGCGCCTCGCGTCGCGCGCGGAGCAGCAACGGCACCGCGCCGATGATGACGACGGCCGAGACGCCGATGACGGTGTAGAGCAGCCACGGAGTCCCAGCCTCACCCGCCGACTCGGCGTGGGCCTGCCCCAGGTCCACCAGCGCGACGGTGGCGGCCACGCCGGCGCCGAGGGCGACGAGCCAGATCGCCGCGCACGAGCCCAGCAGGATCCGGTCGGTGCGGTCCAGTTCGCTCGGGTCCAGCACGGGCGTCAGCCGTGAGCGGCCCGAGGTGTCGGTGTCGTAGGCCATCAGCAGCTGGTCTGGGCGGCGTTGTTGGTGTTCGACGACAGCACCGTGCCGTCGCTGGTGGTGATCGAGCAGTTGAGCCTGCTGACCAGGAACAGGCTCGAGGCCTGCACCGAGCCGACCTCGGACTGCGAGATCGGGGTTACGGTCAACGACCACGGGATGTAGACGTTGCGCTGGGTCCGGCTGCGGCCCGACGCGTCGATGTAGGTCACGGTGATGATGTCTCCAGGTGCCTTGGTTCCCGTCACCGAGTAGGTGACCTGGCGCGGACCCGCTCGCGTCGTCGTCGTGGGTGGCGGCGACGGCGGCGGTGGGGTGGTTTCCGGTGCGGGCGGCGGCGGGGGTGGTTCGGCGGGCGCCGGCGGCGGAGGCGGCGGCTCCTGCGTCACCGTGACGGTCTCCGGCGGCGGGGGCGGTGGCTCCTCGGTCGTCGGCGGCGGCGGGGGCGGCGGCGGCGGAGTCGTGGTGGTGATCTCGTCCTGCACCGGCGGAGCGGTGGTGGTCGACGTATCGGGGGTGGCCAGATTGCTGGTGTCGGTGCGGGTCACCAGCACCGACACCGACGCCACCAGTGCGACGGCGGCGATGATCGCGACGACGCCGACCACCCACGGCCACCGGGGCGGCTCGGGCGCTTCGACGACTTCGGTCTGCTCGTAGCTGTCGTAGTCGTAGAGCGACGAGTCGGCGGGCACGTACGGGCCGCTGGTGAACTGCTCGGACTCCGGCGCCGAATACGCGCGCGAGTGCAGGTCGGTCTCGCTGGTGTCCGGCTTGATGTCGTCGCCGGGGCCGTGGCCCGGCTCCTGCCCCGTGAGATCCGCCCCGTCGTCACCTGGGGGGTTCGGCCCGCTCATCTACGCCTATCCTTCTCGACTACTCAACCGGCGCGACAGGCCGAAAGGTTCGATTGCCGGCTCGGCCGGCGGCGCCTGACCGTGCCTCGGCAACACTACCCAACGGCAAGAAGCGGATGAATCGCAGCGCGGGGTGCGGGCGAAGTGGTGGCCCGATTGTGACCTTTCCCCGCCCGGGCGCAGAAGGAGTCGGGTGGGTCAGTGCTTCTCGGCGCCGGTGTAGTACTCGAACACCAGACCGCCCGCGGTGGTCAGCACGAAGCAGACGCCGGCCACGATCAGCCAGGGCAGCCACAGCGCGACGCCGACCGCGGTGACCGACGCCGAGAGCGCAATGAAGACCGGCCACCAGCTGTGCGGACTGAAGAAGCCCAGCTCCCCCGCGCCGTCGCTGATCTCGGCGTCCTCGTAGTCCTCGGGCCGGGTGTCGAGGCGGCGGGCCACGAAGCGGAAGAAGGTGCCGGTGATCAGCGTCAGGCCCGCCGTCATCACCAGTGCCACGGTGCCCGCCCACTCGATGCCGCCGTTGGCGAACATCGCGGTCAGCACGGCGTAGACAACCGCCGCGAGGACGAAGAAGGCGGTCAGGAACTCGAACAGCCGGGCTTCGATGTGCATGTGGTGTGATCCCCTACTTGCTGGCCTGGGCTAGCTGTGGCGCCAGCTCACCGCGCCGGGTGTCGAACGGCTTGGTGGTGACGGCGGTGGGCGGCTGGTTGATCGCCTGCAGCGCCTCGGCGTTGGTCTTGCCGTCGATGCGCTGCTGCAGGTACGCCTTGAAGTCGTTGGGCTGCACCACCCGCAACTCGAAGTTCATCATCGAGTGGTAGGTGCCGCACATCTCCGTGCAGCGGCCGACGAACGCGCCGGTCTGCTGGATCTCGCTGATCTGGAAGGTGTTGTCGGAGTTGTTCGCCTGCGGGTTCGGGATGACGTCGCGCTTGAACAGGAACTCCGGCACCCAGAACCCGTGGATGACGTCGGCGGAGGCGATCTGGAACTCGATGCGCTTGCCGACGGGCACCACGAGGATCGGGATCTCCGAGGAGGTGCCAACCGTCTCGACCTTGTCGAAGTTCAGGTAGCTGCGGTCCTCGGGGTTCATGCCCGCGATCGCGCCGAACTCACCGCCGTGCTCGCCCTCGACGCCCTCGGGGCCCGATGCGACGGCCTCCTGGCGCTCGGGGTCGGCGCCGTCGTACGTGAAGGTGCCGTCGGAGAAGTCCACCTTCTGGTAGCCGAACTTCCAGTTCCACTGAAAGGCGGTGACGTCGACGACGACCTCGGGGTTGGGCTCCTCGTTCAGCATGCGTTCCTGCACCACCACGGTGAAGTAGAACAGCACCGAGATGATCAGGAACGGGATGACGGTCAGCGCCAGCTCCAGCGGCATGTTGTAACCGAACTGCCGCGGCAGCTCGGTGTCGGTCTTCTTGCGCCGGTGAAACGCCGAGGTCCAGAAGATCAGGACGTAGACGATCGCACCGACGACCAGCGCCGCGATCACCGAGCCGATCCACAGTTCACGGTTTAGGTGCGCTTCGGGTGTGATGCCGTTCGGCCAGCCCAGGCCCAGCACCTCCGACCAGCTGCAGCCGCTGAGCAGCAACGTCGTACCACCCAGGACGAGTGACAGTGCCGTCGTGCGCACCACCGCCTTCAGCCCGCGAGGTGTCACGTTGAAGCCTCCTAGAAGTCGGTGACGCACGACCGCGGCGCGGCCGGTGTTCTGGAGCGAATACTACGCAGCGTAGACCACCGCCGGGTGCCGGCCTCGACACACCTCTGCCGTCGCGTACCTCGCGTCCGCGGCGCCGTGGTTCCCGCGCCGACGCATTGGGCATACTTGGCGCCGTGTGCGGACTGCTGGCCCTCGTGCGTGACCCGTCCGCTGTGGTCTCCGAAGGCCTGATCGAGGCGGTTTCGGGCGCGTCGCACCTGATGCGTCACCGCGGCCCGGACGAACCCGGCACGTGGTCGGACGACCCGGCGGAACCCACCACCGTGCTGGGCTTCAACCGGCTGTCGATCATCGACATCGCGCACAGCCACCAGCCGCTGCGCTGGGGGCCGCCGCACTCGCCCGACCGCTACGTGCTGGTGTTCAACGGCGAGATCTACAACTACCTCGAGTTGCGTGAGGAACTGGCGGCCCGGCATGGCGCCGAATTCACCACCGACGGCGACGGTGAGGCGATCATCGCCGCCTATCACCACTGGGGCACCGACGCGCTGACCCGACTGCGCGGCATGTTCGCGTTCGCGCTGTGGGACACCGTCGCCCGCGAACTGTTCTGCGCGCGCGACCCGTTCGGCATCAAACCGCTGTACATGGCGACCGGACCCGGCGGCACGGCGGTCGGCAGCGAGAAGAAATGCCTGCTCGACCTCGCGGACACGGTGGGCCTGGACCTGTCCATCGACAGGCGCGCCGTGCAGCACTACACGGTGCTGCAGTACGTCCCGGAGCCGGAGACCCTGCACACCGGCGTGCGCCGGCTCGAGTCGGGCAGCTATGCCCGCCTCCGTCCCGGCGAGCGGCCCGAGGTGACCCGCTATTTCATCCCGCGGTTCACCGCTGTTCCTTTCGCGGCCGGGGGCGAGCAGGCACGCTACGACGAGATCACCGCGGTGCTCGAGGACTCGGTCGCCAAGCACATGCGCGCCGACGTCACGGTGGGCGCGTTCTTGTCCGGCGGCATCGACTCGACCGCGATCGCGGCGCTCGCGATGCGGCACAACCCACGGCTGATCACCTTCACCACCGGGTTCGAGCGCGAAGGGTTCTCCGAGGTCGACGTCGCGGTCGCCTCGGCAGAGGCGATCGGCGCCAGGCACGTCACCAAGGTGGTCAGCCAGGCCGAGTTCGTCGCCGCACTGCCCGAAATCGTCTGGTATCTCGACGAACCCGTCGCCGACCCCGCGCTGGTCCCGCTGTATTTCATCGCGCGCGAGGCCCGCAAGCACGTCAAGGTGGTGTTGTCCGGCGAAGGCGCCGACGAGTTGTTCGGCGGCTACACCATCTACCGGGAGCCGTTGTCGCTGCGGCCTTTCGAGTATCTGCCCAAGCCGGTGCGGCGGTCGCTGGGGCGCGCTTCGCGGCCGCTTCCCGAGGGCTTGCGCGGTAAGAGCCTGCTGCACCGCGGTTCGCTGACGCTCGAGGAGCGCTACTACGGCAACGCGCGCAGTTTCTCCGACGCGCAACTGCGCGCCGTGCTGCCCGGTTTCCGCCAGGACTGGACGCACACCGACGTCACCGCGCCCGTGTACGCCGCGTCCGACGGCTGGGACCCGGTCGCGCGGATGCAGCACATCGACCTTTTCACCTGGCTGCGCGGCGACATCCTGGTCAAGGCGGACAAGATGACCATGGCCAACTCGCTGGAACTGCGGGTGCCGTTCCTCGACCCCGAGGTGTTCGCCGTCGCGTCTCGGCTGCCGTTCGACCAGAAGATCACCAGGGCGACAACGAAATTCGCGCTGCGGCGCGCACTGGAGCCGATCGTCCCCGCACATGTGCTCAACCGCCCCAAGCTCGGCTTCCCGGTGCCGATTCGGCACTGGTTGCGGGCCGGCGAGCTACTGGACTGGGCGTACGCGACGGTCGGCTCGTCACAGGCCGGCGAGCTGGTCGACCTGGCGGCGGTGCGCGCCATGCTCGACGAACACCGAAGCGGGACAAGCGATCACAGCCGCCGACTGTGGACCGTGCTGATCTTCATGCTGTGGCACGCGATCTTCGTCGAGCACAGCATCACGCCGACCATCAGCGAGCCGCACTATCCAGTGCAGCTGTAGCGCTACTTCACCACGGCCGGGCCGTGAATCAAGCCAGCGCCGCGGCGATCTCCTCGCCGACCTCGTCGCCGTAGGCGTCGGTGAGCCGATGCACCGCCTCCTCGGGGTTCCAGCTCCACTCCTGGGGCCCGGGCGCCTCGAACACCAGCACGGCGACCAGGGAGGCCAACTGCGCCGAGCGCTCCAGGCTCAGCCCGGCGCTGCGACCGGTCAGGAAGCCCGCGCGGAACGCGTCGCCGATACCGGTCGGGTCGGCCTGACGCTTCTCCGGGACGACGTCGACGTGGATGAAGTTGCCGTTGGAACTGACCAGATCGACGCCCTTGGGCCCCAGCGTGGTGACCCGCAGGCCGATCTGGCTCATCACCTGCGCCTCGCTCCAGCCCGACTTCTGCAGCAGCAGATCCCACTCGTAGTCGTTGGTGAACAGGTACGCGGCACCATCGATGAGCCTGCGGATCTCCTCGCCGGACAACCGGGCCAGCTGCTGCGAGGGATCGGCGGCGAACGCCAGGCCGAGCTTGCGGCACTCCTCGGTGTGCAGGAACATCGCCTCGGGATCGTTGGCGCCGATGATCACCAGCTCCGGAGTGCCGATCCGCTTCACGACGTCGGCCAGCGAGATGTCGCGGGCCTCGGACATGGCGCCGGGATAGAACGAGGCGATCTGGGCCATGGCGTCGTCGGTGGTGCAGACGAAGCGCGCGGTGTAGGCGGTCTCGGAGACCAACACACTGTCGGTGTCGACGTTGACCGACTCCAGCCAGCTGCGGTAGTCGTCGAAGTCACGGCCGACGGCGCCGATCAGCGCCACATCCCCGCCCAGCGTGCCGATGGCGAACGCCATATTGCCTGCGACGCCGCCGCGGTGCACCACCAGATCGTCGACCAGGAAGCTCAGCGAGACCTTCTGCAGGTGCTCGGGCAGCAGTTGTTCGGAGAACTTGCCCGGGAACCGCATCAGATGGTCGGTCGCAATCGATCCGGTCACCGCGATGGTCACGAATTGTCACCCTTCATTCGTTAAGTCGTCTAGGAATTTTAGTGCGCTAACCTGCCTACGAACGCCCGCCCGCCACTGTAGACAGGCACATTCCGACCCACATCTCGGGGGAGCAAATCTATGACCGGTCCGTACCCGCCCGAATACGGCGCTGGACCGACCAACCCGCAAATGTATCCGCAGTCGGTCCCGTATCCGGAGAACGTACCGTCGGCCTATCCGGGCATGCTCCCGCCGCCGGTGCCCTACCGCAGGCGCCGGCGCTGGCCGTTGGTCGTGGGCGCCCTGGCGGCGGTCGCGGCGATCGCCGGGTTGGTGCTGGCGATCGTGTTCGCGGGTGGGCGCGACGAGGCACCGCGTTCCGGCGCGCTGACCGGCGAATCGGCGAAGACCGCGATCCAGGAGTACCTGGACGCATTGACCAACGGCGACGACGAGACCGTCGCACGGCACACGCTGTGCGGGCTGTTCGACGCGGTGAAGGAGAAGCGCTCCGACCTGGCGTTGGCCGGCCTGTCCAGCGACGCGTTCCGCAAGCAGTACAGCAGCGCCGAGGTCACGTCGATCGACAAGATGGTGCAACCGTCACCGAGCCAGGCGCAGGTGCTGTTCACCATGCGGGTCACGCCGGCGATCAGCTCGCGACGCGGACAGTCGGACACCGAGGAACAGCAGGCCGTCGCCCAGTTGGTGGCCCAGGGCGACGAGATCCTGGTGTGCTCCTACCTGCCCCGCTCGGCCGGGCAGTACTGATCCACCGGGATCAGTTGAACGAATCGCCGCAGGCGCATGAGCCCGTGGCGTTGGGGTTGTCGATCGTGAAGCCCTGCTTCTCGATGGTGTCGACGAAGTCGATGGTCGCGCCCTGGACATACGGCGCACTCATCCGGTCCACGGTCAGGTTCACGCCGCCGAACTCCGCGGTCAGGTCACCGTCGAGGGCCCGGTCGTCGAAGAACAGGTTGTAGCGCAACCCGGCGCAGCCACCCGGCTGCACGGCGATGCGCAGGGCCAGGTCGTCGCGGCCCTCCTGGTCCAGCAGCGCCTTGGCCTTGGCGGCAGCAGCGTCGGTCAGAATCACACCGTGGGTGGCGGTTGCCGTCCCAGGGGTTCCTGCCGACTCGTCCTGAACTGTCATTACGTCTCCTGTAAGGCCTCATCGTGCGGGGCGTACTGGTTCAACGGTACCTCTTCTCGCCGCTATTCCCGAGTTTGTCCCCAGGCCGCCGTCCACCGGATCCGCGGAAGTAACCTGGCAGGCGTGAACCTGCTGGGCCGTCGAAAAGGCAACGAACCCGACCCCGATCCCGATGTGTCCGACGACACAGGCGAGGCCGAGCTGCAGGACGACGCGAGTACGGCGCGCACCACGGCCCCCAAGGGCAGGCCGACGCCCAAGCGCAGCCAGGCCGCCCGCAAGCGCGGCCCGGTGGCGCCCGCCCCGCTGACCGCCGCCGAGGCGCGTCGGCGCCGCAAGGAGATGCGCACGAAGCTGACCCGCGAGGAGCGCAAGGCCGAGAAGATCGCGCGCCGCGAGGAGATGGCCCAGCGTCGCGACAAGATGATGGCCGGCGAAGAGGCCTACCTGCTGCCGCGTGACCGCGGCCCGGTCCGGCGGTACGTCCGCGACCTGGTCGACTCGCGCCGCAACGTGCTCGGCCTGTTCATGCCGTCGGCACTCGGCCTGATCTTCGTGATGCTGGCCGTGCCCTCGGTCCAGGTGCAGCGCCTGCTCTCCCCCGCGATGCTGGTGCTGGTGCTCGTCATGGTGATCGACGGCTTCCTGGTCGCGCGCCGGGTCAACCGGATGGTCGACGCGAAGTTCCCCGACAACACCGAAAGCGGTTGGCGGCTGGGCTTCTACGCGGCCAGCCGGGCATCGCAGCTGCGCCGGATGCGCGCGCCGCGGCCGACGGTGAACCGCGGCGACAAGGTCGACTGACCCCGGTGCGCACCCTGGTGCTCGGTGGCATCCGCTCGGGCAAGTCGCAGTGGGCCGAGACCGCGCTCGCCGAGGAGGTTCCCGACGGCTCCCCCGTGCGCTATCTGGCCACCGGCCCGGCCCCGGGGGGCGACGCCGACTGGGCGGCACGGGTGGCCGCGCACCGGGAACGCCGGCGGGACCGGTGGTCGACCGTCGAAAGCACCGACGTGACAACACAATTGCGCGCCGTGTCCGTTGCGACGCTGGTCGACGACATCGGCACGTGGCTGACGGCGGCGATGGACCGCTCGGGTGCGTGGAGCGGCGGCCCGGTCTGCGCCGAGACCGAGGACTTGGTGGACGCGGTGAGTGCTTTTCCCGCACCTCTGGCGGTGGTCAGCCCGGAGGTCGGGTTGACGGTGGTGCCCGCGACCGCCGCGGGGCGCCGGTTCGCCGACGAACTGGGCTCGCTGAACCAGCGGCTGGCCGCCGTGTGTGACCGGGTGGTGCTGGTGGTCGCGGGCCAGCCCGTCACGGTCAAGGAGCCGGCATGACGGCATTCGGCCCGATCGACCCGCCGGACGCCGACGCGGCCGCCGCCGCGCGGGCGCGCCAGGACCGGCTCACCAAGCCGCCCGGTTCGCTGGGCAGGCTCGAGGATCTGGCGGTGTGGGTGGCGTCGTGTCAGGGCGCCTGCCCGCCGCGGCCGTTCGAGCGGGCGCGGGTGGTGGTCTTCGCCGGCGACCACGGTGTCGCGCGGTGCGGCGTCTCGGCGTATCCGGCCGAGGTCACCGCGCAGATGGTGGCCAACTTCCAGGCCGGCGGCGCCGCGATCAACGTGCTGGCCGAGGCCGCAGGGGCGACGGTGCGGGTGGCCGACATCGCCGTCGACGCCGAGACCGCCGCGCCGGTCGGCGCGCACAAGGTGCGTCGCGGCAGCGGCAACATCGCGATCGAGGATGCGTTGACCCCCGGGGAGGCGGCCGCCGCCATCGATGCGGGCCGACGCATCGCCGACGACGAGGTCGACGCCGGTGCCGACCTGCTGATCGCCGGTGACATGGGCATCGGAAATACCACTCCCGCAACGACGTTGATCGCCGCCCTGTCCGACGCCGAGCCGGTCGCGGTGGTGGGTCGCGGCACCGGGATCGACGACGGCGGCTGGGCCCGCAAGACCGCGGCGGTGCGCGACGCGCTCTACCGCTGCCGGGACAGCCGCGCCGATCCCGTTGCGCTGCTGCGCATCTGTGGTGGGGCCGACCTGGCGGCGATGGCGGGATTCTGCGCTCAGGCCGCGGTGCGTCGCACGCCCCTGCTGCTCGACGGCCTGGTGGTCACCGCGGCGGCGCTGGTCGCCGAGCGGCTTGCACCCGGCGCACGGCTGTGGTGGCAGGCGGGCCACCGGTCCACCGAACCGGCCCACGCCGTCGCGCTGGACCGGTTGGGCCTCGACCCGATCGTCGACATGCGCATGCGCCTCGGCGAGGGCACCGGCGCGGCGATCGCGCTGCCCGTCGTGCGGGCCGCGGTGGCCACGCTGGCGTGGATGGCGATGTTCGACGAAGCGGGCATCAGCAGCGCAGCCGAGGAGCCGTAGCCGGTGATCCGTTCGGTGGCAGGCGCTTTCGCGTTCGGCACCGTCGCACCCGTCCGTGGCTCGGCCGCCGTCGGCCGGGGCGCCCTGACGGCTCTGCCGGTGGTCGGTGTCGCGCTCGGTGCGCTGGCGGCCGCGACGCTGTGGGCGGCACAGTGGGCGTTCGGGCCGGGCCCATTACCGGGTGTGCTGGCGGTGGCGGTGATGCTGGCGGCCACCCGCGGACTGCACATCGACGGGCTCTCCGACACCGCCGACGGCCTGGGCTGTTACGGCCCGCCCGAGCGGGCGCTGGCGGTGATGCGCGACGGCTCGGCGGGCCCCTTCGGCGTGGCCGCTGCGGTGGTCGCGATTCTGGTGCAGGCGCTGGCGTTCAGCGGGCTCAGCGCCGTCGGCGTGGTGGCGGCGGTGGCCGCCGGGCGGGTGGCTGCGGTGGTGGCGTGCAGGCGCGGCGTCCCCGCCGCGGCGGGAAGCTCGCTCGGCGCGCGGGTCGCGGGCACCCAGCCGATCGGGGTGGTGGCGGCCTGGGTCGTCGCGGTGGCGGCGCTGGCCGCGCTGGCCGGCCCGCGGCCGTGGCAGGGACCGGTGGCCGTCGTGGTCGCCATCGCCTGCGGCGCCCTTTTGGTGGCCCACTGTGTGCGCCGCTTCGGCGGCATCACCGGCGACGTGCTGGGCGCCGCCATCGAGGTGACCACCACGGTCGCCGCCCTCGCCATGGCGATCCGCTGACCCGCATCGAGAAGCCGTCGAGAATGCGCCAAGGACCGACGACATGTTCATCGACGTCATCACCGAGGAGGGCATTCAGCCGCCGTCGGCCGCGGAGGGCGTCGGCGTGGCGCACGACGTCTGGTCGGTGACCGGCGCCTGACCCGCGCGGTGGCCCGGCGCAGCCGTCCTCAGCTGAGCCGGGCCATCCAGCCGTGCGTGTCGGCGAACGTGCCGCGCTGGATACCCGTCAGCGTGTCGCGCAACGCCATGGTGATCTCACCTGGCCCTCCGTCGGCGATGGTGAAATCGCCCTCGGCGTGCTTGACCCGGGCCACCGGGGTGATCACCGCGGCGGTCCCACAGGCGAACACCTCGGTGATCTCGCCCGCCGCCGCCTTCTTCTGCCATTCGTCGACGTCGATCTTGCGCTCCTCGACGGTGAAGCCGGCGTCAGTTGCCAACTGCAACAACGAGTCCCGCGTCACGCCGGGCAGGATGGAGCCGCTCAGCTCGGGAGTGACCAGGCGGGCCGACCCGCCGCTGCCGAAGACGAAGAACAGGTTCATCCCGCCCATCTCCTCGACATAGCGGCGTTCGGCGGCGTCGAGCCACACCACCTGGTCGCAGTCGTTGGCGGCCGCCTGCGCCTGCGCCAGAAGCGACGCCGCGTAGTTGCCGCCGAACTTCGCCGCCCCCGTGCCGCCCGGGCAGGCGCGCACGTACTCGGTGGACAGCCACACGCTCACCGGCTTGATCCCGCCCTTGAAGTAGGCCCCGGCCGGTGAACCGATCACGAGATAGCGGTACTGGTTGGCCGGCCGCACGCCGAGTCCGGGCTCGGTCGCGATGACGAACGGACGCAGGTACAGCGACTCTTCGCCCCCGGCCGGCGGCACCCACTGCTGATCGACGGCGATCAGCTGGCGCAACGACTCGATGAAGACGTCCTCGGACAACTCGGGGATCGCCATCCGGCGGGCCGAGGAGCGCAGCCGGGCGGCGTTGGCCTCCGGCCGGAACGACACGATCGAGCCGTCCGCCCACCGGTAAGCCTTGAGCCCTTCGAAGATCTCCTGCGCGTAGTGCAGCACGATCGCCGACGGGTCGAGCTCGATGGGGCCGTACGGCATCACCCGTGCGTTCTGCCAGCCCTCACCCTCGACCCCGTCCTCCCGCCAGTCGATCGAGACCATGTGGTCGGTGTGGTACTGGCCGAACCCGGGATTGGCCAGAATCGACGCCCGTACCTCATCGCTCGCCGGATTCGCGTTGCGCTCAACCGTGAACTCGAGGGGGCCGTCAGTCATGCAGCAAGTGTATATCCGCACCGCTACCGGGTTTTTGCCGCGACGAACGGTGGCTTGACCACTTCGCACTCCACCGCGCGACCGCGGACGTCGACCGCGACGCGGTCACCCTCGGCGATCCCGGCGTCGGTGTCGATCATCGCCAGCCCGATGCCGACTTTCAGTGTCGGAGAGAACGTTCCCGACGTCGTCACCCCCACCGGCCGCTCGCCGGCGAGCACCGTGAGGTCGGCGCGCAGCACCCCCCGGCCGACCGCCTTGAGTCCCCGCAGCAACCGTCGTGGACCCGTCTCCTTCTCGGCCAGCAAGGCATCGCGTCCCCAGAACGCGTCCTTGGACCATCCGATGGCCCAGCCGCAGCGCGCCTGCAGGGGCGAGAACTCCAGCGACAACTCGTGCCCGTGCAGCGGATAGCCCATCTCGGTGCGCAGCGTGTCCCGTGCACCGAGACCCGCGGGTTCACCGCCCACCGCGGTCACCGCCTCGACGAGGGCATCGAACACCACGGCCGAGGCGTCCCACTCGGGCAACAGTTCGTAGCCGTGTTCGCCGGTGTATCCGGTACGGCACACCCGCACGGGCGCACCGCCGAACTCGGCGTCCGCGTAGCCCATGTAATCCATGTCAGTCGGCAGCCCGAGCCCGCCGAGCACCTCGGCCGACTTCGCCCCCTGCACGGCGAGCACCGCGTAGGACCGGTGCTCGTCGGTGATCGTCAGCCCGCTCGGCGCCCGCTCGACCAGCGCGGCGACGACAGCGGCCGTGTTCGCGGCGTTGGGCACGAGGAAGATCTCGTCGTCGGAGACGTAGTAGGCGATCAGATCGTCGATGACGCCGCCGGAGTCGTTGCAGCACAACGTGTATTGTGCCTTGCCCGGTCCGATGCGGCGCAGGTCGTTGGTCAGCGCGGAGTTGACGTAAGCCGCGGCGCCGGGCCCGCGCACCAGCGCCTTGCCGAGGTGGCTGACGTCGAACAGGCCGACGGTCGTCCGCGTCGCGGTGTGCTCGCTGACCGTCCCCGCATAGGACACCGGCATCAGCCAGCCGCCGAATTCGGCGAAGCTGGCGCCCAGTTCGCGGTGCCGGTCTTCCAGCGGGCCCTTCATCACGTTGTTCATCTCAGCGTGCGTCACGCCGATCCACCCTAATCCGCCCCCGCAATTGGCACACTTGTGCGGGTGGTCGATCTCGACGCGCTGCAAGCCGCGGGGATAGCCGACGCGCGGCAGCGGGCCGCGCTGATCGAGTATCTGGACTCGCTCGGGTTCACCGCCGAGGAGATGGTCGAGGCCGAACGCCGCGGCCGGCTGTTCGGCCTCGCAGGCGACGCGCTGCAGTGGTCGGGGCGCCCGACCTACACCCTGCGCACTGCCGCCGATGCGCTGGGCGTGTCTTTCGAACAGGTCGCGCAGGCATGGGCGGTGCTGGGCCTCGGCGTTGCCGACCCGGACGTGCCCGCCCTGAGCCAGACCGACGTCGAGGGACTGTCGGCATGGGTCGCGATGCGAACGCTCGTGGGCGATGAAGCGGCCCTGGCCTTCCTGCGGGTGCTCGGCAACACGATGGCCCGGCTCGCCGAAGCGGGCGGAACCATGGTCCGGGTGGCCCAACCCGACCTGCTGATGACGCACAGCGGCGACGAGCTGACTACCGCCCGGGCCTACCGCGCGATCGCCGAAGCCACCGCGCGCCTCGGGAACCTGATCGACACGATCTGGCGCCAGCACGTCGTGAGCGCCCGCACCCACTTCGAGCGGGTCATCACCGACGCGTCGGCGAGCGTCACCTGCGGCATCGGATTCGCCGATCTCACCGGTTTCACGGCGCTGACCCAGCGGCTCACACCCAACGAGCTGTCGGGGCTTCTCCTGGAATTCGGGGGCGCGATCGCCGACCTGGTGCATGCGGACGGTGGCCGGGTGGTGAAGTTCATCGGCGACGAGGTCATGTGGGTGACTTCGACAGCCGAGCTGCTGGCGAAGGTGGCGATCGATCTCGTCGACCACCCGCGAGCCCGGGAGGAAGGTCTGCAGGTCCGCGCCGGGCTGGCCTACGGTCGGGTGCTGGCGCTGGCCGGCGACTACTTCGGCACGCCGGTCAACCTGGCCGCACGCCTGGTCGCCGCCGCGGCGCCGGGACAGGTGCTGGCGTCGGCCGAGGTGCGCGGAGCGTTGTCCCACTGGCCGGCAACCCAACTGGATCCGTTGACGCTCAAGGGTTTCGAAAGCCCGGTAACGGCCTACGACCTGCACGTCGGCGGCTGAAGCTAGGGTAAGGGCTCGTGAGCCCAGCACAGGTCGGATACCAGGCCCCCAGCGTCACCGTCAGCTCGTCGCTACCCAAGCGAAAGGTCGGCTCCTCGGTGCTGATCGTGCCGGTGGTCAGCGGTGCGGACGACGATGCGACCGCCACGGTGGTGGGCAGCCCGTTCCTCGACGCCGAGGCGATCGGCGAGATCGAGGTCGCGCTGGAGGCGCTCGGGGCCAAGGGCGGCGCCGAGCAGCTCACCCGTGTCGTCGCGCCGTCGCTTCCGGTGGCCAGCGTGCTGGCGGTCGGGCTCGGGAAGAGTCGCGACACCTTCGGCGCCGACGCCATCCGCCGTGCGGCGGGGGTGGCGGCGCGCTCGCTCAACGGCACCGAGTCCGCGCTCACCACGCTGTCGGATCTCGACCTGTCCGCGGCGATCGAGGGGCTGATCCTCGGCGCTTACCGGTTCACCGAGTTCCGCAGCGACAAGACCGCCCCGAAAGATGCGGGCCTGCGCGCGATCACCGCGCTGACCGCCGACACCAAGTCGGCAACCAAGGACGCGGCGCAGCGGGCGACCGACATCGCGACCGCGGTGGCCACCGCCCGCGACTTCGTCAACACCCCGCCCAGCCACCTGTTCCCCGCCGAATTCGCCAAGCGCGCACGGGCTTTGGGAGAGGCGGCCGGGCTCGAAGTGGAGATCCTCGACGACAAGGCGCTGGAGAAGGACCGCTTCGGCGGGATCATCGGCGTAGGCAAGGGTTCGTCGCGCCCGCCGCGACTGGTGCGCCTGTCACACCGCGGCGCGAAACGCAAGGGCAGGAAGGTTGCCCTCGTCGGCAAGGGCATCACCTTCGACACCGGCGGCATCTCGATCAAACCCGCGGCGAACATGCACCACATGACCTCCGACATGGGCGGCGCCGCCGCCGTGATCGCGACCGTGGTGCTGGCTGCCAGGCGGAAGCTTGCCATCGACGTGATCGCCACCGTGCCGATGGCCGAGAACATGCCGTCGTCGACCGCCCAGCGCCCCGGCGACGTGTTGACCCAGTACGGCGGGATCACCGTCGAGGTGCTCAACACCGACGCCGAGGGCAGGCTGATCCTGGCCGACGCGATCGTGCGGGCCTGCCAGGACGACCCGGACTATCTGATCGAGACCTCGACGCTGACCGGCGCCCAGACGGTGGCGCTGGGCGCCCGCACCCCGGGCGTGATGGGCAGCGACGAGTTCCGCGACCGGGTCGCCGGGATCTCGCAAAGCGTCGGCGAGAACGCATGGCCGATGCCGCTGCCCGAGGAACTCAAGGACGAGCTCAAGTCCACGGTGGCCGACCTCGCCAACGTCAGCGGGTCGCGGTACGCCGGCATGCTCGTCGCGGGCACGTATCTGCGGGAGTTCGTCCGCGACGGTGTGCAGTGGGCGCACATCGACATCGCGGCCCCTGCCTACAACACCGGCGGCCCGTGGGGTTACACCGGCAAGGGCGGAACCGGCGTACCGACGCGGACGATGTTCGCCGTCCTCGAAGACATAGCCACGAACGGCTGATTGCCGGCGGCTAGACGACGTTGGCGCGCGCCGAACTGCGCATCGCCTGCGGCGCCAGGTGCGCCACGCCGTAGAGGATGTAGGCCTCCGGCGCGACCGGCCGGATCGGCTTGTTCTTCTTGACCGCCGCGACGATCGCCTTGGCGACCTTGTCCGGACCGTATCGCCGCGCGCTGAAAGCTTTCTCGAGTTGTGCGCGACGACCCTCGACCTTGCCGCGCTTGTTGGCGGGCGCGTCGAACCGGGTGGTGTGCACGATGTTGGTGTCGATGACGCCCGGGCACACCGTGGTCAATCCGATGCCGGCCTCGCCGAGTTCGGCCCGCAGACAGTCGGAGAACATGAACACCGCGGCCTTGCTGGTGGCGTAGGCGTTCATCGACTGCTGCGGTGAGTAGGCCGCCATCGACGAGATGTTGACCACGTGCCCACCGGCTCCGCGGTCCACCATGCGACGCCCGAAAGACCTGCAGCAGTTGACGACTCCGCCGAAGTTGATGGCCAGCACGCGGTCGTACTCCTCGCGCGGGGTGTCGAGGAACCGCCCGGCGTGACCCACGCCGGCGTTGTTGACCACGACGTCGGGCACGCCGTGCTCCGCGCACAGCCGGTCGACGAAGCGCTCGACGGCGTCGGTGTCGGACACGTCGACGGTGTACGCGTGCGCGACGCCGCCGCGCGCGGTGACCTGGGCCGCGGTCTCCTTGACGGTGCCCTCGTCGATGTCGCTGACGACGACCTCGGCTCCCTCGCTCGCGAACGCCAGCGCCGTCGCGCGGCCGATGCCGCTACCCGCACCGGTCACCGAAACCAGTGTGTCACCGAAGTATTCGCGTGGCCGGCCGACCTGTGCACGCAGCAGCTCGCGCGACGGCGGCTTGCCCTCGAGATGGTCCACGAGCTGCTCGACCGACCGCGCGATCACCTGCGGGTGCGACATCGGCGACCAGTGACCGGCCACGACGTCGCGGCGCCACAGCCGCGGCGCCCAGTGCTGGGTGTCCTCGTAGACGTACGGCCGAACGAACCGGTCCCTGACGTTGACGAGGAGCTGAACCGGGACGTCGACGTAGTGGTCCTTGCGGGCCTTGGTCATCGACCGCCAGTAGTTGGCGGCGTAGACCCTGATGCTGTTGGCCGCGTCGGTGGGCAGATCGGACGAATGGCGCACCCTGTCGGCTGGAATGCCGTCGCGCTGGGTCAGCATGCGCGCTAGCGCGCCCCTGCGGAAGGACCGGCGGATGAACATCGGCGCCAGCACCGGGATCGAGAACAGCCCCATGTAGGTCAGGCGCAGCATCTGCGCGACTCCGCGCACGAACCGCCGCGGCCGGTAGGGCCGCATCAGGCTGCCGATCACATAGCGGTTGAGGTGGTCGGCGCTCGGACCGGAGATCGAGGTGAACGACGCGACGCGGTCGCGGGCGTCCGGGCGGGCGAGGTACTCCCAGATCGCCGACGAGCCCCAGTCGTGGGCCAGCACGTGGACGGGCTCGCCGGGGCTCACCGCGGCGATCACGGCCGCGAAGTCGTCGGCGTACCGTCCCATCCGGTAGGCCGAAACCCGTTTGGGCACAGATGATTTACCTACCCCGCGATCGTCGAATCGCACGATGCGGAAGCGGTCCGCCAGCAGCGGCACCACGCTGTCCCACAGCACGTGCGAGTCCGGCCAGCCGTGCACCAGCACCAGGGTGGGGCCGTCGGGGTTGCCTTGTTCGTAGACCGCGATGCGCACGTCGTCGCTGCTGTCCACGTACCGCTCGGTGATCTCCCCCATCGCGCCTCCCGTGGTTGAGTGGGACCGCCGGTACCGTATCAGGACGTTCGTCAGCGCCCTTCGAGTTCCTCGCGCGCAGCTCGACGACGCTCGATGCGCCTGCGCTCGTCGTAGTCGCGCATCCGCTGCGGGTAGCCGACCTTCTGCACGTCGTAGACGGGAATGTTGAGGCGCTCGGAGAGTCGCCGAGCGCCGGCGTCTCCCCCGGCGCGGCGCCGGGTCCATTCGCCGTCGGCGGCCACCAGCACCACGGTGACGTCGGTGACGGTGGTCTTCGGCTCCACGAACGCCTCCACACCGGTGTGCTCGGCGACCCACTGACGCAGATACTTCAGATCCGCGGCCGGGTCGCTGCCCGACCCCTTACCGCCGCGCTTGCCGCGCCGAAACCTGTCGAACAGACCCACTCCTGCCCGCGCTCCCTTCGCTCACCTCCTTCGATAGTGCCAGAGCGACAGGTCCGAAGGTCTGCGGCGAACACTCGGCCCGGACGTGACAGGATGGGTTTGCAGACATTCGACCCAGCAGGACTGACCGACCGTTCAAGGGAGCGAGGGAGTCAATCAATGGCCATCTCCGTCCAGATGCCCGCACTCGGCGAGAGCGTCACCGAAGGGACAGTTACCCGATGGCTCAAGCAAGAGGGCGACACGGTCGAGCAGGATGAGCCACTGCTGGAGGTCTCCACCGACAAGGTGGACACCGAGATCCCCGCTCCCGCGTCCGGTGTGCTGACGAAGATCGTCGCCCAGGAAGACGACACGGTCGAGGTCGGCGGCGAGTTGGCGGTCATCGGCGACTCGGCCGAGGACGGCTCCGAGGACTCAGGCGGTGAGGACACCTCCGCCGACGAGGACCAGGGCGATGACGAAGAGCCTGCGGAGGAAGAGCCTGCCGTGGAAGAGAAGCCCGCCGAGGAGCCGGCGTCGCAACCCGAACCCGCCGCCGAGGAGCAGGACGAACCCGAACCCGAGTCGAAGTCCGAGTCGAAGTCCAAGCCTGCCGCCAAGCCTTCCGGCGACGCGACACCGGTGCTGATGCCCGAACTCGGCGAGTCGGTCACCGAAGGCACCGTGACCCGCTGGCTGAAGAAGGTCGGCGACACCGTCGAGGTCGACGAGCCGTTGCTAGAGGTGTCGACGGACAAGGTCGACACCGAGATCCCCTCGCCGGTGGCGGGCACACTCATCTCCATCACCGCCGAAGAGGACGACACGGTCGAGGTGGGCGGTGAGCTCGCCAAGATCGGCGATGAGCGCTCGAGCGAAGAGACCGGCGGCGACGCCGACACCGCCGAGGAATCGAAGCGCGAACCGGAACCGAAACCGGAACCAGAGCCCGAGCCCGAGCCCGAACCGGAACCCGAACCGGAGCCCGAGCCGAAGCAGGAAGCCAAGCCCGAGCCGAAACCCGAACCCAAGCCGGAACCCAAACCACAACCGGCACAACAGACCAAGCCGGAATCCAAGCCGCAGGCGCAGCCGTCGGGTGACTCCGGTCCGTACGTCACCCCACTGGTGCGCAAGCTGGCCGCGGAGAACGACGTCGACCTCACCACCGTGACGGGCACCGGGGTCGGCGGACGCATCCGTAAGCAGGACGTGCTGGCCGCCGCGGAGGCCAAGAAGGCGCCCGCAGCGTCGACGGAGAAGGCCGCCGAGGCACCGGGCAAGGCCCCGGCCGCCTCGATGGCGCAGGCCAACGCCTCGCCCGCACCGCTGGCACACCTGCGCGGCACCAAACAGAAGGCCACCAGGATCCGTCAGCTGACGGCCAAGAAGACACGCGAATCCCTGCAGGCCACAGCGCAATTGACGCAGACCCACGAGGTCGATATGACCCGCATCGTGGCGCTGCGCGCACGCGCGAAGAACGACTTCGCCGAGCGCGAGGGCGTGAACCTGACGTATCTGCCGTTCATCGCCCGCGCGGTGATCGACGCGCTCAAGTCGCATCCGAACGTCAATGCCAGCTACAACGAGGAAACCAAGGAGATCACCTACTACGACGCCGAGCACCTCGGCTTCGCTGTCGACACCGAGCAGGGCCTGCTGTCGCCGGTGATCAAGAACGCCGGCGACCTCTCGCTCGGCGGGCTGGCCCGCGCGATCGCCGACATCGCCGCGCGCGCCCGCTCGGGTGACCTGAAGCCCGACGAGTTGTCCGGTGGCACGTTCACGATCACCAACATCGGCAGCCAGGGTGCGCTGTTCGACACGCCCATCCTGGTGCCGCCGCAGGCGGCGATGCTGGGCACCGGCGCGATCGTGAAACGGCCGCGGGTGATCGCCGACGAGTTCGGCAACGAGTCGATCGGCGTGCGTTCGGTGTGCTACCTGCCGCTGACCTACGACCACCGGCTGATCGACGGCGCGGACGCGGGCCGCTTCCTGACCACCATCAAGCGCCGGCTCGAAGAGGGCGCATTCGAGGCCGACTTGGGCCTGTAGAAGGCCTATAGGGAAGGGCTTGCGCCTGTCGTGTCCGAAGCCGTCGTCGCGATTGCCGGTTCGTCCGGCCTGATCGGTACGGCGCTGGTCTACGCCCTGCGGGCCACTGACCGCCGGGTGGTTCGGATCGTGCGCCGTGCGCCGTCGAACGCCGACGAGGTGTTCTGGAACCCCGACGCCGGCGAGTTCGACTCCGGTGCGTTGGCCGACGTCGATGCCGTGGTGAACCTGTGCGGCGTCAACGTCGGCGAGAAACGTTGGTCGGGGGCGTTCAAGCAGAGCCTGCGCGACAGCCGCATCGGACCGACGGAGGTGCTGGCCGCCGCGGTCGCCGAGGCCGGGGTCCCGGTGCTGATCAACGCTAGCGCGGTCGGGTACTACGGCGACACGGGCGGGCGTGTCACCGACGAGACCGCACCGGCCGGAGACGGCTTCCTCGCCGATCTGTGCGTCGACTGGGAGGCCGCCACGTGGGCGGCGCAGCAGGACGGCGCCCGTGTGGTGCTGGTGCGCTCCGGGCTGGTGCTGGCGCCGTCGGGCGGGATGATGAGTCGGCTGCGGCCGCTGTTCTCGCTGGGCCTCGGCGCGCGACTGGGCAACGGCCGCCAGTACATGCCGTGGATCAGCCTCGAGGACGAGATTCGAGCGCTTCTGTTCGCGATCGGCACCGACTCGCTGTCCGGCCCGGTCAACCTCACCGGTCCCGCGCCGGTCACCAACGCGGAGTTCACCACCGCACTGGGCCGCGCGGTCAACCGCCCGACCCCGCTGATGGTGCCGGGCTTCGCACTGCGCACCGTGCTGGGCGAGTTCGCCGACGAGGGTCTGCTCGGCGGCCAGCGGGCGATTCCGGCAGCGCTGGAACGCGCCGGCTTCGTGTTCCACCACAACACCATCGGTGAGGCGCTGACCTTCGCGACGGCACCGGCCGGCTCGTGACCGGGAGTAGCGTCGACGGCGTGGCAACGTCGATTCGGTCGGCGTCCGCGCCGATAGAGGTGCGCAGGCTCGGGACGCTCGGCTACCAGGACGCGTGGCGGCTGCAGCGCGAGCTGGTCGACGCGCGGGTGGCCGGCGGACCGGACACGCTGCTGCTGCTGGAGCATCCGCCGGTCTACACCGCGGGCAGACGCACCGAAGCGCATGAACGCCCACTGGACGGCACTCCCGTCGTCGACACCGACCGGGGCGGCAAGATCACCTGGCACGGTCCCGGCCAGCTGGTGGGCTATCCCATCATCGGCCTGGCCGAGCCGCTCGATGTGGTGAATTTCGTTCGGCGCCTTGAGGAATCATTGATCACCGTCTGCGCCACCTTGGGCCTGCAGACCGGCCGGGTAGCGGGCCGGTCGGGGGTGTGGGTGGCCGCCGACGAGCGCGGGCCGGCCCGCAAGATCGCCGCGATCGGGATCCGGGTGTCGCGGGCGACGACGCTGCACGGGTTCGCGCTGAACTGCGACTGCGACCTGAGCGCGTTCTCGGCGATCGTGCCGTGCGGCATCTCCGATGCCGGCGTGACGTCGCTGACGGCCGAGCTCGGCCGCCCGGTGAGCGTCGACGACGTCGTCACGCAGGTGGCCCGCGCCGTCGACGACGTGCTCGACGGGCGGCTGAGGGTACCGTTGACCCAGTGACAGTCGCGCCTGATGGTCGGAAGCTGCTGCGTCTCGAGGCCCGCAACGCCGAGACGCCGATCGAGCGCAAGCCGCCGTGGATCAAGACCAGGGCGCGGATGGGCCCGGAGTACTCCGAGCTCAAGGCGTTGGTCCGCCGCGAGGGCCTGCACACGGTCTGCGAGGAAGCCGGCTGCCCGAACATCTTCGAGTGCTGGGAGGACCGCGAGGCCACCTTCCTGATCGGCGGCGAGCAGTGCACCCGCCGCTGCGACTTCTGCCAGATCGACACCGGCAAGCCCGCCGATCTCGACCGTGACGAGCCGCGCCGGGTCGCCGAGAGCGTGCAGGCGATGGGCCTGCGGTACTCGACGGTCACCGGAGTGGCCCGCGACGATCTGCCCGACGGCGGAGCGTGGCTCTACGCCGAGACGGTGCGCGCGATCAAAGCGCTCAACCCGAACACCGGCGTGGAGCTGCTGATCCCCGATTTCAACGCCGACCCAGCCCTGCTCGAGCAGGTCTTCGCGGCGCGTCCGGAAGTGTTGGCGCACAACGTCGAAACGGTGCCGCGGATTTTCAAGCGGATCCGGCCCGCGTTCCGTTACGAGCGAAGCCTCGCGGTACTCACCGCGGCGCGCGAGTACGGGCTCGTCACCAAGTCGAACCTGATCCTCGGCATGGGCGAGACGCCCGAGGAGGTCCGCACCGCGCTACGCGACCTGCTCGACGCCGGTTGTGACCTCGTCACCATCACCCAGTACCTGCGCCCGTCGGCGCGACACCATCCGGTGGAGCGCTGGGTCAAGCCCGAGGAGTTCGTCGAGCACGAGCGCTTCGCGCAGGAACTGGGATTCGCCGGCGTGCTGGCGGGTCCGCTGGTGCGGTCGTCCTACCGAGCCGGCAGGTTGTATGCCCAGGCGGTCGCTTCGCGGCCCACCGGAGCCGCGACGGCGGCGACATCAGACTCCGTATCCTGAACCAATGGCGAAAACCCGCAAACCCGCTGCCACCAAGGCGGCGAAGGCCGAGGCCAAGGCGGCCCGTAAGGCGGCGTCCAAGCAGCGACGCAGCCAGCTTTGGCAGGCGTTCCAGATTCAGCGCAAAGAGGACAAGCGGCTACTGCCGTACATGATCGCCGCGTTCGTGCTGATCGTCGGGGCGTCGGTGGCGCTCGGCATCTTCGCGGGCGGCTTCACCATGTACATGATGATCCCGCTCGGCGTCGTGCTCGGCGCGCTGGTGGCGTTCATCATCTTCGGCAGGCGCGCGCAGAAGTCGGTCTACCGCAAGGCCGAGGGCCAGACCGGCGCCGCCGCGTGGGCGCTGGACCAGCTTCAGGGCAAGTGGCGGGTGACGCCCGGCGTGGCGGCCACCGGCCACTTCGACGCCGTGCACCGGGTGATCGGACGCCCCGGTGTGATCCTCGTCGGCGAGGGCGCGCCGAACCGGGTCAAGCCGCTGCTGGCTCAGGAGAAGAAGCGCACCGCCCGGCTGGTCGGCGACGTACCGATCTACGACATCGTCATCGGCAACGGGGAGGGTGAGGTGCCGCTGAGCAAGCTGCAGCGTCACCTGTCGAAGCTGCCGGCCAACATCACGGTCAAGCAGATGGACTCGCTGGAGTCCCGGCTGGCCGCGCTCGGCACCAAGGTGGGCCCCGCAGCGATGCCTAAGGGGCCGCTGCCTGCGCAGGCGAAGATGCGCGGAGTGCAGCGCACCGTCCGCCGCCGGTAACACCTCTGCGCCGAAACTGAAGTTGTGCAGACAAACCGACGCTCAAAGTCAAGTGGTTAGTGCAATGCGGCTACGCGGCTTGGTCGAGGAGGGCGGCTAGGCGTTGGGCTGGAGTGTCGAGATTCAGGGTGGGTCGGGGTCGGCTGTTGAGTTTGTCTTGGACCCGT